>JACPBX010000033.1 GCA_016180085.1 Candidatus Woesearchaeota archaeon | reverse complement strand
TGCTATGTAATTTTCAGCAGACACCCCAAGCTCCTTTCTTGGCAGTATTTTTCCGGTTGCGATAAACTCGCTGAAGCACGCCGCTTCCACGTATTCCTGTATTGGCGGCTTTGTGACGCTTGCATAATTGGCGTCCTCAGAATACGGCTTGAGCGCAGCAATCTTCGGCTTCAGTTCGGAAAGAGCCTTTTCAGCTGCCTCGTTATCGCCTCGCTGCAGGGAATAAATTGCCCCTTTGGCAGCCTTCAGTATTTCCCTCGTGCTGGCGATGAGAGCTTCTCTTTTGGAGTCAATTGCCTCTATCTCCTTCTTCAACTCAGCAAGCTCTTTGTTCATTGCCTGTAGGCAGCTGTCGGCGTTTTATAAACTTTTCCGCACTCTTAGAATGGCAGCTTGAAAGGGAGTTGTATTATCTCATTCTTGTCAAGAAAGTATGCTGCAGCCGCGATTATTGCCAGCAGCAGGAGGAGCTTGATAATGCCGCCGTGACCCTTTCCCGGGCCGATCTTTGGAATGTTCATTGGCATCTCATTTCCCTGTTCTATTATTTAAGCTTTTTGCAAAAAATAACGGCACAAAACACAGACAAGTTGACTTTACCTGAGTGAACTGTTATAACAGCAAAGTATTTATTGCCACAGAAGCAGGAATGGGTAAAAAGAGGCTGTGAATGTACGAGATAATTGTCGGGAGAGATGAAGAGGACAGGAAGGCTTTTGGCGACAAGGGCACGTTTCTCATTGGCAAGCACTACGTAAAGATGGGACAGACAACATCGCTCTCAACAGCGATTTACATGGACGTTTTGAGAAGCCACGTTGTTTCTGTTTTTGGGAAGAGGGGTTCTGGAAAATCGTATTCTATTATGGCTATGGCTGAAGGCATGATGTCCCTTGAGCCTGAGCTTACGAGTAATCTGAGCGTGGTTGTTTTTGACACCATGGGCATTTTCTGGACAATGAAGTATGAGAACAAGAAAGACGAGAAACTGCTCAGGGAATGGGGGTTCCAATACCAGCGCTTTAATGCGAGGATTTACGTTCCTTTTGGCAGCTACTCAGACTACAAGGAGCGTGGCATACCCGTTGACCTGCCTTTCTCAATCAATCCATCAGAGCTAAGTGCCGGCGACTGGTGCAGCATTTTCAATGTTGACATAACAAGCCCGTTCGGCTCGCTGATTGGAAGGGTTGTTTCCGGCTTGCGGAAGCAGCAGCAAAGCTTCTCCATTCAGGATATTGCTGATGCTGTCAAGAGTGATGGGCGCACAGAGGAGCAGGTCAAGGCTGCTGTTGAGAACATGTTTTACTCTGCCGAGGAATGGGGCTTGTTTAGCGAGAAATCAACGCCTGTGAGTGATTTGGCAATTGGGGGCCAGATTACTGTTATCGACCTTAGCCCTTACGCTGTCGCTGGCGGCAAAAGCAATATCCGCGCATTGGTAATAGGCATTGTTGCCAAGAAGCTGTTTAATGAGCGCATGATGGTCAGGAAGGCTGAGGAGCTTGGGTCCATAAAAAGGACAACCACGCTGTCAAGAACCAGGGAAGAGGGAGCAAAGAAAGAAGTCCCGCTCATCTGGCTTATTGTTGACGAGGCTCATGAGTTTTTGCCCAAACACGGCTCAACCCCGGCTTCAGACGCCCTCATAACTGTGCTCAGGGAAGGCCGCCAGCCAGGCATTTCGCTTGTGCTCGCCTCTCAGCAGCCAGGCCAGATTCATACGGATGTCATGACACAGTCAGATGTGGTTATTTCGCACAGAATCACGGCAAAAATAGACGTTGACGCCCTTGGGGCCCTGATGCAGAGCTATATGCGCGAGGGGCTTGACAAAAGCCTTGATGACCTTCCAAGGGTTAAGGGTGCTGCCCTGCTTTTTGACGACACGAACGAGCGCCTTTACCCTATGCGTGTCAGGCCGAGGATAACATGGCACGGCGGCAGCAGCCCGAGCCTTGTTGCAGAAGCCAAGGGAATCCTGGAGTTTTAGCTCCACTTTCGCTTTTTCTTTGTTATCATGTATTGTATTCGCCCAAATTCCAGGGTGAACATCATTGCTAGGGTTCCGGCTGCTGCTATTACGTAAGCGCCTGCCCCGAGTGCAAGCCCAAGCCCGGCAACTGCCCATATGCTTGCCGCCGTTGTCAGTCCGCGAACATTGTTCTTGTCCCTGAAAATCGTGCCTGCCCCGAGAAAGCCTATTCCTGTTATTATGGCAGCTGTTATCGGGGCTGGGTTCTGCGGGAACATGTCAATTGAAGTGAGGGTTATCAGTGTTGAGCCTATGCATACAAGCAGGTGGGTTCGTAGCCCTGCAGCATGCTTTGTTTTCTCCCTTTCCAGCCCTATCAGGGCTCCCACTAATATGGCAAGTGCCACTCTGATTATTATGTCCTCATTTGCGAGCATTCAGCCTATTATTGCTGATGCCACGATTTAAACCTTTCTGGCTATTGCAGAATTACGACAATTTCCTTTGCAGATTTTTTTAAGGCTCCTTAGTTACCATATCCGAAAAGCCTATGCCAACCTTTGCTACTTTTATTAGGTTGCGGCTGGCAAGTTGCTCTGGCAATCCGCGGCATTCAGCATAGCATGCAGTACAGGTTCTTGCAACAGGGAAACTTCTGGCATCTTCAGGAGTGCCATAAGTGTATTGCGGATAATCATTGCAAGGCATGTATTTTCCATCAGGGCTTATCCAAAGGAATCTCTTCCCCGCCTGGCAGTTTCCTATTTCATTGCCTTTTAAGAATTCCCCGGCCTTCTTTAAATATTCAACCGTAGAAGTTATCGTGCCTCTCTTTGCTTTGACTTCTAACAGGTATTTGACTGTCTGCTCTAGAACTGCCCGGTCAGCAGGTTGCGGCAGATGCGCATCATTTCCGTTCCTATGAGGTGAGTATGCTCCAAAACTAACTCGAACGCCATACCGTTCTGCAAATTCTACTATTCCCTGCACATCACCAGTATGGTCTCCATCTCTTATTAGGTTGTCCCGCATCAGGATTGCATTTAGGCGAACCTGTGTCCTCCCGTTAAGCTTTGGCAGCATCCCGGCTATGCGTTCGTAAAGATTTTTGATGCCGCGCTCTGTTGAGTGCATTGTGGAAGCGAAATCAAGTGATATCACCAGGCCATCCAACCCGGCTTCTTCCAGTTCTTTGTATTTTCCTTGCGTAAGCAAGCCAGCATTAGTTACGGCTTGAACATAAGGTATCCTGTTTTCCTGCTTTGATTCCCTTATTATTCTTGAAAGATCCTTTCTCATTAAAGGTTCACCGCCAACTATTGATAGGAAAGGCAGGTTCAGTGGCCGCAAAGCTTCAACATATGAGTCAATGGGTTTTGTCCGTTCTCTTTTTGTGTTGCTTCTTCGGTAACTGCAAAAGTCGCAATCAGCCTGGCACTCTTCCGTCACCAGTAATGAGGCAACAAATGGTTTCCCTGCAATGTAGTTTTGTGAGAATCTTTTTATGGCTTCGCGCGTTTGTGGGGCGGCAATCAGCTGCTTCAAGTCCATAAGAGAAAGCCCATCCATCAAGCGTAATCAGCTTAACGAGCTGAAATATTCTCGGTTTAAAGGAAATGGCAGAAGTAAACGAAAAAGTTTATATTCTTTTACTTTTTCCTCTATCACGATGTCAGAAGCCAACTTATTTGGTGGCAGGGAAACCACGAAGGAAGTTATTTTGCAAATTCTTGCTGAATCTTGGCCTTTGACTGTAAGAAAAATTTATTCTGAAGTAAAAAATAAGTCAGGAAAGATAGTAACCTACCAGGCGGTCTATAAGTCCGTCAAGGAACTCCTATCCGGAGGTGTTTTGTCAAGACAGGAAAATGGCTATCTGATAAGCCCTGTTTGGCTTGAAAAAACAGGGGAATTCGTAAGCAAGCTTTCTGTGGCATATGGTGAAAATGGACTTGGTGTGAAAAGGAAAATCCAGGAGCTAAACTTTGCTTCTTGGAGCGAAGGGTGGGATTTCCTATTTTCAAAAATAAACACGGCCTTTTTTGGCGAATCTAAGGAAGCATATATCCAAATTAGGAGATTCTTCTGGATGCCTATATCAAAAGATGACATAAATAAGTTGAAGGCTTTTGCAAGCAAAATCAAGGTGCATATCATGTGCAGGGGCAACTCACCAATGGACAAGATGGTCGCCAGGTTCTTGACATCGCTCGGTGCGCACGTTTACACTGGCGTAGAATGCGCTCACCCTACCAGCGTATTTGTTTATGGTGGCTCTGTTATTAGTTTCTATGTTGTTGGAGAAAGGGAAAGGGCAACTCTTTCTGAGTACTATAACCAGACAAAAGACATGATGCCGCCAAAATCAGGCGTATTCAGCTCCTTCAACAACCTTCTTTTCAAGGAACTAAAATTGAAACTTGTGATTAATCGTGATCCTGATGTGTTAAGTGATGTAATTGAGCAGACTAAAGCCATTCTTAAAAAAACTCACTGAACCTTTACTATGTTCTTGCATTTCGGGAACCTGTCGCAGCCAAGGAAGCTCCCGTATATGCTTCTTCTGAGGACCATTTTTCCCTCACCGCACTTTTTGCAGGTGCTGTTTTCGTTCTCCTTTATCAGCTTCCTCGCGTCAGGCGAGACCTTGCTTGGGCACTCCGGGTTTATGCAGACGTCCTGGGGCTTTTTGGCGCTTCTGATAACTGTTATCACGGGGTGCTTGCACGTTTCGCACAGCCTGTCTGTGTTTTTGATAAATCCGTTTGATGGAAGCTTGAACGTTGCCTTGCATTCCGGATATGTGTTGCATGCTATGAACCTTCCAAACTTGCCCCGTTTCATCATTAACGTACCTGAGTTGCAGGCAGGGCATTTTCCTATTGTGTTTTCCTTTGTTTCAGACTCCTTTGTTGCCTCGATAAGCTCCTCGCCTATGCCTTTTTCCTTTTTCTTGAAGCCTTCAAGTATCTTCACGAGCACAGTCTTTGCCTCCTCAAGGACTTCCACACTTTTTTTCTTATCCTCCTGTATCTCTTCCATTTCAAGCTCGAAGTGCCTTGTCAGCTCTTCGTCTATTATTCCGGGGCTGTATTTCCCCAATGTTTCAACAATTTTTATCCCTAAATCAGTGGCCTCAATTGCCCTGCCACTAACGTATCCCCTCTTGAATAATGTATCAACAACCTCAGCCCTTGTTGCCTTTGTGCCAAGGTTCCTCTTTTCAAGCTCCCTTATTATCGAAGCCTCCGTGTATCTTGCTGGAGGCTTTGTTTCTTTTGCCAGAAGTTCCAGCTTTTTCACAGCGACCTCTTCGCCTTTCGTTACCTGCGGCAGCTCTTCATCCTTGAACTTCGCATAAGGCCCGTAGAACTCGTGCCATCCCTTCACTTTTGTTCGCGTTCCGGCTGCAACAAAAATCTCTCCGTTAACATCAATCCTTACTGTCATTGTTTCTCTTGTTGCAGCTTCAGCGAAAGTGGCCAGAAATCTCCTTGCAACCAAATCGTAAATCTTTTGGCTTCTTTTGTCAAGCCCTTTTGGCTTCAGCCCCGTTGGGTATATTGCCGGGTGCGCAGGGTCTGTCTTTTTGCCGTTGTTTGGCCTTAGGCCTGATTTCTGTAACAGCCTTTTGCATAGTGCTTCATAGTCCTGTTGCCGTGATATTGCCGTCAAAATCTTTGAATATCCTATCGTTGGCGGCAGCTGCTGGGATGAGGTTCTGGGATAGGAAATGAGCCCAGCTGTATACAGCTCCTGAGCTATCTCAAGCGTCGCTTTTGGGGGAGCGCCAAAGCACCTGTATGCCTCTGTCTGCAGTGTGGTTAAATCAAAAGGAAATGGCGGTTGCTGCTGGAACTCATCCCGCTTGACTTCGGCGATTGTCCCGCTCTTCCCTTTCGTCTTCGCATAAACCGTATCAGCTTCTTTCTTGCCCCAGAACTTGTCTTTCTCATGGAGGGCAGTCAGCTCGCCATTTCTTACCTTACCTTGTAGCTGCAGCTGCCAGAACGGCTGAGGCTTGAATGCCTTTATTTCCTTTTCGCGCTGCACAATAATCTGCAGCGCAGGCCCCTGCACCCTCCCGATGCTCAGTATCTTGAAAATGCCTGCCTTTTTGATTGAGCCGGTTAATGCCCTGGAAAGGTTTATGCCATAATACCAGTCAAGTTCGTGCCTCGTTTCCCCGGCATGCGCCATGCCCCACTCAATATGGGGGGAAACTTTCTCATAAGCTTCAACCAAATCCTCTTTTGTGAGTGTAGAAAACTTCATCCTCTTGGCATCCTTCTGCTTGCAGATGTAGCGCAGGATGTTGTGCCCAATGACTTCCCCTTCAACATCAAAATCACAAGCGACAACAAAATCAGTAACGCCTTTGGATAGCTTCTTGAGAGTGTCGTAATACTTTTTTGAGAAAGCCGCAGTTTTCGTTGTTTCGTAAGTTGGCTTCCATTCAACATCAAAAACAGGATAGCTCATGCCCCTTTTCTTCTCCTTTTCGGCAAGCCCGAAAAGATGGCCCACTGCACAGCCAACAATTATGTCTTTTTTCCCGTGGGTAATTTCGTAATAGTAAACTCCCCTCTCGCCTTTTTTTATTGCCTTGCCGTCGGCCAGGGCTTCCGCTATCCTCTGTGCAGCTTTCGGTTTTTCAGTTATGATTAATTCGGCCATGCCAAATCAAACCCGGAGAAATCTTATGGTTGTATAAAAACCTGCCGAATCAGTCCTTTAGAATGTAGGAATCAAGCGCTTTTCTCGCTTTTTCCCTGTTTTCCTGGTGCTTCATCAAGAATTTCCCCAGCTTTTCAATCAAAATCTCTTTCAATTCACCACTTAACAGCTTCCCGCTCTTGTAGTCATGGTAAATTTTTTCAAGTTTTCTGTCGTCTTCCTCAAAGAACCTTAGCCACTGATAAGAAACGTCAATATCAGGATTCCCGCCTTTCTTGCGATGCTCCTCAACGGTATCCCTCCCGCCAGAAAATGCGTATTTCCTTATCTTTTTTTCAACAACTTCGGGGGCATCGGTAGTATAAACTGCAGTTTCTGCAATTGAAGCAGACATTTTCCCTTTTGGCCCAGTTAAAGCAGGCAGGAAAATGCAATGTATTGCTGCAGGCTTGTAGTAGCCTAGCTTATGAACAATATCGCGAGTTACACGGAAGTGCGGGTCCTGGTCAATTGCATGAGGAATCAAGCACGGAATGTTTTTGCCTGCCAAAACTGATGGCAAGAAAGCCGGTACGCTTTGCACCGATGTGAAAAAATGCTCCCCTACGCTGTTGCTATCTGTCAGGCCAAACACGGCCTTTGTAGTAGACACGGTCAGCTTCTTGGCAACCCGTATGGCCTGCCTGTACAGCGTCTTTGCATAATCAGTATCTGCGAAAATTTTTGTTTTCCCTTTCTTGAAACCAAGCGCTATCACGTCAAGCGCGTTTTCATAAGCCAGCCTGTTTGTTTCCTCAAGCTCGAGCTTGTCGTTGAACATGAATTTCTCGTCGTCGGTCAGCTGGAACCACAGCTCGACATCAAACTTGTCTTGCAGCCACTTGGTGAACATCCATGGCACAAGATGCCCCAAATGAGTGTGCCCGGATGGCCCCCTGCCTGTGTAAAGGTAGAACTTGTTGCCTTTCTCGTACTCGTCCAGAAGCCAGTTCATATCGCGGTGGGAGAAGAATATCTTCCTGCGCAGCATGTGGTGAAGCTCGCCGGTGTGCTTCTTTATCCGCTGCAGCAGCTTATCATCAACAGCCTCTGTCCCGAACTCCTTTATGAGCTTGGTATAATCGACCTCTCCCTCTACCTTCCACGGTGTTACCGTGAATTCTTTTGGCATGGTTTAAATCCTCTACCCTAGTTTATTTAAAGTTTGCTTTATTTCCCTGTTTGTAAGTTTTAAAATTTCACAGTATTCAAACAACCTCTTGTTTAAGTTGACGTTCCTAATGAATTTTTGAGGATGTTTGAACAGGTCGGGGCATTCAATGAGCTTTTCTAAAATTTTCATCAGGAACGTGTGAGTTACAAATAGAGTGTCTGTGTCTTTGGCTTTTCTTAAAATTCTTTCTACGCGGCTTTTGAGGTAGTCACGCGACTCCAGAAGCCTGTTATTGACAAAATCATCAAAAAACTTATTTCTAGCAATTGTACTGGAGTACTTCCTTGAATCTAGCCCATAAAGCGAAAATGGCACTTCATTGAGATTTGCATCAACTTTCACATGGGCGTTGTTAAGAAACAGCCGCCTAATCATCCCTGCAGTTTGTAATGCGCGCTTCTGTGGTGAGCTTAGGATAAGTCTTACATTCTTTAAGTCGTACCTTTTGACGTGTTTCAAGATGTACTCTTCCGAATCAGGCAGCAGCGGTGGAGATATGTGCTGTGCCGCTAAACTGGCGTAATATCGTAGTTCAGCCTTCTTTTTTCCATTGCCGTAGCCGTATGGAGCTACTTTCATAAAAATGGGCGGCATTTTAGTATATCCCCCTGTCAAAGTTGAAAACCGGCACTCTTCTATAGTCCTCTGGTCTTCCTAAAAACAGTTTGGGGTTATTATAGGCTGGAATGTTTAATGTCCTGTGAGAAGTTATAACCGCGTTTTGCTCTCTCGCCAATTGCCCTAAAGTAGCATACTGTGCCATTGTTCTTATGGTGCGGGGCATCAGATTGTGCAATTCAGCTTGATTGGCACCAGGAAAAAGCCTCGAATATAATCCAAGCCTTCCCTCATGAAGGTGTTCTAAGCCCTTCCTGAACGCGGCAGAGGAGGTTTGCAGTTGCCCGATTAAAACTTCATATCTCCTTTGCGATTCTGGAAATCCATTGAATTCCTGTAAGAATCCAACTGAGCGTACTGTGCTTCCATTTTGAGGCATTAGTAATCCACTAGCGTATTCGCCTGTTTCTTTTATTGTTCCTTTAACTTTTTCAATTGCTTCCATTTTTGTTACTCTGTTTTTTGCCAGCATTGCGTCATCTTCCACTTCAATGTCGGCCGTCAAGACTATGTAATCATACGGGACGCCATGAACGTCAAGAAGTTGCAGGAGCTTCTCTGCAAATTCTATCTGGTAGAGCCCAAGGAGGCTTACGCCGTTACCAAGTTCGCCAAAAGTGTATGTGCTGCCGTCGTGCTTGTAGTCAGGGCAAGAAGGGGCAAATATTTTTAGTTTACCTCCCGATGCAAAGCTCTGCGCAATATTCTCTGCAAGGGCAATGTGGTCTGGTGCACTCACAAGGTCAAGTTCTGGCATTTGGCGTAAAACAGCTCCAACGAGTGTTGTTGCTGTGGTGACTACGCGTCCACTTTCTGCACCGTTGCCATTTTTTCCAAAAGTTTTAGATATGGTTGTATGAGCTTCTTTTATTCTTGATTCCAAATCAGCAGATGTCATTTCATTTTTCATTTTACCCCCCGTCACAATACTGCTTTTGCCAATGGTAAAAGCAGTTTCAGTTGGTACAGTAAAATTGGAGTGTGGGTAATAAGGAAAACAAATAATTTGCCGGCATTTCCGCCTGTTTGCAAAGCTATTGCTACAAAAATAGCGTCAGCAACAAAAGTGTAAATGCCTGCTATTAGCACCAAATTACTTGCGGCAAATATGCTTGCAAGGATGCCCAGACCTGCAACAGTCCCGATTTTTATAGCTGCAAAAAACGGGTTTTCTAGCGCGTGTCCGTTTAGGCTTAAGGCTAGGAGCATTGAAATGCCGCCCGAAAGTGCCCCTGCAGTAGAGCCGTAAGTTAAGCCTACGGCAACAGCACACAGGCTGCAAAGTTCAAGATCTATTCCTATACTTACCCAGCGCTTGTAAATGATAGAAACAGCCCCTAGTGCTATCAGGAATAGTGACGCGATTAATGGTCTGAAAAATATTAAGCTAAAAAGGAGAGTGAAACCTACAACTAACGTTGCAGGCTTGAAAAACTGTTTTTGCAACGCTTCAAAAAGTCGCACATTTATCTCTGTTGACATTTTTCTACCACTTCTCCGTTTAGCTTATGACAAAACTCATCTTGTATCTTGTATATACTCATTCAACCTACGACCTAAAACGTACATAAATATGCTAACAGGCAAAAAACCAAAAAGCCCAATGAATATATCAGCCGCTCTTTCCAAGTTTGTTGGATCGAGATAAGCTATTTTGTAAATCGTTCCTGCAATTGCAGTATCAGCTGTAAGTGAAGCCGTAGTACTCATCAGACCAAACGCTGTAGTGTACAACGCATTTGGAATAGCTCTCGGGTTATGTGCGACTGTTAGTGCAGCTTTGTAGATGCTCACAAAGTTATCTATTCCGGTAAGGATATTAGCCAACCTTTTTGCATGCGGCAAGGTTCTGTGCACAATGTGTTCAAGCCTTTGTCCGTCTTTGAATCTGTAGTCTCTCATTTCCCTACCTCTGCATAGTATAGTCTTCTCCTTGTATCATCAAGAACTATCTTGTAGAAAGCCAACTTTTCCTGCACAAGCCCCTTTATCGCATACTTCACAGCCCTCTCAGAAAGCCCTGTTTCGGCTATTAGCCGCTGCTGTGAAACTCCTTTCCCGCAACCGGTGAGAACTTTAAGTACTCGTGCGCAACTATCCGGCAGTCGATTGCCACCGATAATCACCCTGAAATTTTACAGCTGCAGCTATTTTAGAAGTCTTTTGTGATTGCCCAAATGCAACCACCACTCATCGTCGCAGTTGAATCCATAATTACGTGGTAGAACAAGCTTGCTTAAATACTTTTAGATGGGTGCAAAATATCGTATATAGAATCATTTCTTCTCAGTCACTGCCTTCTTCACCGTTGCCGCTATCGCCTCAGCATCCAGCCCGTACTTCCTGAACAGGACCTTCTGGCTGTCAGACTCGGCAAACCGGTCTTTAACGCCAATCCTTTCAAACTTAACGTCAAGCTTTTCTTCAGCCAATACTTCAGCAACAGCGCTTCCCAAGCCACCATAGATGTTGTGGTCTTCAGCAGTTACTACTGTGCCTGTTTCTGCAGCAGCTATTATTGCCTGCCTATCAATCGGCTTTATTGTTGACATATTAAAAACTTTCACATTTATCCCTTCTTTTTTCAAAACCTCCGCAGCAGCGAGCGATTCCTGCACCATTATTCCTGAAGCAATTATTGCCGCATCATTTCCCTCAGCGACCACAGAAGCCTTACCAATCTCAAACTTGTAGCTGTCGTCGTAAATTGTCCTGACATTGCCCCTTCCCAGCCTGACATAAGCAGGCCCTTTTCGTTTGGCAATCTCCATGATTGCCTTTTCTGCTTCAACAGCATCAGCAGGGCAAATAACGATGAAGTTTGGCACAGCCCTCATGTAGCTGACGTCCCCTATTGCCTGTGCAGTCGGCCCGTCCTCGCCAATGGCAACTCCAGCGTGTGTGCCCACTATTTTTACGTTGCTGTCAGAATAAGCTACTGAAACGAGTATCTGGTCCATTGACCTTCCAAGAAGGAAGCATATGAAGCTGGTTGCAAAAGCAGTCTTGCCGCACTTCGCCAGCCCTGCAGCCGTGCAGACCATGTCGCCTTCGCTTATTCCCATGTTGAAGAACCTTTCAGGAAACTTCTCTGCAAACTTGTTGGTCCTTGTTGAATCAGAAACCCCAGCATCAAGCACAACAACGTTTGGGTCGCTGCTGCCCAGTTTAATGAGCGCGTTTCCGTAACCGTCCCTGGTTGCCGCCTCTTTGGCTGTTGCGGTGATTGTAGTGCTCATTTTTGAGCCTCCAGCTCAGCAATTGCTTTATTGAACATTTCCTCGCTGGGCGCCTTGCCGTGCCATGCGAACTGGTTTTCCATGAACGAAACCCCTTTTCCTTTTACAGTGTCAGCAACAATCACAACCGGTTTTCCCCTTACGTTTTTCGCAGCTGCTAAAGCGTCTATAACGGCTGCCATGTTATGCCCGTCTATCCTTATCGCGTGCCAGCCGAATGCCTCGAACTTTTTGTCAACAGGTTCAATGCCTTTCAGGTTTGCAGTCAAATTATCCTGCGCTACCTTGTTGTTGTCAACAATGGCAATCAGGTGGTCGCTTTTGTAGTGTGCCGCAGACATTGCTGCCTCCCATACCTGGCCTTCATTGCATTCTCCATCCCCAAGCAGCACGTAAACGTAGTAATCCTTCTTATCCAGCTTCCCTGCAAGCGCCATCCCGTGCCCTACAGAAAGCCCCTGCCCGAGCGAGCCAGTTGCTATTTCAACCCCAGGCAGCTTGGGGTTTGGGTGCCCTGTAAGCCTTCCCAATCTTCTGTATGTCGCAAGCTCTTCTTTAGGGAAGTATCCGACATCAGCAAATACAGAGTACAGCAATGGCGTGCAGTGCCCCTTGCTCAGTATAAACCTGTCCCTGTCAGGCCAGTCGGGCCTTTTTGGGTCATAACGCATGGCGTGGTAGAACAGCGCGGCCATTATGTCTGCTGCCGAAAGCGAGCCTCCGGGATGGCCTGAGCTAGCCTGGTAAACGAGCTTAATCGATCCAATTCGCAGCTGCCTTGCCTTTTCTTTTAATTTTGCAATCGTTGCCTCATCAGCCACAGAAACACCCCAACCAATAACCAATATAGCTGTTTAGTGCCTAAATATATTGTTTTTGGTTTTCAGTTTGGCAAAGAGATAAGTTTATATTCTTGTCTCTGTATTTATAAAATGTGGAAAAGGGCAAATTACAATCATTGCTAATTTTATTGGCATTGCCGCTTATCGCCGCTAATGCCATAACCACTGTTTTGTGGAATTATTCCAGTCCGATTGACAGCCGTTTTCTTTTTCTGGCATATGCTTATCCTTTTTTCATCCCCCTGGTCTTTTTTTTAATCTTTGTTTTTTTGATCCAAAGCCCGTATGGAAAAGGAAGTCAGGCAATTATCCTGAAGGCGGGCATAGGTATTTTCCTGCTTTACTTGCTCTTTAACCTCATGCTGCAGCTTGGCGTGTTGTCTTATGACAATATTATCGTGTACCTTTTAACATTGATAACTTCCGACGTCTTCCTCGCTCTTCTAGCGTTATTTTTCTTTATGAAAACGCGTCGCTAAGAAAGTCCTTCACCGTTTCTATCGCTTTTTTCCTTGTCGCCGGGAACGCAGCCACCTTTATTTTCACATGATAGCAGTTCCCTCCATCGGTAAGCAGCAATTCCCTATGCTTTGCCAGAGTTTCCTTCTCAAACCGCACAAAGAAGTTTGCATCGTCATCTACTCGCGAGTCAAGCTGCCTCACCAGGAGCTGCTTTTGGGTTTCAGGCAATCTTTGAATAAGATTATCCAGAAACGCCTTAACCTGCCTGTCCTTTGCCAAAGAAACTTCGAGCACGACTATCTTCCTGTCCCCGAATCCAAGGGCGGTTTGCCTGTTTATTCTTGCCTTTTCCTTCTCAAAATCAACTGCAGCCAGCCATTTCAGGCCGTTAGTTAACTCTCCCTCGCTCTCCCCTTCTCCGCAGAATACCCTTATGCTGGCAGAATGCGCTATTTTCACGGTTGTTCGCCGTTGCGGCGGTGAATAGTTTTTTATATAAGGTTTTCTGATGCCGGCTCATGAAGCATACTGTGCCTGTTTCAGCTGTTCTTCTTTCAATGTTCTTGGCCGCCCAAATAATAGGCCTTTTTGTGGTGAGCTCGTACGTGGATGCCGATGCTTCAAAAATGGCGACGGAAAAGGCAGGGAGGCCTGTTTCCGTATACGAGGCATTGCCTTACAACATGGAAAGACCCAATCTTGCCCCTGATACCTCATTTATCTTCCTTGGCGCGGCCATTGCTGTCGGCACTCTCCTACTTCTGCTGATAATAAAGTTCAGGAAGGTATCGCTTTGGAAAATCTGGTTCTCGCTTGCACTGGTAATAACGCTTACAGTCGCATTTTCCTCTTTCCTTCCCAAAGTGGTTGCTGCTATTTTGGCAATTATTATTGCATATTTCCGCGTATTAAAGCCAAACATCCTGGCCCACAACTTAGGTGAGCTTTTCATCTACGGCGGCCTGGCAGCAATATTCGTGCCTGTTCTTAACATCAAATCAGCCACAATCCTGCTTCTCCTTGTTGCCGCATACGACTTTTTTGCTGTTTTTGCGAGCAAGCACATGATTGCCCTAGCCAAATTCCAGGCTGCCAACAGCATGTTTGCCGGCCTTTTTGTCCCGAAGCAGCTCTCGCTTAAGTCTGCAGTTTCTCCAATAAAGCCGGAACAGCCAGCCACCGCCAAACTTCCACTAAAAGAAAAATATTCCGACTCCGGGGATTATGCTGTCATTGGCGGGGGTGACATTGGCTTCCCGCTGCTTTTTGCTGGTGCAGCGCTTGCAACTTTCGGCTTTTATAAGACGCTGATAATTCCGGTGGCTGCTGCTGCCGCATTAACAATCCTGCTAGCCATAGGCAAGAGAGGTAAATTCTACCCTGCGATGCCGTTTATTGCGGTGGGGTGCTTTGTGGGGTACGGAATTTTGCGGTTGATATAGATTTATAAGTAAAAACTAATTTCCTTGATGCTATGACCCTAGATCAAATAATAATAAGGAAGCTATCAGCTGACTTTACAAACCTTAGAAAACGTTATGCTGCTTCGGAAAAAACTCAATGGGGTTGGCATGCCTACACAAGAAGGGCGCTAGTCATTTTTGCAGATAGGGCACGGGAAGCAGCTCTGCACCAGACACCAGAAAACCTTGCTAAGGCACAGTCTGCATTGCAGCAGGCTAATGCGGTGTTCAATTCTCTTGACCAATTTGTGAGAGGAAATGGTACACTGGCGGGAATTGGTGACCACTTAATGCCATTAGAAGACAGTTACCGCAGAGACTTCCCACAAAGCCGCTTGGCTGCCGAAATCACATCAGGATTTTATCCTCTCTGATTTTATCAGAAACCTTTAAAACCCTTCCTTCATTACCCCTCGCCGGGAGACTAGGTTGGCGCGCCAGCCCTGCGCTGTTACACCAGACGGGCTTTACGGGTGAACCGAAGCTTGAGGGGCGGTTTAGTGTTGGCCTGTAGGCCTCAGCTAAAGCGTTGAGTCTCTGTCCTGCAGGGTTGGCATTTATGGTTAATGTGTCAGGTCCGGAAGGAAGCAGCACGCATCGTAAGTGTCTGCGCTTGTGGGGTAGCGGAGAGGAGTGATAGTTGAGTCAACCTGTAGGTG
>JACPBX010000032.1 GCA_016180085.1 Candidatus Woesearchaeota archaeon | reverse complement strand
CATCGTAAGTGTCTGCGCTTGTGGGGTAGCGGAGAGGAGTGATAGTTGAGTCAACCTGTAGGTGCAGGCTAAATCCACCCTTATGCGAGTCTCCCGCTTCTTTTCGTTTTTAGAAAGTAACCAGGTTTAGCGGCTGCCTGGCTGCCTTCACAACAAGCCTGCTTCCCTTGTCAAACTTAAATTCTTTCTTATAAGAGTCAATCACGACCTCGCCTTTGTGCCTTTCCCAGATGTTTGAAATCACCGTTATGCTCTGGCTGCTGCTTAGGACGCCCTTTGTCATCTTCGGCTTTGTGAGCCTTCCAACATACGGCTCTCTCACTACAAACTGCACCTCTTTTGCTGTCAATGGCATGGTTCTCCCTCCTGCGCTTCTTGTCCAGGCATAACTCCCGGCAGGGGTAGAAATAAGGATTCCGGAGCTTTTCTGCTCCTCTGTCTTGTTGCCGATTATTAGCTTATACCGGGCGGTGTGATACGGCGTTTTGCTCCCGGCATAGACTTCGTTAAGGGCTTTGAATGGGAGCTTTTTTCCGTTGATTTCGGCTTCAAGCCTCAGCAGCGGCAGCAGCTTATATTTTCCCTTGGAAATGAGCCTTATTTTCCTGCCTATGTCTTTTGCTGTTGCCCTTGCAAAGAATGCTTCGTTTACGTTTGAATTGGAGCTTACGTGAAGGACTGGAGTGCTTTCTATTAAGTGCGATGCCCTGAGCAGCGTGCCATCGCCGCCAACAACAACAACGCAATCAGCTTTAAGGGCGGCTTTTTTTATTGCTGATTCGCCCTCCCTTTTAATGTAAGAAGCGGCTATTTTGTTTTTGCCCAATGCCAGTTTTAAAGCCGTCAGTGTACCATAGTTTCTTGCATAATAAACTACAAGGACTTTTCTTATTTTCATCTGGCTTTACGGTTGCCTGTGGCTTTATCTATTTATCGATACTGCTGAAGTTTTTCATCAACAACCATCGCTATAACCTTCCGGTCTTCCGGAGTTAGCGCAGATATCTTATCAAGCATGGCAAGCGCTTCCCTGCAAGACTGCAACTGTAAAATACCGTGTTGAGGTATTGACATCAGTGGAGGATATCTGAATCTCGGGTGGTCCCTTCTTATTTGTTTCAAACATGGGTCGTTGGGAGGAACACCAACGTACAAGAGCACCGCTGCCGTCCTGTCAAGTCTCATGGCATATTCCACATAACCATCTAATGAAACTCTTAATCGAGAATGTCCTAAGATATGCCCGCTTCTGATTGCAGACTGAAACTGAGATAGGGTAGTTGGAGCCATTCTTAAAAATGGGGCGAGTTCGGTAGCCATCGGCCCCATTCTTATTTCTTTCTCTCTTATTAGCTGCCCGACTTTTGCCCCAAGTTCAGGATAGTAATTCTGTGTAATTTGAACTTCCAGTTCTTCCACTTTCTGAACCAAATTTTCACCTCACAACAATCGCAGGCTTCCCGGGCATTGCCTGTCTCGCCTTCTGCTCTTTTGACTTCTCAGCATCTTCAACCTTTACCTTTGCGCCGTACTCTTTCTCTATTGTTTCCTTTGCTGCCGCGTAGGCCTCCTGCTCTTTTTCCTTCCCAAGTATCATCTGTGGCAGCTTCCCTGGGTCCTTCAGCACTGCCTGCACAATCTTTGCCACCTCTTGGCCGTGGGGCTTAATGTCCTTTTCTGCAAGGCAGGTGTTTATCAAAGCTCTTTGGTCCCTCGTTTTCTTTAGCTCCTCTTTTAGTATCCTGAACAGCTCGTATTTCCAGCCTGGCGCTACAACGAGCACAACTTCTTTTGGTTTTTCTATCTTCGCCAGCTGCAGCACAGTCTCGAAATCCGAAAGCGTTGTGTGGACAAGCTGTTCCATCGCTTCCGCTTCTTTGTCTATCTTCTCTTCTTCGTATTCTGGCCAGTTCTGCAATGAGGCAAATCCTTTGCGGCCTTGGATCTCCCACAGTTCCTCTGCAATGTGTGGTGCAAATGGGGCGGCAAGCAACGTCAGATTCAGCAGTGCCTCTTTGTAAACTTCCTTGTTGACTTCCCCTTCGCTGTATTTTGAAAGCACGTTTACCAGTTCTATCACGCCCCCTATTGCAGCATTCAGCCGGAATTCCTCAACCATCTCTGTTGTTTTCTTTATCGTCGAGTGAGTCTTGCTCAGAACTTGCTTGTCTTTGGATAACAGCCCTTTCCCGTTGCCGTAACTTAGCTTCTTCGTTGCCAGGGAATAAATCTTCCTTAGCAGCCTGAAGCTCCCTTCCACGCCCTTGTCCGACCACTCGAGCTCTTTCTCAGGCATGGCCATGAACAGTATGAACAGCCTTGCGGTATCCGGTCCAAACTTTTCTATTATCGTCCTCGGGTCAACGACATTGCCCTTGCTTTTGCTCATCACTGCCCCGTCTTTCAGCACCATTCCCTGGCACAGGAGGTTGCTGAATGGCTCATCCGCATCAACCAGCTTCAAATCCCTTAGCACCTTTGTAAAGAACCTCGCATAAAGGAGGTGCATCACAGCATGCTCTATCCCTCCAATGTACTGGTCCACAGGCATCCAGTATTCAGCAGCTTTTTGGTCAAACGGCATTTTCTGTTCTTTGTTGCTGCAATAACGGAGGAAATACCATGAGCTGTCTACAAAAGTGTCCATCGTGTCTGTTTCTCTCCTTGCATCAGCCTTGCACTTCGGGCACTTTACGTTAACAAACTCGCCGCAGCTGTCGAGAGGATTGCCTTCGCCTGTAAATTTGACTTTCTCTGGCTCCGGAAGCATAACCGGCAGCTCTTTTTCAGGCACTCCCACAATTCCGCACTTTTTGCAGTAAACAACCGGAATAGGTGTGCCCCAGTACCTCTGCCTTGAGATGAGCCAGTCGCGAAGTTTGTAATTAACTTCCTTCTTGCCATAGCCTGTGCTTTCGAGATGCCTGACGATGTCTTCCCGCACATCTCCCCACTTTCTGCCCTTGAATTTAGCAGGCTCATCCAGAATGCCTTCGGGGTCCTTGTAGTAGCAGTATTCAAGGTTGCGCACTTTTTCCGCTTCCTTTGCATCTGGTGGGTGCATTACGGGATGCAGGGGAATTTCATATTTCCTGGCAAAGTCAAAGTCGCGCTTGTCATGCGCGCTGCAGTTAACCACTCCGCTCCCGTATTCGTACACGACGAAGGAGGCAACCCAAATTGGCAGAAGCCTGTCTCCGGCCAGCGGGTATTCGAGATAGCGCCCTGTGAAAATTCCTTCCATGTCCTTTTCAATGTCGAACTTGTCAGTGGCTTTTTTTCTTTTAATGCGCTCAACGAATTCCATGACCTGCTTTTCATGCTTGGTGCCTTTGACAAGCTCCTTTACGGCAGGATGCTCCGGCGCTATTACGGTGAACGTCTGGGCCATGAAGGTTTGCGGGACAGAGTCAAAAACGCTGAATTTGATATCCATGTCCTTTACCTTGAAGGTTGTCGTTACGCCTTCGCTCTTTCCAATCCAGTTCTTCTGCATTACCTTGACTCTTTCAGGCCAGTTTCCAAGCTTGTCGAGATCTGTAAGGAGCTGGTCTGCGTATGCCGTTATTTTAAGGAACCACTGCTCAAGCTCCTTCTGCTCAACAGGGCTGTGGCACCTCCAGCATCCCCCGTCAACAACCTGCTCATTCGCCAAAACAGTTTTGCAGCTTGGGCACCAGTTTGCCAACGCCTTTTTCTTGTAGGCCAGCCCTTTTTCAAGCATTTTGAGGAATATCCACTGGTTCCAGCCGTAGTATTCGGGGTAGCAAGTTGCCAGCTCCCTGTCCCAGTCATAACTCAAGCCCAGCTGTTTTTGCTGTGACTTCATCAGGGCCATATTATCCTCTGTCCACTTCTTCGGGTTAATCTTGTTCTTGATGGCGGCATTCTCTGCCGGCAGCCCGAATGCATCATAGCCCATAGGGTAAAGAACGTTAAATCCCCGCATTCTCTTGTATCGGGCATGGCAATCGCCAATGGCGTAATTCCGGACGTGGCCCATGTGAAGTCCTGCGCCTGACGGATAGGGAAACATCTCCAGGCAGTAAAACTTCTTTTTCTTCGGTTCTTCCCTTACTTTGAATATTCCAGAATCTGCCCACTTCTTCTGCCACTTTTTGGCTATCTTGTTGAAGTCAACTTCGGCATCAGTCATTAGAGCCTGAGAGCATCAGAGTGTTTTTAAACTTTGCTTCACTCCCGCCGGCAGATGGGAGGGCAGAAGCCTTTGATAAGATTCGGGTTACCGAAAGGAAGATACAATAGCCCTGATAGGTTCAATACCAAATTATTTCTCGAAGCTGCCGGTTTTCGCCTTGAAGGTTATGAGCCTGGAAAAGAGGAAGAACGCCCGAAATGTTTGAATGATGCGGAAATAGAGCCCGTAATCATAAGGCAGGAGGATGGTTCAATCATGCTAACTTCTCACGTCTTCCCATCGCTTGAAGAAGAAGTTGATTTGGCAATTTTTGGAGAAGACTGGCGAAGCGAGTGGGAGTTTTCTTTGCGAGGTCCTACTGCCGAACCCACTGCACAAGGCGTTATTCAACCTCTCTTAAGGCTAGGTTACGGCTTTTGTAAGGTTGCAGTTGCAGTAAGGAAGAGCGATTTTGATCAACTGCCTGTAAAAAACTTAGCCGCATTTTTAGAGCGTTCTGGTCATGGTGTAACGTGCGTCACAAAATACATAAATATAGCTACGTATGCTCTTGCCGAAGCGCTTTTGCAGTCTGGGTTGCTTTCGGATTATGCACGACAGTTAGGCAGTGAAGCCACTCTGAGAAGAGTTGCTCGCGATTTCATCCAAGTCACTGGGAGAAGTAAGAAGAAAGCCGAAAGTCGCCCGTTAGTCTACATTCTTGAACGCCAGGGAGAAACAGAATCTGCGATTTCAAGAGGAGTTGCCGATATTGTGGTAGAGATTGTCGGTACAGGAGGAACATTACAGGCCAATGATTTGTGTATTGTGAGCACACCTGTTGAAAACTGTTCAGCAGCTCTCTATGGTCACGTATCAAAGCCGTGGAGTCCTGTGAGAAGCTTGCTTTTCGGGGCAGTCACTGGCGAAAGCTTATCTAGAGGGACGCGGAGGCTTGTTGAGATGAAGATTGAGAAATTAAGTTACATAATGAGTCTTATTCAACTTACTCTTGAGGAAATGGGCAATGTATCCTATTGTGTGGTTCCTGAAAATCATGCCGGATTAGACGGTTTATTGAGCAATTTCGTGTCCGAACAGGAGAGCAAATGCGTTGGTCTTGGCCTTGTTCCCTCTGGGAAGCCTATTGCCGCTTTTGCACGTGTGCCGACTAAAAGAGGGCTTCACGGCATTATTTCAAAAGGGCCGGAAATTCATGTTATGGTGTACGGGCAGGCCGCAAGGCAAGAGCTGGAACGCATGGTTAAGCAGGCAAGTCCTTCTGCTATGTTCAGCGCTTACCCTCTTAGCAAAGTCGTTGAAATGTCCGGCTTATATGTTGATTGGAATGGCGAGTCTAGGTACCCTTTTTTCTCGCATCTTTTCTTCAAAGAAGATGTTATGGCTGTTAAGCCTTCTTGAATTCCGCAGCCGCGTCTATCAGGTCTATGTGCCCGAGGAACAGTGCCCTGCAGCAGTATCTTTCAAGCCCGAGCTCGTCCATTACCTTCTTGCGGTCTTCGCCTTTGGCGACCCTTTCGTTGAATTCAGCCCACAAATGCGCAACTGGCTTCCCGCACGCGTAGCATCTTATTGGGATTATCATTTTGTTTTAGCACCTCACAGCATTAACGATACGATTTTTGTGTGGCCGCCCTTGCCTTTCCGTGCCTGTTGGGCTTCCTGACTTCCTTCCTTCTCACATCCGCCACAAGGAGGTGCCTGTCATATTCAAGGAATGTTTTCTCGAGTTTTTTGTCCTTGAGGAAAGCAACCAGGCCTTTTGCCATTGCAAGCCTTGCAGCCTCTGCCTGGCCCATTATGCCTCCTCCCCTTACGTTAATCTCTATGTCAACTTTCGCGGCATTATCCCCGGCAAGGAGCAATGGCTCCTGCAGCCTCATCCTCACAATCAGGGGCTCATAGTGGTCCAGCAGCTTGTTGTTTACGGTTACGTTCCCTGTTCCTGCCCGGACTACGGCTTTGGCTACCGCGCTTTTCCTTTTTCCGGATAAAACAACAACCTTTCCTGTCGCCATGTTATCTCATTTCTCTTATTTTTTAACCGCTGTTACTATTTCAGTATATCCTGAATCCTTGTATCCCAGATGTTTGCACAACTCACTTACCGTCATATGCGCGGCTTTTTTAATCCTTTCCACGCTTGCTTCCGGCAGTGACGTAATCTCTTCCTGCTTTATTTGCGATGGCACGCCAACGTAGCACTCAATTCTTGCAAATGCCGTCCTGCCCTTCGGTTTTTTCCTCGGAAGCATGCCTCTTATCGTTCTTCTGACAAGCATGTCGGGCCTTCTCGGGAAGTATGGTCCCTGGTTTACCTGTCCGACATCAAACTTTTTAGCATAGTTATCAAGCAGCTGTTCCCTGTCGCCTGTTATGACCGCTTTTTCGCAGTTCACCACGGTTACGGCTTCTCCCTGCAGCGCCTGCTTCGCGGCCTTTGCCGCGAGCCTGCCAAGTATCAGGTTTGTGGCGTCAATAATGGTTTTTCCCGCCGCCTTCCCCGCGCCATCCGGCTTTTCTTTTGCTTTTGCCATTGTCATCCTGTTTTTATCCTATAATCCTGACTGTTGTTCCCTTGAAGCCGTTTTTTATGAGTTCGTTGATTGTTATTGCTTTCGCGTTGGCCTTTGTTATCTTTTCAAGCGCTGGCTGCGAGAATTTCCATGCTGCGATTGTCACGCTCTGGCTGAGCTCTCCTGACGCAAGCACCTTTCCCGGCACTACAACAAGCTCTCCTTTCTTCGCGTGCCTGCTTATCTTCGAAAGGTTGACCTCCCTTTTCTGCCTTGTCGGCTTTTCAAGGTCCTCTGCCAGCCTTTCAAATAGCGGGATGTCCTCCGCATAGGCCTTCTTCCTAAGCTCGCCTATCAGGCTCTTCAGGTTTACGTTGGTCGGTCCGGTTCTCATTTTATCCTAGTGTGTACATCGCAGCTAACTGCACAGGTTGTGTGGCGAATCGTGTGTAGCCTTGTTTCTGCAAGGCGTCTGTAACATGCTTCGGCGTTGCACCAGTTCCTGTGCCGTTGATTGTCAGCCTCATAACTCCAGCTTCTTGCGTTTGTGCCGCGACAATTTCAAGCACGTAACCTCTGCCCGCTCTAAGCACAACGTAGTTTCCGCTGCTCTCGAGCGGCCTGTGCCTTAGACCTGCATGCCTTCTCAGCTTCATCGCTTCAGCGTTTACAACAGCCGTGAGGTCCTTCCCTTCGGTAATTTTTATGGCAATTATTGCTGTGTGCTGGTATGCGGGGGACGTGATTCGAACACGCGCACCCACTAAGGGACTACCCTTTTGCAAACGGCTTATTTTGCCGTTTTTGGATTGACCCTTTTCTTAAAAGGGTCACCTCAAGGTAGCGCATTTGACCAGGCTCTGCCACCCCCGCGATGCGAGTGGTATGCTGCGTGCAGTCACTCCTTGGTTTCTGCCTCTTTGAGCAGCTTCTCAAACTCCTCTGTGTTTTCATCAAGCGCCTTTACAGCCTGCTCAAGTATCTCTTTGCAGTCAAGCTGGCCGAAGCTTTCAATGAACATGACGAAGTCGTCCGATTTCTCTAATGTTACTTCTCCGTTGCTCGCTTCTTCCGCAAGACCTGCAAGGTCTGTCACCAGCAGCTTTTCCTCATTCACCGCCAGTTTCCCGTTCTTTATTTCAAACACGCCTGGCGGGCATGCCTCCACGACCCTGTATGGCTCCTTAACATTTCCAATCTTCACTACTGGCTTATGCTTATACCACACGTGCGCAGGGTTCCATTTTGAATGCATGTTTCCTGTTCCCAGCATTGCTGTCGCCTCAAGCTCTATCTTTTGCCCCTTGAGCAGCTTTACTATTGGTGTTTCCGGGAATACGGGCTTTATTTTGGGGTCTTTTGATTTTATTTCCGATGCTGTGACTATGCCCGGCCCTTCTGCTTCAAGCGTGAGCTTGACCTGGCAGCTTGCGCACCCTTCGCCGTTGCACTTGCATTTTGCAGGAAGGTTGTAAGATTCTATGTCTGTTGTAAGCGGGAGAAGGCCCAGCCTGTGCGCTATTACCTCGTCGTAGAGCACTGAATTGTTTTTTCTTATCTCAACATCTTCTATGGCCATTGTTGGCACGTTTTCCAATATTGCCCGCCTTACGCCGTTTACAAATGAGGCATCGGTTTTCTTAAGCAGTATTGCAAGCTTGTTGCCCTTCTTGTCCGCCTTTACAACCTCGATTTCAACCATTTGATTTTCACCTTTACAGCAGCCGCTGTTGTTTTGTATTCTTCCTTCCTATACCCGCCTTCCCCGTTTGCCGCCTTTCTTTCTGCAGCTGTCGTGAGGCAGCGGTGTAACATCCTCGATTACCCCTATCCTCAGGCCCATCCTTGACAGTGCCCTTATTGCTGCCTGCGCGCCTGGCCCCGGCGTATTCGGGCCGTTGTGCCCTCCTGGGGCTTTTATTTTAACATGAATGCCTGTTATGCCCTTGTCCATTGCCTGTTCTGCCGCCCTTTTCGCTGCAGCCATTGCTGCTGTTGGCGAGCCTTCAAGCCTGTCCGCCTTTACAACCATGCCGCCCGATGCCTTCCCAAGCGTTTCCGTGCCTGTCGCGTCTGTTATGTGTATGATTGTGTTATTATATGACGAAAATATGTGGGCAACTCCCCATCGTGTTTTTTCCCTTTCCATTTTATTTCCCTGCCTTTTGTGCTATTGCTTCTGTTTCTTCCTTTGCCACAATCTCCTTGGCTTCCTGTGCTGCTTCAGTATCGGTTGGTGTTCCTGGCTGTTTAATCACCCTTTCAGGGTGAGTTTCGCTGGCCAGCGGCGATTCTGGCGCAAACGTTATGGCATCTTCCTCATCCCTTTTCACGAGGTAGGATGGCACAGCAGTCTTCCTGCCTTTTACTGTTATTTGTTCGTGGACTATGAATTGCCTTGCCTGTGCTATTGTCCTGGCGAGTTTCTTGTTGAAGACGAGGGTCTGCAGCCTCCTGTCCAGCAGGTTGTTTATCGTGAGCCCCAGCACAGTGTCAAGGTCTGCCGTTTGGCTTGTGAGGCCGAGCGATATAAGCCTGGCAATAAGCTGCTGCTTCTCTTTCTCAGCCTGAGGGCCTTTCATCGCTATCAGGTTCTTTGCCTGGCCCTTGAATCTTCTGAGCATTGTCTCCGTTCTCCATATTTCGTTCTTATTCTTCAGGCCGTAAGCTTTTAGCAGGTCTTTCTCTTCAGCTATCCTGGTTTCATCCCAGAGCCTGAATGGTCTTGCGAACTTTTTTCCGAACCTTCTAGGGTCTCCCATTTTGCGCTGCCATTACCTCAGTCTATTTTTTGGCTTCCTTTCCGCCCTTGCCCTTTTCTTCCTTGGCGGGGGCTGCTGCCTGCGCAGCCTCCTTCTTCTTTATCACGCCCATGACCTTTCCTTTGTTCTTCCTGAAGTTTGACCTCGTCCTTTGGCCTCTCACAGGCGCGCCTATAGTGTGCCTCACTCCCTTGTAGCTCCTTATCTGCTTCATGAACCTTATGTCGCTTTCCTGTGCAAATGTCAGGTCTGCCCCTACCATGTGCCTGTCAATGCCGTCTTCGAGGTTCTTTCTCCTGTTCAGCATCCATACGGGAACCATGCTGCTGGCATTTGCGATTATGTCATCAACCTTTTTTACTTCTTCCGGCAGCATGTACCCTGCTTTCTTCATTGCATCAACCTGTGCAAGGTGGCATACTGCATTGGCAACAGCAAACCCAATTCCTTTTATTTTTCTGAGAGCATCAACTAGCTTCCTGTTGCCATCTATGTCAGTGTTGGCAATTCTTACGATGTGCTTGAACTGTTCCTGTGTTTGAGGTTCCTGTTCCATTTTAATTCGTAGTTTTTGATTGACCTTTTTAGAAAAAAGGTCATCTGAGAAGAACCGCTTTGTCGCCCTCAATCGCTCTTCCCAGAACTCGGGCGAATATAGAGGAGAAACTAGCGGGTGGTATTTAAAGGTTACTGTCTTCTTTTTTTCGCCCTCTCTTTTTTGGTTGCTTAAGCTCGGTTGCCACCCTCATCGCTCTCCTGTAAATCTGCTTGGCCTCCGCTACCGGGTTTTTGCACGTGCCGCATTCTGCCGTGCACTCTATGCCGAGCTCCTTGTAGTAGCTGGCGTTGCTGCAGTTTGGAGGCAGGACTTTCTCCGCTTTTTGCCTCGCGTAGCTTAGCTGCGATTGCAGGTATAGCTGCGGCAGCGGCTCTTTATTCCTTGAGTTCCATTCCTTTATTTCTGCTTCAATTTCCTCGTTGCCGTAGTTGCAGCTGCCTAGGAAGTTAATCAAAACGAACAGCGCCCTTTTCCTGCCATCCTCAACGCCTTCAAGCATCTTTTTTATGCATGGCGGGAAGTATTGCTCTGGGATTTTGCCTTCCACTTCATCGTATTCCCTGTTAAGGCTGCCGCTCTTTTCCTCATCGACTTTAACTGTTAACGTTTTCCCAAAGTCAAATGCTGCTATGAAAAGGCTGCGTGCCTCCCCTTCTTTTGCCGTTGCCCTTTGCATGAACTGCTGTTGCCCCACAACTGCTTTTTCGGGCAAAGCCGTTTTTTTGTCAAAAGCCATTATGTTGCCAACATCTACGGGCAATGATACCAGACCGGACTTTTCATGCAGCGAGTAGGGCATCCTGTACATGTGCCTTGATGATATGAGCAGCGTATCAACTACAAGGAATGGCTCTGCGTTGAACTCCAGCTTCCTCTCGCTCTCCATTCCTCCCTTAACAGCCTTTACATATGCGAATTCCTTGACATCCTTGCCGGTTTTCTCAGCTATTGCCCTGTAGTTTCCTTTTTCGTGTTGCAGTATCCTCCTGCCGAGCTCTGCTATCGTGCGCTCTTTCAAGTATGCGGCTATCTTTCTTGGTGCTTCAGGAAACAGGTCTTTTGTTTCTTTCCCGTTGATTTCCTTCGGGAATGCTTCCCACGGCACTGCTATGTGGAACCCCTTGTTGCCGCTAAACTTCGTGGTTACGCTTGTTATGCCGTGCAGTTTTAGTTCTTTGACTATCAGGTCTGCGGCTATTTTTGAGTATTCAAAGCCGGTTTCCTTGTCTTTTGAGTCTGTATCCACGTCCAGAAGGAGGTCCCACCCTTTCCTCATTTTGTCAAGCTCTTTTTTCTGCATCTGCGGCTGCAACAGCAGCGGGTTGGTCCATAGCTCCTCAGAGCAGTGGAAGGACGTTGCGCCCTGCTTGGCAAGCTCAAGAACATCACCGGAGTATGTGAGTATGTCAGGTCTTTTGCCGAACTGCTCATTGAACCTGGCAGCCACTTCCTTGTCCCTGCCGTGCTCAATCAGGGCCTTCTGCACGTTCTCCCTTTTGTAATACTTCAGCGAGGTGCTTAGGTGTATCATTCTGGAATGGGTGCAGCTTTTCCGTTTAAATAACTTCCCCGCTGTTGTCCGGTGTCCAGTGGCATGACCCCTTTGGCAAAGCGGTCAATCGGAAAGCGATACCACTGGATAGCTCGTAGCAACGAGCGTGTCCAGTGAAAATGTATTTAAATCACCAACCCTCACTTCTCAATGATGGCTTCAGCTTCTTTAGCAGTTGAAATAACAGCGGCAGTTGAAAGTATGCTGGGAAAAATATCCGACAATGGTGCTGCAGTAATCGTGGAGGGTAAAAAGGACAAAGCCGCGCTTGGCAAAATCGGCGTTGGCAGTGGCAGGATATTTGTTCTCGGCAAGAAGCCGATTTTTGCTGTTGCCGAGGAGGTTGCGGCTTGCCACAAAGAGGCTGCCATCCTTACAGACCTAGACGAAGAGGGGAAAAAGCTTTACGGCAGGCTTAACACGCTTCTGCAGCGACTTGGTGTTAAGGTTGATAACGCACTAAGAAACTTTCTTTTCAAAAACACTAAGCTGCGGCAGATAGAGGGTATAGCAAGGCTTTTCTGAAGTTCGGCTAAAATAAAAAGGGCTATTTGGAATGTTTCGCGTGGTTAATGTTGCACTCTACGCAATATTTGATATCTTCCACCCTCTCGCTGTATATGACCCAGCCTATCCACGCTTTGCACTTTTCGCAGAATGCCCTGTTCTTATACACCCTGAACAATGTGAGCAGCGAGCCGCACTTGTCGCACTTAATCATGCTCCAGCTTTATTTCTCCGCTATTTGTTCTACTTAAATACTTCTTGCAGCAATTTCAGAAAGAATGCAAATGGGTTGGCCGGGCTTTATTCAACCAGGATAGTCCAGGCTATCCATCCCTTGCAGTTCTCGCAGAAGGCCCTGTTCTTGTGCACCCGAAGCACAGTGAGCAGAAAATTGCACTTGTCGCACTTAATCATTTTATGAAAAGAAATCTGCAAAAGAGGTTGCTTAAATGCTTATCGCTTTTGTTGTTTTCTTTTTCCCATTGACGCTTTCCCGGAGAGGGAAATATTGGTCTTGGACCAATACGCATCGGCTACTGCCGATGCTGGCTTGTCGGTCTTTGCCGACATTGGCTTTTTCTTTTGCGAAAAAAAAGGGGTCACGCTACAGCTTCCATTTCCCTGACTTTTTCCCTGAGAAAATCGATTGTCCTTGTGTTGTCTTCCTGCTCCAGGAGCTGGCCGCATTCCCCGCATTTGAATCCTGTCTGCACTGCCGTGGTAAAGTCTGCCCTTACACACGCTGCAGGGCAGATGAAATAGCCATTTATGTTGCTCGCTTCTTCTTCCAACCTTTCCCTGAACCTTTGCAGCTTTTCCTGCCGAATCCTTGAAAAGAGCTTTTTCGCCACCAGCCTGTTGAATGTCCAGTAGCTCACGTACGTCCCGCTCTTGTTGTCCTTCACCCTCCTGTAATCAGCAAGGTTATTGCTGTGAAGCTTGTAAAGAATGTTTCTGGTCCTTTGTATGTCCAGTTTTGCCTTTTTCACCAGCTTAAACTCAGACAGGTTTTTTCCGCTTGCAAGTATGCCGGCGAGCTTTAGGGCGTCTTCCCCGGCTGTTGTCCTGACAGCTTCTGCAATTTCAGGATGGAGCCCTACTTTTGGCCTGCCCGCAGCCTTATACTCTGCCGCATTCCTGTGCCCATTTCCGCGACTCTTCTGAGATTTCGAAATCACTTAACTGCTTACCCCCTTCAACCCTCTGCCTCTCTCTGATAAAATCTGTATAAATACTTTGCTGTGTTTTTAAAATATATTTTATAAAATAATCTTTATGGTAGCGGTAACAGCATCGAAAATATTCGTATAAACTATCTCGATGTGCGGTAAAAGCTTGTGCGATACCTTTTTAAACCTCATCAACATTTCCTCGAAACATGGGTTTTGGTAACCAGATAAAGACAGTGCTGCTGCTTGGCTTGCTTACAGGTCTGCTTTTGGTAGTTGGCAGGCTGATTGGCGGCCAGACCGGGCTGTTTGTTGCCCTTATCTTCTCAGTCCTTATGAACTTTGGGGCTTACTGGTTCTCTGACAAGATTGTTTTGGCAATGTACAGGGCAAAGCCTGCTGACAAAAAATCTTATGCTCATCTTCACAAAATCGTTGACGAGGTAGTTGCAGCTGCAAACATTCCTAAGCCAAAGGTCTATATTATTCCAACAGAGGCTGCCAATGCGTTTGCAACTGGCCGCAGTCCGAAGCATGCTGCTGTTGCCTGCACAGAGGGCATCATGAAGCTTCTCACAGATAAGGAGCTTAAAGGCGTTATTGCCCATGAAATCAGTCATGTAAAGAACAGGGATATTCTTGTCACAACAATTGCAGCAACAATAGCTGGCGTCATCTCTTACCTGGCCCACATGGCCCAGTTTGCCGCGATATTTGGTGGCGGCAGGCGCGATGACAACAGGGGAGGTAGCAATGCCATCGCACTTCTTGCCCTCGCGATAATTACCCCAATTATAGCCATGATTTTGCAGCTTGCCATCTCAAGGTCAAGGGAGTTCCTTGCGGACCACAGCGGCGCAACAACGATAAAGGATGGAGAGCCTTTGGCTTCTGCCCTGGCCAAGCTTGACAAGGCAGCCCTGCATCACAAAATGGGCATGGGCAACGAGGCAACAGCAAGCCTGTTTATTGTAAACCCATTGAAGGGGCATGGCTTAATATCGTTGTTTTCAACGCACCCCCCACTTGATATTCGCATTAAAAGACTAAAAGAAATGAAATTTTGAATTTTTTACATTTTTTTTGTAATTAGCACTGGACACTGGACAGGTGCCCGGCGAGGGTATATAAACTACTTCTTCATAAAGGCTCGGAGGACCGCAGAGCTGCCAAATTATGCTTTTCCCCTGCAAAGCAGGGTCGGCTAACGCCTAAAAGCAATTAGGCAGCTTCGCTCAGCGTCCTCCTCACTAAACGAGAGATTTCTCAGTTAGAAGCGTGAGAAATTTCAACGTTAGATTGAGGTTTCAGAGATGAAGAAAATGGAAAAAAATTGTTCGGCAGAAATTAAACGGAAAATAGTAGATTATGTCAAAAGTAGAGTAAAAGAAGGCAATCTTCCAACTTGTAGAGAACTTAGAACTAAGTTTGCCTTTCAAAAAGGCATTTATATGGAAGATATCTATTCGCAATTGAATGTCGATTTTTTGAAGTTCCCCCGTCACAGGTCTAAACAATTAAATGTTCACGTAAGAAAAGACCTTCTGAATTATTTGAAAAATGAGGTCAAAAAAGGTCATTACCCTTCAAGAAGATTTATAGAACAAAAATTCAAATTAAGATTGGATACTTACTTTAGAAGTATTAAAGAATTTTATTTGCAGGCCGGTATTAAATACATACAGAAAAATAGTCAGGACCTAAAAGGTAACAAAGCTTTAATCTTTACCAAACTAATTGCAGACGTTCTTTATAAGTTAGATCTCAGCATATTAGAAATAAATGATATTCATGAGCAAGGCGTTGATATGGTTGCTTTAGATACTAATGAAAGATTAATTGGAGTAGAACTTAAAGCCTTCAACAAATACGAGCCTATTAAAAAGAAGAATGTTGAACAACTTCAACAGTTTCTTAAGCAAGGATTTCACGAAATTATTCTAATGACCACAACATCAAAGATAGAGAGTAAAATTAGCGGCGTTAGTGGTATCAGCATTAAGCTCTATGAAGATGTGCTCCCGCTTTTAAGCAATGATCAAATCGAAAAAATTCAATATATAAGAGACTCCTCAGTCCATGAAGAAACTGATGAAAAAGTAAGAAAGAAAAAGCTCATCGTAGACTACCTTAAAGAAAATTTAATTAAAGGAAGAGAAGTGTACGTTCATGACATAAATAAGGCTTTAAAGTTAGACACTAGGTCTTATTTTAAATCTGTTTTGGATATTTACAAGGAAGCCAACATAATTCCTCCATTGAATAAAATTGGAGGAAGAAGAAACCCTAAACTCGACCAATGCCTTTTCAGAGCCGCTATTGAAAATATTCTGACTTATATGAAAAAAGAAATCTCAAGCGGGCATTATCCGAGTGGCAAAGACATCAGAAAAGAATTCGGAATATCGCACATTTGGGATTACATAACGATGAACGACTTATATAAACTTTTACATGAACCAACATACCTTGAACGACGAAAATTAGGGTTACAGTCGTGCCGCGGCAACCCAATAATGTAATAAATAAGTATGGGTGTGGCGAAGTTTTCAGAGTAGCCTCCTCTGAACCACAACCTTGAACTGTTTTGCATTAGGAGTATGAAATTCTAATTAAAGTTTAGCTCACAGTAAACTCTTTGGTTGTAGTGCTTAGAATCTTATTTGTGCCATTTTTAAAACCTTTATCAGCTGTACTGCTTCAACAGTTCATCAATCTGTTTCTGATAGTTCTGCATCATTTTATTCTGCCTTCAGAAACTACGGAAAGCGCCTTTGACGTTTCATAGTCCTTTGGCACAACGTACTCGGGCATGTAGCGCTCGGTTACAGGCAGGCCAGCCTCGTAATATGCCATTGCCACCATGTTGGAGCATGCCACGTTTTCCATGCTGCACCTGTGCCCAGGTTTGCATACGAGGCTTTTGTTTCCCTCGTTTCTCCAGTGCAGCGTCCTTCCAAGCACGATTCTGGCGTATTGCCCCCAGGAGAACTTTTTGCCAAGAAAGAATTTCAGTGCCATGCTGACCACTTTCTTTCTTTGCGCTTTGGTGAGCCTTTTATTCCTTAGGACTTTGTAGGCAAAGTATTCCTTTTCTGTCAGGTCATACATGAGGTCGCATATGTGGGCGCCTTTTTTCGGGGTGGCTTCGATTGTGCGGCCATTCCCGATATATAGCATTACGTGGTGCCACTTGCTCCTTTGCAGCATCCTGTTGATGTCATGTAGCAGCCCTTTCTCGCTTACGAGGATGATGTCTGCTTCCCGAAGCCTTTTGAGGATGTTGTGGGCGTCTCTCAGCCTTTTCATTTCAGGTCTAAGCCGCATTTTTGCCCCTTCCGCTTTCCAGCCTTCTTTCAAACACCACTTCAAACCCGCCAGCCGTTCCCAGCATGTCGTAGTCCCTTGGCATTATGTACTCCGGTGCCCACTTGCTGCCAATGGCATGGCCTGTCATGTGGTATGTTATTGCAACAAGGTTTGAGCAGATAAGGCCTTTAATATCGTTTCCGTATCCGTGCTTCTCCACACGGCTTTTATTGCCTTTCCAGTCCAAGAGTCTTCTGGAAAAGACTTTAACCAGTTGTTTCCAGTCGAACTTTTTGCCCAGGAACAGTTTAACTGCTGCCGCAGCTATTTTCCTCCTTGTTTCAGCAGCAAGCTTCCTGCATCTTACAGCCTTGTATGCCTTGTAGCTGCCCCTTGCCAGGTCCAGCTTTGATATGTGGCAGCCTTTCCTCGGAGTTACCTCGAGGACTTTGCCTTTGCCTATGTATAGCATTACGTGGTGCCACTTGCTCCTGCCAAAAAACCTGTTTACGGCGTGCTTCAGCCCTCTCTCACTCACCACAAGTATATCTCCTTCCACCAGTTTTTTCACTAAACTGCCCAGGTCACCCATTTTTTGTTTCTATTGTAGTGTTAAATATATAAACTAATTAAAACTTGCTATTTCCTTATTAAAATGCAGAACAGAAGATTGCGTAGAATCTTGACCCAGATTCTTGAAGTTCCTGCCAGGAGAATCAAGTCTAGAGCTTCTCTTGTTAACGATTTAGGAATGGATTCCCTGCATAGGATTGAGCTTGTTGCCCGGATTGAGCAGGAATTTGGGAATTTGATAGATGAGAGGCGTATTAATAAATTCACCTCAGTTGGAGATCTTGCCCGGCTTTTGGAGTTGCCATTTGGTAGCAAGCAAAAAGAACGGTATGTGTGGGCGTGGTGTCACAGTTCAATGGCATTACCAGCCCGCTTTATCCTGCAAAGGACCGTTTTCTTTTTGGCTGGATTTTTAATGAAAGTTCTCACAACTAACAAAGAAGCTCTCCAGATTATTCCAAAAGGCCAACCTGTTATTTTTGTTGCCAACCATTCAAGCCACCTTGACACGGTAGCCATTCTTGCAAGCCTGCCCGGCAGTTTTCGGAAAAGAACGGCAGTAGCTGCAGCTGAGGATTACATGTACAGAAACCCCTTTTTTGGTTCATTTATTTCCCTATTAGTGAACGCGTACCCTTTCTCACGGAAAAATTCTTACACAAGCCTGCATCGGACAGCAAAGCTCATTAATGAAGGATGGCACGTTTTATTTTACCCTGAAGGCAGCCGTAGTCAGAATGGGAAAATTCAAAGGTTTAAGCCTGGTATAGGCTTTCTAGTTTCCAAGTTGAATGTTGCTGTGGTTCCAGTCAGGATTCGAGGGACAGACTCAATATTGCCTAAGGGGAGTGTGATGCCAAAATATGGGGTTGTGTCAGTAACCTTCGGCAAGCCTGTTATTTTTGGCAATCGCTCTGATTACAGGAGAATTACTAATGAAATTGAAAAAGTGGTAAGGTCGCTATGAACGTGCCAAGTCTCTTACTCGCGATAGTCCTGGTTGTCTTGCCAGTTACTTTGCTTTTCCTCTCGTTTGCACTTATAACTAAAAAAATTAAAGGGTTACATCAGCTGGCAGGTATCAGTCCTTCTTTCTTTAACTCTTTTTTCAAATCAAGGGATGGCGCTGTTTTCGTTTCAGTGTGGGCCGCAGCCGAAGCAGTGTACTGGTATGTTTTCCCTGATTTCTTGGTTATTTTTGCAGCCGTTTTTATTCCCAGGCGTATCAACTTTAAGCTTCCTCTGTTTGTTGTTCTTGGCACGCTTGTAGGCGGTTTTATAGCATACTCCGTTGGTCATATATCTCCTGTAGCAGCAACAAATATTCTTTCATCATCCCCTTTTATAACTAGTCCTATGATAGAATATACTGATAAACTCTACGCTAGCAAGGATGCTTGGCAAACCGTGAACCACCCATTCACTAATGTGCCTTTCAAGGTCTTTGCCTACACAGCCGGTCAGAAACACCTCAATCTGCCGATTTTTCTTCTGATATCTCTGGTAGTGAGGCTTTTCAGGCTTCTGGTGTTTTATGCCGTCTTCTATTCAATAGGGTGGTTTCTTTTTGGTTTGCTTGGCAAGCTTTATCATCGCCCTCTGACTTACCTGTTGCTGATTTTTGTTTACATGGCATTTTTTGCTTATATCCTTTTTGAGGTTTCCTCACTTGTTCCTTCCAGCTCTCTGGAAGCGGTCAGTTTTGCAAAGTTTTTTAAATTCCTTATTTGAGAGTAAATCAAGATGGGCGAGGATGATAAGCCATTGCTAAATCTTTTAAACAAGCTATTTGTAATGTTCATCCTGCTCAGGTTGCTGCTTTTCCTGCCTCAGATTTACCTCCAGCTTAGCAGCGGCCCTTCATTGAGCGGCATACACTTAATGCGTGCCCTTTCACCGGTGCTGTGGGTTATTCCCCTTTTCCTAATAATTAAAAACCAAAAGTTTGGTTATATACTTTCTATCCTTTTTTCAATGGTTTTCCTTTTCTACTCTGCGGCAGGGCACTACTTCAGCGGGTATTATGGCCAGCTGATTTTTCTTGGACCCGTTCAAATTATTCTAGGCTTTCTGCTGCTTGCTTCTTCAATCATCCTGGCATTCTCTTCACGTACTAACTCTGTTAATGAGTTCTTCTCGGAAGTTACAAACCCTTTCCCTTCTCAAGGCTCTCCCGCAATGTCTTCCCAAGAATTTTCAAAAAGGTTGGACTTTTACAGCCAAAAAGCAGTTCAGCACGGACTTGACAAGAAGGAAGTTTCTTTGTCGCTGCCAGCTCCAGAAGCTTCCGGCTCTGAAAGCTTTTCTATGCTTGTCTTGGCTTTTGGCATAAAGCTGTTTCCATTCTTTTTCTGGATTATCCAAATGCCGTTCCTTTTTCCCTTAAATATGCTTCACCTTCTTATAACCGGAGCTTTTCCCGTATGGATATCGGCCGCCATAGCCCTGCCCTTTATTCATAAAATCAAAAATGCGGCAGCCAGGAAAGCTCTTTATTTTGTCTGCTGGTATCTTGTGCTAACGCCTCCAATGGTAATTGTCGCGCTTAAATTCGGTCCACAATTTAGCATCTGAGGTTTGTGAATGAAAAAGCAAAAACAGATTAGGAAGAAATCAGAAGCAAAACTGAGTGAAATTAAGACTGCACCCAAACCAAATTATGCTGGTGAATCCAAGCGCATGTTTGTTTTGGCATTTATGGTAAAGCTGTTCCCTTGGCTTGGCTATTTTGCCGTTAACAGTGGCAATCTTTTATTCCTAACCCCGATTTTGGGGCCTATTAACATGGCGCATGCCCTGATAATGATTGCATTCCCGGTTTGGGTCTGGGCATTGTTTTACATGAGGAAAGTGGCCCTTATAAAAAGCAGGCCCAGAAGGCTCTTTATGTATTTCCTTTGCTGGTACCTCCTGCTTACTCCAATAATGGTTCTGCTAGCAATTACTATAAGTCCTCCAACTCAGCTTATTGACTTAATGGAAGTGCTCAGGCTTAGATAGTTTTGTGAGGTGCTTTGTTTGCTGAAAATTGGTATTGACCTGGTCAATATCTCTCGCTTTCAAAAAGTTCTTTCCAGAACACCTGCCTCGATCAATGTGCTTTTTGCAGAGGAAGAGCTTCTGCAATTTGGCAGTAAAGGCCCTGTAAGAAGGTATGAAAGCCTTGCAGGGTTTTTTGCCGTCAAGGAGGCTTTTGTCAAAGCCTATGGCAGCAAAATTGCCTGGCATCATGTCAGGATTTTGAAAAATAATCACGGAAAGCCTGTTATTAAAGTCTTAAATAAGTTAACGCATAAGGTAAGGCTGTGCGAGTGCAGTATTGCCCATGAAGGAGATTACGCCATTGCTGTAGCCCTTCTTGATGTATAATGGGTCTCTAAAGTATTCCTGCAAGTTGCAAAAAGTAAAGGCACACGGCCGTTGTGGCGAGGCTGTCAATCCTGTCTATAATTCCCCCATGGCCAGGCAGAAGCTTCGGAAAGTCTTTTATTCCTAAATTTCTTTTAACAAACGAGTTGACAAAGCCGCCTATGTTGCAAAACACGGCTATTGAGGCAGCTATGGCGAATATTTTTGCCAAGGACAGGTCAAGGAGCAACAGAGCCATTATAAGCAGTCCCAGTAAAGCACCCAAAAATCCTCCCGCAGCTCCCAGCCACGTTTTATTTGTGCTAATCTTTCCAGCTATTTTTCCCTGATTTATTCCAATGGAGCTCATAAGTTTGCCTGTAACGTAAGAAAAGACGTCATTTAGCGCTATGGCTGTTGCTGTAGCGAGAAGAATTGCCTGCCACTGGCTATTCTTTGTCAATATGAGTAGAAAGCCAAGCTGAAATGGAAGCCACATAAATGCAAACAATGCTAACGCAGCATTGCCTAGCTGTTTTTTCGCATCAAATGCGAATATTGACAATGCAACCGCAGCTAAAAAAAAGATTATTGGTGTGTAAAAGAATAGCCTTTCTGATGATAGCGCTGTAACCATGGACGCGACGGCTGCGATTAGCGTCAGAACGAAATAGCTTTTCCCTATTCTCGCTGCGAGGAAGAATTCTGACACGCCTCTCGAAGCTATAACGACGAGTAAAGCAAAAAAAACCAGTTTGCCAAGCATTATTGAAGCAGAATAAACTATGGCCATTATTATCCACGTGCGGTATATCTCAAATAGATTTGTCCTTGTTTTTCCTTTTCGCACTAGCAAAATTCCAAAGAGTCCTATTGTAAAGATAACGAAAACTCCAATGAAATATTGAACTGCTTCCCGCAAAATAAAAGGTTGCCAAAGACCATGGAACTGAATCGTCATTTTGAAAGTTCTCTCCTTATAGCGTAAAATCTCAACCCGATTGTTATTGTGCAGCCAGCTATTATAAAGTAGAGGAGGTAATTCCACAAATCAGGCATTTTCGTAAAGTAGACTATCAACGCTGTTGTTGCCAGGAAAGCCATCCTTTCAGTCTTTCCCATTATCCCGCTATGCTTTCTGCTACCGCCAAAAGCTTTCCCAACAATGCCTGTGTAGCTTGTCAAAAGGACTGTCAAAGCTGCAATTAGGCCCAGCTCAGTTTTTACGCCTTCCATTAGCGAGAGCCCCACAAATATTGCCGTGTCGGAGAGCCTGTCGAAAAATTCGTTGAGAACCCCTCCGAACTTTGTTGCAGATCCGTACGCTTCAGCCAACATTCCATCCAAGGCATTCAAGGCCAGTTTTGCAAATGAAAGCACTGGTATTAGCAGCAGTAACGCATTGCTGTTTTTTGACTCGTAAAGGATAATGCTAATAACAACCGATACAAAAAAGCCGGCATACGTTACAGTATTTGGGCTTGCATGAAGCTTAATTAATGTCATCTTAAGAGGACTCAAAAACCTCCTGAAAGCCGGCTTTAGGTAATACAACACCGCTTTTCACCTGTATTCTGCTTCAATAACTTTCCTTATCTCCGCGGCCTTCTTTGGCCCTATCAGCTCAACCTTCTGGAGCTGTTCCTCGCTCGCGTTCATTATTTCAGTTACAGAGCCGAACTTTTGCAGCAGCGACTTCGCAAGCTTTGTTTCTATCCCCGGCAGGGAGGCTATGACGTATTCCTGCTGCTGCGAGAGCGTTACTGGCTTTTGGGGATGCAGCGATGGCTGCGGGGCATCAGAGTCTTTTTCCCTTTTTGCTATTGCAACAAGAAGCCCTGCCGTGTCTTTCGGATTTTTTGAGTGGATTATCGGTATCCCGTAGCTTACCGCTATTGCTGCCAGCATTCCCCTTATGGCGTTTGGATGGACGTTTCTTATTGAGTACAGGTCCTGTTCCTCGTTCCCTTCTATCATAAGCACGGGCTTCTCAAAGTTCTCCTTGAGCTCCCTTAGCTGCTGAAGCAGCCTCCCGTCTATTATTGAATTTACAAAGTCCCCTGGGCGTTTTAGCTCAACAGCCACCCTGCTGCTGCAAAGGAAGTCCCCGATCGGAAGGGCTTTGAGCTCTATCAGCGCGCCTTCATCGTAAAGCGCTTTGACCACGCCGGAATGCTTTTCCCTTACGTCAGCTAATATCAGTATTTTTCCTTCCGTTCTGTTTGCCATTCCAGTTGCCTTTGCCCTATCGGTGTAAGCTTGAGCTTGCTTTTGAGCGTTTTCAGTATGC
>JACPBX010000034.1 GCA_016180085.1 Candidatus Woesearchaeota archaeon | reverse complement strand
GCGAATGCTGGTGGGAAAGGTTCCGCTAAGCCAAAAGTCAATAGCCCTTGCCCTTGCGGACCTTGAAGATAAAGGCATTCTGAAGTCAAGAAGCCAGGGCGGCGTAAAGTACTACGGGCTTAACTTGAAATACTCGGAAATACGGGATGTTGTAATGATAACAGAAATCGCAAGAAAGGCGGAATTTTTGGCAGGGCACAGAAAGCTGGCACACCTGTTTAAGGAAGACGCCAGGACTGTCGGAATTTTTGGGAGCTATGCGAGAGGAACGGAGAAAGAAGACTCTGACGTGGATGCATTTGTCATAGGAAATAAGAAAAATGGCGACTACGACGAGACAGGAAGGCTTTTGGACCTTGACGTAAGCATTAAATACTTTGCCCCGGAGGAGTGGACTGCATTGTTAAAAGAGAAGAACAACCTTGTGAAGGAAATGGCAAAGAGCCATGTGGTGATTTTTGGCGTTGAATGGTTCGTGAATGCCCTCTGGAGGGATTACTACGGTTTCAATTAGCTGGTGCCTTAAGCAGAAAGAGGGCTTGGAGCTTGTAGAGCCAAATGACAACATGTCAAATTCTTATTTGAGCATGGCTGAAGAATCCATAGCAGTACTCCAAACTGTTCGAAACAGCAGCAACATATGGACTGCAGCCACGTCTTATTACATATGCTACTATTCACTTTACTCACTGATGATGAAGCTGGGCATCAAATGCGAAATACATTCCTGTTCCTTGGAATTCATGAAAAGGCACTTATCTGAGTTTTATAGCCCACAGGACATCGAAGTCATAAACAAGGCTGGCAAAGCAAGAACCGACCTTCAATATTACGTTGACAGGCCTGTTGATGCAGAAACCATGGAGCTTGTCAGCAGATATTGCAAGATCTTTTTCATAAAAACCAAGGATATTATTTCAAGGGTGAATGAAGAGCAGGTTGCACACATAAGGGAAGAACTGCAGAAAATAATACAGAAGGGTGCCAGAAATGGAAGAGCCTGACATAAGCAAGATGAGCCCCTCGGAAATCGAGGAGCTCCAGAGGAAGAACTGCGTGTTCTGCCACATCGCTTCAGGCAAGGTCCCCGCAAGGAAGGTTTACGAGGACGACTCGTGCCTGGCCGTATTGGATATAAACCCGGCAAGCCCGGGGCATATGCTGCTTATGCCGAAGGAGCACTTTACTGTCATGTTCCAGGTGCCTGAGCAGCTCATCGGGCATGTTTTCATAGTTGCCAAGGGGCTTTCACAGGCAAGCCTCCAGGCACTGCAGGGCAAGGGCACCACCATCTTTGCTGCCAACGGCACGGCAGCGGGGCAGCGGGCTCCGCATTTTATGCTGCACATCATTCCGAGGATGGCCGGAGATAATATTGGCATGTACATTCCCTCAAGGGCTTTGCCTGAGAAAGAGGCTGCGCAGGTTGCTGCTGCGCTTTCGGCAGCTCTGGGAGGGAAGGTGGCAACAGCAGCTACAACAAAAGCAGGGCAAAAAATCAGCAGTAGTGGTGAGGAGGAACCGAAAGGGAAAAAGGAAACTGTTATTGACGCTACTGTCGTAAGGGAAGAAAAAGCTGCGGGAGAAAACAGCACGAAAGAAGAAAGCGCGAAGGAAGAGGTGCATGCGGAAGAATCTGAGGACCTTGATGCGCTAACGGAATTTCTCGCGAGAAGCAACGCTAGCGACAAAGGCGGTGGGGCAGGCGGTGGGAAAAAATGATTTGCCAGTACTGCGACTTCGTTAAGAACAGGGAAGGGCTTGTTTACGAGGATGGCACTGCGGCCATATTGCTGCACAAGTCACCGGCCATGCCGGGGCATTTGCTCGTGCTCCCAAAGGAGCATTTCACGATAATAGAGCAGACGCCAGACCCTGTCGTAAGGAAGCTTGCGGCACTTGCCAATAAGGCATCAGCATCGCTTCTTCAAGTGCTGGGAGCAGGAGGCACCAATGTAGTCATTGAGAACGGCACAGGCGCGCAGCAGCAAGTCCCGCACCTGGCAATCAACGTAATACCCAGGGTTGAGGGCGATGGCATAAACCTCCAGTGGCAGCCCAGGAAGCTGAGCGAGGAGCAGATGAGCCTCATCGAGCTGCAGCTGAAGGAGCAAACCAAAAGCCTTGGTGTCGAGCCTGAGAAGAAAGAGCCCATAAAGCTCGATGAGGAAAAGGAAAGGGCAAAGGGCGAGGTCGTGAAGAAAAGCGACTACCTCACGAAGCAGCTGAGAAGGATGCCGTGAGATTATCACCGCACAAACGCAAAGAACAGGTTGCCGAAAAAGATTGTAACGATGTAAGCGAGCAGGAAGCTTGGCGAGAACGGTATGCCCTCCTTTATCAGGACAGCCCTTATTTTCCCCTTGCGGTATAGCTCTGTGAGCCGCCGTATCTGCCGCTTTTCTATCCCGAGGTCTTTTGGGCCGCATATCCTTTTGCCACCAACAACTACGTCCTTTGCTATCCAGTCACCTTCAGTCAGCCTGAGAGGGCTCACGAGCCTGAGCATGCACGCCTTTTCAACTGCCTTTGCCATTATTGAAAGATACAGCCCGAAAAACAATGTTACTAGGAGCGCGGCAAAGGCAAACCTGATGGCAACATCGTTTACTGCAATGATGATGACAAGGCCAACAGCAGACACTATGAGCAGCAGCTTTCTCAGCAGCGAATAGGACTCAAGCTGTTTCCTTACGGCAGCAGCAAATTTTTTTTTGCTCTTTATGGCTAAAACAGTCCCGATGACGATGGCGTAAGCGACGCTTATCGCAACAAGGTTGAACAGGAACGAAACGAATTGGCTTTCAACGCCAAGGAACGGTGGCCTTGTGCCGAATGGCAGGCCAAGTAATGAGCCTAGGCCTATCAGCAGCTTGCTATCGCCTCCGCCCCACTGGCCCGTGTAGAACATAAGCGCTGACAACGCAAGGGCAGCCAGAGCTCCGGCAATGCTGAAAACAAGAAAATGCCAGTCAAAGGCAACAATGGAATGCAGCAGGCCCAGCCCGAGGCCTGCTATGACGAGCCCATAATTCACCCAGTTCGGGACTTCCCTTTTTTTAACGTCGTTGATTGCGGCAGCAGAGAGGAATGCCAGGGCCACCAGCTGAACCAGAAGCGGGTATTGAAGCATGATGTTTTCCCTGAGGAAGGAGTTTTATAAGCTTTGCGGAAAAGAACAAAAGGCTCAGTATTTGAGAATTTTTAAACCCGGGATACGCACGTAATCATTATC
>JACPBX010000016.1 GCA_016180085.1 Candidatus Woesearchaeota archaeon | reverse complement strand
GCTAAGCACCTTATACGCCAACGGAATGATTAACAAGGAAAAAATAGAAAAATTGGTTGGAAAAGAAGTTGCTGATGAAATGGAATCTATCAAAGTTGTTGCACAAAAAAGCGTAAAGCATGGCTTGAAATATGGCAAAAAGTTTAGATAACTACATTCTTGATACTTCTGCTCTAATCAGCTTGGAAAGTATCAACATTTTGGAACGAGTATCACAGTTATTTACAGTTACAACAACAAATTCTGCAATTCAAGAGTTAGAAGAATTTGCAAAATAGGATGAAACAAAATTTGTCCATCATACAAGACATAAAATTGAAGTATATTTTACTACCGTATTTCTTCTCATGCTAACAGAAGCTAAGTATTTTACAAAGAAAGAAGCATTAAACAAATTGGAAGAATTAAGAAATATCAGAAATTGGAGAAACAACATTATTTTTTTAACATCAAAAAAAGAGCTGGAAAAGTTATAACCACGCAATCAAAAACGGCAAGAAAGCTAAAACACCCTCCCAAAGATGCCCTTGCCGCCTCCGCTTTTTTCCTCTTCCTTCGCGAATTCCTTTAGAAGCTCATGCTGCCGCTTTGTCAGCTTTTCCGGAACGGCAACGAGCACTTTTACGTTTTCAGAGCCTTTCTCCCTCGTGTCAATGTCAGGAATGCCCTTGCCAGCCATCCTGAAAACAGTGTTGCCCTGCGTCCCTGCCGGGATTTTAAGCGTGGCTTTCCCTTCAAGGGTTGGAACCTCAACTTCGCCTCCCACGGCAGCTGTCGCAAAAGAAATGGGAACATCTGCATAGATGTCGTTGCCCCTCCTTTCAAAAATTTTGTGGGGCCTTACCCTTACTGCAATGTAGAGGTCGCCTGGCTGGGAGCCATGCTCGCCGGCTTCGCCCTCTCCTGCAACCCTGAGCCTGTGACCATTATCAACGCCTGCCGGGATTTTGACATCGATTTTCCTGACTTTTTCCATTCTCCCCCTGCCGTGGCAGGTTTTGCACGGCTCCGTAATTACTTTTCCTGTTCCCCTGCATTTTCCGCATGCCGAGGTTGTCGTGAAAGTGCCAAACGCTATTCTTTGCGTGCGCCTTACATAGCCTGTGCCATCGCAGTCAGGACAGTGCTTAATCCCATCTTCTGTTGCTGCGCCCGAGCCGCTGCAATCCGGGCAGCGCTCCATTCTTGGGATTGTTGCAGTTCTCAGGGTGCCTGTAGCCGCCTCTTCAAGGGTAATTTCCATTTCGTAAATCAGGTCTGAACCTCTCCTTTGGCGCCTTCTTTCCCTGCTGTGGCCGCCAGCGCCTCCTCCAAAGCCAAAGCCGCCAAAGCTGCTTCCGCCGAAAAACCGCTCAAACAGCTCGTTAATGTCAATGTTTTCAGCGCCAGCGCCGCCAAACCCTGCAAAGTCTGTGAAGCCAAAGCCCCCGCCGCCTGCTGAAAAGCCCTCGCCGGTTGCGCCAAAGCGGTCGTACGACTCTTTCTTTTTCGGGTCGCCAAGGACCGAGGCGGCCTCGTTTATCTCCTTGAACTTCTCAGTGGCGTCAGAGCTTTTGTTAAGGTCCGGGTGGTACTTCTTTGCAAGCTTCCTGTAGGCTTTTTTAATTTCCTCGATTGACGCTGTCCTTGGCACTCCAAGAATCTCGTAATAGTCCTTTGCCATTTTTGCTACCTTACTCCGAGCTTATCCAACTCGCTTTTCAGCTGCAACGCTGAGGTGAAAGCTATGCCTTTCATGCCAACCTTGCTGGCTGCCCTGGCATACTCCTCAACGTCATCTATGTAAATGCACTGCTCCGGCTTAACACCAAGCCGCCTCGAAGCTTCAAGGTAGATTGCCGGCTCGGGCTTTACAGAGTGAACCTGGAAGGACAGGACAACTTCCTTAAATAGATGCATATCCTCCCCAAGAAGTTTTGACAAGCTCCCGTAATGTAGCGAGTCTGTGTTTGACAGGAGCGTAATAACATATTTTTGGCTGAGCTGCCTGAGAAGGGCAATGGAGTCCTCCTTCCTTGCGAAAATGTCGTGGTAAATTCCTGAAAACTCTTCAAAGCTGAGACCTGAAAGCCTGAGGCCCGAGCATATGGAGCGGTAAAACTCTTCCGGAGTGACGAGACCTCTGCCGAACTGGGTGTCAATGCCCGTGAGCCTCGCCTGGGAGAAGTGGCTTGCAATCTCCTCAAAAGAAAGCTCTGAGTATTTTGCAAGCCGGGCTGACATGGGTTTCTTGTCCACGCTGAGAAGCACGCCGCCAATGTCTGAGATTATGACTGGTTGCATTTGTTGCCATCCTGCGGGGCTACATTATATAATTAGTGTTGCTTCGGTCAATGCCTTCAACGAATTCTATTCCTGCATCTGCAGCTGCGGAGATGTTGTCTTTTCTTTCCATGTTGCTGAGCATGCCTGCCCTTATGAGCTTGAGCATGGCATCGTCTGTTGTTGCAAACTTGGTAACTGAATGGTCAGGGCCGAACTCCTGCGCAGCTATGGCTGCGACAATCTGCCTGTTCTCGCTTTCGTCGTAAAAGCCGCAGCTGTGGAGGTATTCGTGCAGCAGGATATAAAAGCAGTAGGAGTTGTACAGCTGCTGGTCGGCGAGCTGCTTTACCTGATTCATGACTGTCCGGTTTATTACTATTGTATTTGCATCAGGCGAATAGTATGCGCCCAAAACAGCCTCGGGCCTGATTCCAAGCTCTGCCAAGCCAACCATAAGCCCTGCCTGGTCAACCTTTAAGTGCTTCCATACAGCCTCTTTTGCAAGCTCAAAAATGTCCTGCAGGCTTTGGGCATCGCGAAGCCTCGCAGCAATCCTCATATTTTCACCCGAACCTGTTTTCATATGCCTCAGCTTTCGTTTTCCCGTTTTCTATTTCTTTGGCTTCTTCCTGCCATCGGAATTGCCGTCCTTAACTTCGTAGTCGGCATCAACAACCTTTTCCTTTTTGCTGCCGGATTCGCCAGACGCTTCATCGTCGCTGGCGTAGTTGCTGCCGCCTGTGCCGCCATTGCCAGCGCTGCCGCTGTCGGATGCACTGCCGGCTGCTGATTGCTGAGCCTGCTGCGCTTTCTGGTAAAGCTCTGTGGAGGCGTCCTGCACGGCCCTGTTGAACTCTTCCATCTTTTCCCTGATTTTGGAAGCGTCCTTTGGCGTTGCCTTCAGCAACTCCTTGAGCTCGGCTATTCCCTCCTCGATTTTCCCGATTTTGTCAGAAGCGACCTTGCCCTTGAAGTCTGACAGCAGCTTCTCGGTTGAGTAAACAAGGGAGTCTGCCTGGTTTATTGTTTC
>JACPBX010000031.1 GCA_016180085.1 Candidatus Woesearchaeota archaeon | reverse complement strand
GACCGGGTTTAATCAAACATTATCGGACAATTCGTTGGACAATTCAACAGACAGTTCGACTGGACATCGAAACTGCTCGTTCTAGCTGGAAATATACATAACTGTGTATTTAAACTTTACTGTTGCAGAAAATAGCTAAAGAAAAGCATATGTTGCAGCAGTGGTTTGATTCTCGGTTGTGTGTTTTGTCCAAACAGTCAAAAACAACAAAACTGCGAAAGCGGGGTGGATTGAGATGGACTTTATCGTGCAGGACGCACTGAAGAGTGCACAGGATTTAGACGTAGCGCAGGCAATGGTGGGCCAGGCAAATATCAAGGTTATCGGTGCCGGGGGAGCAGGCAACAACATGGTGTCGTGGCTCTACAAGAAAGGCATAAAAGGCGCAGAGATAATCGCGTGCAACACAGACAAGCAGCATCTTGACATTTCTTATGCTGACAAGAAGTTCCTCATAGGAAGGGATCTTACCCGCGGATTGGGCTGCGGAGGATACCCTGAAAAGGGTGCAGAAGCCGCAAAAGAGGCACTGCAGGACATTAAAGAAGCGCTCAAAGGGGCAGACATGGTGTTTGTCTGCGCTGGCATGGGCGGAGGCACAGGCACAGGCTCAGCACCGGTAGTTGCCAAAGTGGCAAAGGAAAACGATGCCATAGTAATTGGCACTGTCACCATGCCTTTCAAGATAGAAAGGGCAAGGATTGACAAGGCAGAGTTCGGCCTGCAGCAGCTAAGGCAGGTTTCTGACACAGTTATAGTTATTGACAACAACCGCCTTGTTCAGATAGCCGGCAATTTGCCGATTGAGCAGGCATTCGCCGTTGCAAATGAACTGATTGCGACCATGATAAAGGGCATTGTTGAGACCATTGCCGTGCCATCCCTTGTCAATCTTGACTTTGCGGATGTCAAGGCAATCATGAGCAACGGCGGGGTAGCTGCCATAGGCGTTGGAAGCTCTGACACAAACAACCGAGTGGAAGAGGCAGTCCAGGGCGCATTAAGCAATCCCCTGCTTGACATAAGCTACAAGGGAGCAACCGGAGCACTTATCCACGTAAGCGGAGGACCGGACATGACCCTTGACGAAATCAACAGGATAGGCGAGCTTGTTACAGAAAGCCTGGACGAGGATGCGAACGTCATCTGGGGAGCCAGGGTCAGCGAGCCGATGAAAGGCAAGATAACCGTAATGACAATCATTACAGGCGTCAAGAGCCCGTGGATACTCGGAAAGGTTGACAAGCAGCGTGCCCAGGCCCGCGCAATGGGCCAAAAGAACTCACATTCACCGACTAGGTGAGCTTTCTTTGCCTTCATTTACCACCCCCAACAACCAACAATGAAGGCAAAAAAAGGACAGCGTCCTCAAGCACATGCTTGAGGACCTTTTTCTTTTTTATTATGAAAATTCCATTATGAAAAACTAAACCTTCTTCGTGCCAACAGCAACAATTTCCTTGTAGACTTTTTCGTTGTCAATCTTCACGCCAAGCCTCCTGAAGAAGTCAGCCACGTTCTCAACATCGCGCTTCAGGTACTCGTAAGCATGCGGCGCGTTCATCGGCAGCATCTGCGAGAAGTCTATCAGGACCGGACGCTGGTCAAGGTTTAGGATGTTGAATTTTGACAGGTCAGAATGGGTGTAGCCGTAGCGGTAGAGTTTTTTCATTTCCCCGATTATTTCGGCAAAGAATTTTTGCGGCTGCTTCGGAACGTCGTCCTTCATCTTTTGCGCTGGGGAGTCCTCGCCAACCTGGGTCATTACAAGAATATTCTTCAGGAAGGCCAGCGGCAATGGCGCCCTGACGCCTGCCTCCCGGCAAGCCATCAAGTTACGGAACTCCCTCTGGCACCACGCAAATATTACCTCCCTCTTTTTCTTCTTCAAGTTCGTATACCTCGGGTCAAGGGCCAGGTAGCTGTACATCTTGTTGAAATCGCAGGTCTCAAGGCGGTATATTTTTATAACGATTCTACTGTCACCATCCTTGGCTGCCGCAGTGAAAATATTTGCCTCCTTGCCTATCGAGAGGGGACTCATTGTGCCATCGACAAAATGGTCCTTGCTGCTCAAAACGAACAGGTTGCGGATTGTAAACTGGTCAAAAACGTCGTTCAGGGTCTTGAAACGCTCACGGAACTTCTTTGCCATGACTGAAGAAAGGTTGTGCCGCCTTTATAGAGTTTTCGCACTATAATGTTAATTACTAATTTAAGCGCAGCATCACTGGTCAGGGTATAGCCTCTGATATAGCCCTCCTATAAGCTGTGTCATCTTTCCCCCTTTCACTGTAGATAAGAATTCGGAAGAGCGGGGCCCATAAGCCATGTTGGCAATCAGTAATAGATTGAGCGTGCCTCCAATGCCAATCTCCCAAAAGGTCTTCAAAACCTCGCTTGGATTTCTCCTCCGAAGCAAATATGCGCCGTTGTTTTCAGCAATTTTTCCAAAATCCGGCCGTTGAGTTGATAAAGTTATGTAGATTCCTGCAAACGTCCTGAGTTGCCCAAAATGCCCTGCCACAAGTTCATCAAACATGCTGCCGGATTTCCTACCAAAAAGGCTGCCTGAACGCGACTGTGCCTCCTTTATAAGAGGCTCAGCCAAACCAGGCATTATATATGCTCCTGCTTCGATAACAAGAGCCCTGTAAGTCCCTTCAAACCCGTCAATGGAGGATTGGAACAGCTCATACTCCTGCTTTCCAAGCAAGCCTTCAAGATAAGAATTGAAAAGTTTCTCACTCCTGCCGAAAGCGCCTCTCACGGCCGTAAAGGTCTGCAGGAACAGGTCCGGGCTGTATTTGGCTGCGCCATCGGCATCTCCAATATGCAAGCTTGCAAGCATGCGCCGCCTTCCAGAGCCAAAATACACCTCCCTGACGTCGCTTTCAGCGAATTTAAGCTCAACGCCCATACGATGCGCATATTCACTCCCCTTTATAAACCTTTCCCTTTTTGCCACTATTAAGTGACTACTGCACTATACAAAACTTTATTAATGGGCTTGACACTCTAGGCAGTACGTATTCAACGAGAGTGCATATTCGGTCCTTCTGTGACTCGGCCGGGATGGCCGTGGATGAAGCAGGAGCCACAATATGCACTCGGCCCGGTACAGAGTTACCCGGACAAGCTCGCTCAATAGCTGGCCAGGAATCCGGGGGTTAGTGTCGGGCAACAATTTTCATTCATAATCAAGAAGGTTTTGGAAATCCCAAGAACCATAACAAAAATAGCAAAATTTAGGGCACAAAGCGCCAGAAAGTAACAAGCACAACTATCATAGCGGCAAAGAGCCGTATCAAGTTTCAAAGGAAAAGCCTTTTGATTTACGTTCATGTGACCTTTTTGAGAAAAAGGTCAATCAAAAAACGCTATGAAAAGCGTGGTTAAGTTTAACCAAAAGTTGTGACTTGTTCTAAAAGCTGGCCTCAGTGCAAAACACTAAACACGAGGCGATTTGAAATGGGAAAGATAAGTCCAGTATCTGCAAAGTACATAATACACTCAACCATCCAGATAGACGGCGTGGTTGACAGGCCTGATGTCATCGGCGCAATATTCGGCCAGACAGAGGGCCTTCTTGGCGCAGACCTTGAATTGAGGGAACTCCAAAGGTCCGGAAGGATTGGAAGGATAGAGGTAGATACAGAAACAAGGAGCGGCAAGACGGCTGGTGCAATAACCATCCCGTCATCCCTTGACAAGGCAGAGACAACCATAGTGGCAGCCGCACTTGAGATAATCCAGAGGATAGGGCCGTGCAACGCCAAGCTCAAGGTTGAAAGGATAGAGGACGTCAGGGTTAGCAAGCGCAGCTATGTTGTCGAAAGGGCTAAGGAGCTTCTCAAGAACCTGATGGATAATGTCCTGCCGGACTCCCAGGAGCTTGCCGAGGAGGTATCGCAGGCAGTCAGGGTAATGGAAGTGGTAGAATACGGAACTGACAGGCTTCCCTCCGGGCCGGCTGTTGCTGACAGCGACGAAGTCATTGTGGTGGAAGGCCGGGCAGATGTGCTAAACCTTCTGAAGCACGGCTTCAAGAACGTTATAGGCATGAACGGCACATCGGTTCCGGGAACAATAGTCGAGCTCAGCAAAAAGAAGGAGATTACGGCTTTTGTTGATGGCGACAGGGGAGGCGACCTAATACTGAAGGAGCTTATTGACGTTGCTCAGGTTGACTTTGTGACGAAAGCTCCTGATGGAAAAGAGGTCGAGGAGCTTGAGAAGAAGGAAATTCACCAGGCGCTCAGGGCAAGGGTGGTTCCGGAGCAGCTCAGGCTTGAAAGGGCTGAGAGGATAGAAAAGCTGGCGGAAAAAGACCAGGCAGCGCAGGCTTCACAGAACAGCAAGGAAGGATTCAGGCCGAGGGATCAATTCAAGCCCAGAGAGGAATTCCGGCAGGAGCGTGCTCCAATGGCACCTGTAGCGATGGCAACGAGGAGGCCGCAGATGATGCAGGGCCAGAGCCAGAGCCGCAGGCCGTTGCCGAGGGAACAGCGGTTTGAGAGGGAACAAAGGTTTGACAGAGTTGACAAAGAACCAAGGTTTGAACAACAGCCTGAACAACAGCGCGAGCGCGAGCAGAAGCAGCTCTCCCAAAGCGAGAAGAGCGTGTTCAGGGAGATATCCGGGGCGCTCATTGGGACAAGGGGAGCGTACCTTTTTGACGAGAAGCTTAACATTCTTGGAAAGGTGCCGCTTGCCGAGCTCCAGTCAACACTGAGAAGCCTCAACAATGTTTACGCTATCGTGCTTGACGGGACAATTGACCACGAGCTCATTAAAGCGGCAGAAATGGCAGGCGTGAAATGCGTTGTTGCCATGGACTCAAAGGTAAAGCCCGAAGAAACCAGACTTGCGGTTGCAACGCTGGCCGAGCTGTGAGAATGCTTTTATCTGGCTGTAAGCCGGCTGTATGAGCCGGGGCTAGCTCGGCACAGCCACTATCAGCACGTCTGCCATTTCCTTAAGGGATTCTATGTACCTTTCCCTGCCGGCTTTCTGGCGCTGCGCTGAAAGAAGCTCGACTATGGCATTCTCGGACTGCTCGAAGGAAAGGCCTGTTTGGCGGAAACTGGCGTTGTAAACTGCTTCCACGTCCTCATGCCTTATCACAAATTGGCGTGGGACTTTTTTGTCGAGCAGCTTAATAATCAAAACCTGCTTCAGAAGCACTGATTTCAGCTTTTCCACCGAGCTGTTCCTCGCAGCAAGCTGGGATTTCAGCTCTGCTTCTGTGAGGTTGCTCAATGCAGCGAAAACCAGATACTCGCTCTCAACCTCTTCTGCTGTTGCCCTGAAGCCTTCCTTAAGCGCTTGCTGGTACAGGATTTCCCTCTCTATCAGGAATGAGAGCGCATCCGCCTTTGTTACGTTAGCCTTTTGCTCAGGCGCCAGGGAGGCATACTCCTCATTTACATCGCTAAAATAAATCCTTGCGCCGTTAACAATGGCAGCAACCTCCCTGCCTTTCTCTTCTGGCCCAATTTTTCCTCTGGCGCAGCCTACAATCAGGGCTGCTAAAACCATGATTATGAGAACAAGGCAAATGATAGATGAGGTTGCCATGGTATCTTTAGTGCCTTTACAGCCTGCCTTTTTCATTTCCAGCACGAAAATCCCACAACCTTTAAATAATTTCCGAATTGGAAGTTACGTGTTAAGCGCATAATAGTTAAAGCTGCGGCCGCCGCAGCAGCTGCGAAGGAACCGTGAATGAAAAAGAGGCGTATACCAGCTTTGCACTTATCAAAGAAGGCAATAGCTATTGACCTTGACTGGATAATCAGCCTTGGGCTGTTTCTCATCTATATAGGAGTATTTTTCATCGCAATAAGGCAGCTGCCTGTGCAGCAAAGCGTTACTGATGCGCTGCTTGAAAATGTGGCTGACGGCATAGAGGAATCCGCAAACTGGCAGGTCCAGAGGCTGCCCCTCATAGTCTTTTCAAACCTGTCAGGAACCGAACCAATAATAGTGGGCTTTCCGTATAGCTGGAAGAACTTTTCCTTTACTGACAATATGAGCTTTGACAGCAAAGACAGCAAGCTGATATTCGTAAGAGCGCTCAACCCGGGAAGGAACATGTTTGAGCTTGTGACCTCTTCTGAAAACTACACCATCCCGTTCGCCAGCCTTGACCTGACGGCAACCGGCCAAGAAGCCTCTGTCAACTCACAAAGGTTCTCTGCAAAATTCCAGAACTCAATGCTTGCCAGTGTAGGCCACTTTGACAAGGAACGGCTCAGCGACTTCAACATAAGCATGGAAGGGCTGGCTCTAAGGCCGGAAACAGCAACAACAGAAGCCAATGTAACAGCACTGTCAGGCAAGTACAAGGCAACGTTCCCGCAACTCAGCCACACATCCTTTGTGGTGGCTGGCTTTTCAAGAATCCTAAACTATGTGAGCACTGACGCGAAAGAGCCCCATAACATAGTTGTCTCGGCAACGCTCAGGAACTACACATCATTCCACATAAACAATGCTGTTTCAGGAGCGATAAACTCCTCAGCGCAGACATGCACAGCCAGCATAGCCGGTTATGTAGACTTCTACGATGACATAAGCGGGGTAACATTCATAGTGCCGGAAGGAACAAACATAAGCTTCTGCTCAGGCAACTCAACAGCAAGGCTAAGCCTTGATTTTGCCATGAAAAACGAAACAAGATATGACATACTGTTCCATTCTGGCGATTTCAACAGCACGCTCAAATATGTTTCCCCCCACAAGGCAGCTTTTGGCATTGCTGAAAACATCACAGGCATCTCGAAAGCGCTTTACAGGAAACTGAACGAAACTGATTATGATGCGCTTAAGGGAAGCTGGAGCTATCCAAGCTCCAAGGAATTTGCCTTTGCCCTTTACGACGCGGATGGAGTTCTGGCGTTCAACTACCAGCCGAAAGCCCCAGGGGTGACAAACGTTTTTGCCAGGGAAAAGGACGTGTTTGTCCTTGACAAGTACGGCTTAAAGACAAAGCACAAGCTGAGGATAAAAGGATGGTGAACAACAGGCTAAGTGCCAACAAACAGGGAGTGTTCAGGACGATTGAAGCGTTCATAGCCATATTCATAACCTTCATATTCCTCACTATTTTTATCCCGCAGCAAAGGGAGCAGGCGGCATTCCAGACACCAGCCAATGTGCTCGCTGCCCTGAGAGGGAATGATAACTTCAGGAATTGCATCATCCAGCAGAATTTCACATGCATAAACCAAACTGTTGACCGCAACTTGGAAGACAAGTATGAGTTCAAAGTGAACCTCTCTGAGAATCCAAATGCGGCAATATCAGGCCTTCCAGCAACGAGGGTGTATGCTAACTCCATGTTCGTTGCCGGGAACACCACAAACTCAACAAGGCTGGTCGTGAGGCTTTACTTCTGGACAAAGTCTTAGCACGCCACTCCTTTGAATACGAGTGCGAGAAACAGGGCCAGAATTAAACCGGTAAAAAGGCTAGGGCCTGAAAATGTTGAAAACAAATCACCGGTGCCGAATATTGCTAAGGATAGTGCTACTACGACTCCGATTACTAACAGCGTTGCCAACAGATTTCTGTCAGGACAAAAATGCCGCATCAAGAGCGACAGTATTACAAAAACAAATGCCGCTGCTAATAAAATGCCGGCACTCCCTTTTTTACTAAATATTTCAGTAAGGCACAACCCTGATGTCTTCGTCATCATCACCGCTGCCCGGCTTCTGCTGCGAGGAATCACCGGATTTCTCCAGAAAGTCGTTAATGTCAGTGATTCCATCGCCCTGGCTTTTCCCAATCTGCTGCTGTTCTGTCGTGGAAGCTGCCGGGTCGCCGAACATGTCAAACAAGCCCTCGCCAGTGGATGGAGGTGTTTTTTCGCTGTAGCCGCTGCTGTCGCCAACAAGCGCCAAGAGCATCCTTATCAGCTTCCTTATCTCTTCCGGGGAGTCCTCTTTTGTGTCTATGCTTATTTTCATAATGCACCTTTTTAACGGCAGCAATTAATTGCCGGTTATTTAACTTTTGCGGTTTTGTTTTTTTTGCGCTCTTTACCCCTGAAGCAGCGGATATGACAGTATGTCTATGTAAGCTGGCTGCACCCTGAGCATGTCCATGGCTGTTATTATGCCAACCAGCTTCCCGTTCTTCACCACAGGCAGGTGCTTTATCCTTTTCTGCCCCAGCCTTATCATGGCATCGTAAAGAGGAGTTTCAGGAGGGATTGTAACCACGTCCTTCGACATTATCCGGCTTACCTTTGTGCTTTTTGCATCAAGGCCTGCAGCGACAGACTTTCGGGATATGTCGTTTTCGGTGACTATCCCAACAATCCTGCCCCTGGCTGTAATGACGGCGCTGCTGACCTTCCGCCTTGCCATAGCCTTGGCGCATTCAGTGACAGTAACATCAGACGAGACTGTTAAGACGTGCTTTGCCATGAACTTCTCGACAATGTATTCCTTTCTGTCCTTCATCGTCGTTTCCTCATCCTATCTCAACTCCCTGGAACATTCCCCCGCTTCTGGCAACTCCCCGCTCTGCTCCCTGCCTTGCACCCTTATTTCTGTTAGGGCTGGTTCTGGCGTGTTTGCGAATAATCTCCCTATACCTCCTCCGCTCCTCGTTGACCTTTGCAGCCAGGACGTCATAAAGCATCCTGATGACGCCCCTTATCTCCCAAGTGGACTCTTCCAGAGATACGAGAATCTTCACAGCTTTCCTGATCTCCTCAGGGTTGCTCCTTTCCGTGTCTATGGTTATTATCATAAACTGGTCTTGTCTGCCGCAGCCTTTGAACTATATTAAGCTTTGCAACAAAGATTAAAAAAGGCAACAGCATCAACCTAAAAGCATGAAACAGTACGAGTACCTGCCCCACACGGCAGACGTGAAGTTCAGGGCTTACGGCAAAACTCTCGAAGAGGCGTTTGCCAATGCGGCTACAGCTATGTTTAACGTTATGGTTGAAACCAAAGAAGTCAAGCCCAAAGTCACTAAAACCATTGCCGCTGAAGGAACCGATAAGGAGTCGCTGCTGCAGAGCTTCCTTGAGCAGTTCATAATCCTGCTTGACACTGACAATTTTTTCCTTTCAAAGCTCAAGAACATTAAAATTAACCGCGAGGGCAAAAAATACTCGCTAACAGCAGTTGCTGCTGGTGACGAGGCAAAAAACTACGAAACAGTCGGGCCCCAGGTCAAGGCGTGCACGTACAACAGCATGCTTGTAAAGCAGGAAGGCAAGCAGTGGATTGTGCAGGTTGTGGTGGACATATGAAACTCGAAACAAGACAGATTCCTTTAAACGGCACAAAAGTGCGGTACCTTTACGGCGGCCGAGGCAAGCCTTTGCTGTTCCTTCACGGCTGGCCTGCGCAGCCTCCAACTTACAGGCATGCGCTTGAGCTCCTTGCTGAACACTTTACTGTTTATGCGCCTTACATGTTTGACATGAAATGCAGCAGCATTGGCGGGGTAGCAGGGTCCGTCAGGACCTTAGCCAAAAAGCTTGGCATCACAAAAGCAGCTGTTGTCGGAATATCATTTGGGGGAGCGGTAGCTGGCTTGATTTCCCACGACAAAAAGCTCGTTTCAAAGCTGGTGCTGATAAACACAGCAGGAGTTCCAAGGCAGGCCTCTTTTGCAAAAATGCTTGCTAACCTTGTAAGGAGCTCGCTGCTTATGCTGGCCCGCGGCAAAGTCAGCCATTTCTTCCACAGGTATGCATCGTCAGCAGCTTTCATGGCTGGCATGGGGCATTCGGGAAGGCGAAAGCTGTTCAGGGAGATAAGGGCAAGCACAAAAACGCACTGCTGCTACCTGTTCCAGAAGATACCCGTAGAAACAGCCATAATATGGTGCTCAAAGGACGATGTTTTCCCTGCGACAGCAGCCGAAGTCCTGAACAAAATGATACGAAACTCCAAACTGGCAATTGTTGACGGAGACCACTACTGGCCATTCCACAAGCCGAAACATTTTGCTGAGACAATCGTGGCGCATGTCAAATAATTTTTAAACCAACGCAGCTGCCAAAACGCGGCGGAGGTGAAAACGAAAGAATGGCAATGGAACTAAAGAAAATATCAGAGTACGAGTGGGAAATACCCAAGCATGGAGGCATGAGAGTGCCTGCGAGAATCTTCGCATCTGAGAAGCTGGTACAGAAGATACAGCAGGATAGGACTTTGATGCAGGCAGCAAATGTTGCTCATCTCAAGGGAATTCAAAAATATTCTTATGTGATGCCTGATGCCCATGAGGGCTATGGTTTTCCAATCGGCGGCGTTGCAGCATTTGACACAAACGAGGGGATAATCTCACCAGGCGGCATTGGCTACGATGTCAACTGCATTACGGGCGATAGCTTTGTCCTTACAGAATTGGGCTTTCACAAGCCAATCAAAGACTTTGAACAGGACTTTTCTACCGACGCTTCCCAATCAAGCTCACTTTTGCTTAAACGATTTGCTGCCCTCCCGATTCTCTCTTACAACCATCAAATGAAGAGCCTTGAAACAGACCTACCACTCTTTTTCATGAAAAAGACCGCTCCCCAGCAGGTCTATGAGCTTATCACAGAGGCCGGATTCACTATTCGCGCAACTCTTGAGCATCCTTTCCTTACACGGGCGGGAATGTTATCCTTGGGCGAGCTAAAACCTGGCAACTCTGTTAGTGTATACCCCTTTTTCGGCACTGCCTACGCAGACCCTTCTCCTAGGATTATCGTTGACGAAACGTCTATTGTTTCCCAGGAATGTATCGTCCAACTAAAAAAAAGGGGCCTCCTGCCGCTTCGCGAGAATTCTGCAGCTCTCCCTTACCTTACGAAGATCCTAGGCTACCTCTTTGGGGATGGCATCGTTTACTTCTCTGCAAAAAAAGGACAAATACATGTGTATGGCGAAAAAAAAGACCTGGAGCTAATGCAGGGTGACTTGGAAAAAATAGGCTATACTGCCAGCATCTATGAACGAACCCCTGACCATAAAATTACAGACCAGTACGGTACCAAATCGTTCACTTCCACGAACTATGAGCTTCATGTATCTTCGACATCCTTGGCAAAACTCTTTGTTGCTTTAGGCATGCCGCTAGGAAAAAAAGCATCCACAGGCTATTCTATTCCAGCATGGGTTAAAACAGCGCCACAATGGATTAAGCGGCTTTTTTTGGCAGGCTTGTTTGGCGCAGAACTCACCACCCCGAAAACTCACACAAAAACCGGTTTTTATTCCCCTGTATTTGGTCAAAACAAAACAGCAAGTGTGCTTGAAGCCGGAAGGTCATTCATGGTTGATATCATGCAACTGTTAGATGACCTTGGCGTCAAAACCAATAAGCTTGCCCAAAGAAAGGAGTTCAGGAACAAGCAGGGGGAAACCTATCGGCTTAGACTGATTCTCTCAGCAGATGAAGATAACCTGCTCACTCTGTATAGGACAATTGGATTTGAGTATAATGGGAAAAGGGCAGCATTGGCCAACATTGCCGTCCTGTATATCCTAAAGAAGCAAGCGTTAACCGCGCAAAGAACTGCGATTGCGCACATGGTCAAGGAGCTCAAACAGAAGCAGTTGCGCCCATCTGAAATAAAAAAACTCCTTATTTCTCGTATTGCAAACGAGCGATTCATCGAGCGCTGCCTCTATGAAAATACTCCCTCCCGTATAACGCTGAACTTCATTTCCTTCAACGAGTTTGTCCGAGCGTGCCAAACGGATTTACAGCATACTGGCGTCCTTTTTGATACAATAGCCAGCGTCACCCCCGCAGGAGTGGAACAAGTCTACGATTTTACTATACAGAAAAACCACAACTTCCTTGCGAATGGCATGGTAGTTTCAAACTGCGGCGTCCGCCTCGTTCGCACAGACTGGACTCCAGACGACATAAAGCCAAAGCTCAAGCAGCTTCTTGACACTCTTTTTGCTGAGGTCCCTTCAGGGGTAGGCAGAGGAGGCCTGACAAGGCTTTCTGATGCTGAGATGAACGAAATCCTTGCAAAAGGCTCCCGCTGGAGCCTGGAACAGGGCTACGGCACCAAGGACGATTTGGCAGCAACAGAAGAGTATGGCTACATGAAGCAGGCAGACCCCCAGTTCGTTTCGCACACGGCAATTGCCCGGGGCAAACCGCAGCTCGGAACACTGGGAGCTGGCAACCACTTTTTGGAAATACAGGCTGTGGATGCTGTTTATGATGAAAAAACAGCAGCGGCTTTTGGAATAACCGGCAAAGGCCAGGTAACTGTGATGGTCCACTGCGGAAGCCGAGGCCTGGGCCACCAGGTGGCTTCAGACTACATCCGCGAAATGGAGAAGAAGTATGGCTTTGCTGACCTGCCAGACCGGGAGCTGATTAACGCGCCATTCAACTCTGAACTCGGCCAGAAATACTTCAAGGCAATGTGCGCAGGAATGAACTACGCATTCGCAAACAGGCAGATGATTGTGCACTGGATTCGTGACAGCTTCAAAAAGGTCATGGGCACTGACCACGGCATGAAGCAGGTCTATGACGTCTGCCACAACATCGGCAAAATCGAGAAACACAAGGTTGATGGAGAGCTGAAAGAGCTTTGCGTGCACAGGAAAGGCGCTACCAGAAGCTTTGGCCCTGGAAGAGAAGAGGTCAACGAAGTGTATCGTGATGTTGGGCAGCCGGTTTTTATTCCGGGAACTATGGGCACTGCAAGTTACGTTCTTGTCGGCACTAATGAGGCAGAGGAGAGGAGCTGGGGCAGCACAGCGCATGGCGCAGGAAGGGAGATGTCCAGGGCAGAGGCAATTCACAGGTTCAGGGGAGAGGCTGTAGCAAAAGAGCTGGAGCAGCGCGGCATACTTGTGAAGGCAGCAAGCTGGAAAGGCATAGCAGAGGAGCACGTTCCGGCTTACAAGGACGTTGACGAAGTCTGCCGGGTTTCCAACGAGGCAAAGCTGGGAAAGCTGGTAGCAAGGCTGACGCCTTTGGGAGTAGTGAAGGGATAAAAAGTTAAAAGTTAGGAGCAGAGACTGATGACACCTGAAAAGGACCCTGGCGAGTTGAATCAATGGGTAGATGCCCTGCTTGGGAGGCATCCCGATCTGGTAAAAATGTTGGACGACTTTCCCAAAAAACCTTTTCAGCCTTCCCAGACCGAATATCAAAAATGGCTTGACGAAGTTGTAGGGAAAGTTATACGGCATTATGTGCAGAGCCGTGGTTCGCCTGCCGATAGCCAGGCGCAGCACGTGCTCAGAAGCACACTGGTTGGAGGAGGCGAGGCACAGGGCTTGGAGAGCCTCCTGCGCGTGGTGTTCTCCAAAACACCAGACCACTACATTGCCAACGGCATAATAGTTGGCACTGCGTATGGCGAAACTCCTTTCAAAGGACAGATAACCCCTGGTCAAATAACGTTTCCCTTGAGAAGCATGGGAACGTGGGCTCTATTATATGAAGCGCTACTGGAAGAGATGGGGGCATGGCATCGCAGCCTGCCATTCACGCCCAAAGATGGTGTTGACCTTGTCAGTTACGACCTGCTCCCGCTGCAAAGCGACAACGGCGGAGAACAGGCTTATCTGAAAATGAGGGCCGCAACCCTCACGCTCAGCAAAAAGCTCGCAGAACTCAAACCTCAATAACCTTTCCAACTTTGCTGACATTGATGACCCTTGTCGTGCCAACAGTTTCTTCCAGGCCGGATGCCTCGTGGACATGGCTGCACAGCAAAAGGTCAGGCTTTAGGATGTCTATTGCCTTCTTTACGCCGCTGCTGCCCCGCACAAAGTCAGAAAACTGCTCAATCATTGTGTCCTTTGGATGCACATGCGTTACCATGATGCGCTTCCTGGCGTCCTTTACGCCCTTGTGGGCCTTGTAAAGGGTGTAGAATATTTCTTCTTCCGGCAGCTGAAACAGCCCTATGTTTGCTCCCCCGCAGCCAAAGAAGCCGACAGTTCCGGTTCCATCAGCGTTTTCATGCTTAAGGTGGTAGCCGTGAAGGTTGACAGCGCCGTATTTTTTGGCGAGAAACTCTGCAGTTGCAACGGTTTCGTGGTTGCCAGGAACGAGGGCAACCTTTTTGCCCTTCTTTACAAACGGGCCTATGATGTTGTCAGTGCTCTGCTCGCCATAGGTCAGGTCGCCGCACAGCACAACCAAATCAACGTTCTCCTTCTCCGCCTGCTCTGCAAGGGATTCAATTAATGTGCTGTTGCTATGGATGCAGCCTGCTGCAAGGATTTTCATAGCTTACGGGTAGGCTGGGCTAGTATATAAAACCATCGCTGCCTCAATAAAGTAGCCACTAAATAGTGATAAAAATAGAAAGATTTAAATATTGACCTACATATGCTTGTAGGGAAGCACAATGGGCGACGTACTAGAAATAAAAGTGCTAGAGGAAGCAGGCAGTTCGCCCCAAAGCGGTGTGCCCCGAATTGGCACAAGGCTTTGGGAACAGCCAGTCCTAGCTGATATTATCGAAAGGATGAGTGGTGAGCATCCGATACTCGGAAGAGCAACCCCTGAGCAGCTTTATGAGCTCATTTGTTTCACCGTCAATGGTCTTCACGCTGCAGTGTACGGTAAAAATACATTCAAGTTGCCGCCAACAGATCAGAAGCGCCATCAAGTATGGCTGCAATCCTGTCTGCATGATATTCACCGTGGTCTTAATGAGCGTCTTGCTAAGCTTAAGACTCCTGAAGAGAAAGGGAAAGAAACCCAGTTGCCTTACCGTGTGTTTTTCTTTCTTCGCGACGAGTTTGGGAAGGTGCCGCATCTTGTTAACTACATTGTAACTTACGGCACAGGACATAAAAGAGTAGTTGGTAACGGAGACCAACCTCCGCCTACCTTTGAATCTTACGCGGCTAGGCGGAAAGAGCTTGCCCGTAACTCGCGCTTGATCGGCTTACAGGAAATACTAGAGGAATTAGGATTAGCAACAGCTCCCGATATTCTAGGCGTAGGCGCAGGGAAGCGGCCTGCAAACAGACGCTACGTACAACTAAACGCGGCAGAATGCAGTTATAAATAATAGCCCACTAAAGTCAAAGCGGCCGGGCTTCAGCCTGACTGTTTGTTGCAGGGATAAACTTTTTTTGGCTTACCTCTCCACAACCTCAACTTCCCTCTCAAACAGCTTGACTATGGTTGATGGCTTGCCCTGCTTTTCGCCCTCGTAAACGATGAAGTCCACCTTCTGCCTGATTGAGTCGTCAAGGTCTTCTATGGAAGCCATGTAGGGCTCGCCTGTGATGTTTGCGCTTGTGCTGATTACGGGAAGTTCGAGCTCTGCAACAACGCCCCTTATCCAATGTTCTGGCATCCGTATGCCCAGGGTGTTGCCGCCCAGGTTTACAGCTGCCGCAATGGCTGACTTGTTTTTCAGCCTGAAAATAAGCGTGTACGGCCCGGGAAGCCTTCCAAGCCATTTTTCCCCTTCCGGCGAGAGCTGGCAGTTTTCCGATACCCACCTCCTTGAAGGCGCAATGACAGAGAAAGGCATGGAGCTCCGCTGTTTTATGCTGCGTATCCGTTTTACGGCTGCTTCGTTTGTGGCATCGCAGCCAATGCCGTAAATGGTGTCTGTCGGGTATATGAACACAGCGCCCTGGCTGATAAGCTTGAAGTACTTTATCTTCTCCAGAAGAAACTCTTCCTTTGTGACGATTTCCACGACTGCGGCAAGATAAAGGAGGAATATAAAATATTTGTTGTGGCAGAAGTAGCCCCACCCCCAACCCACAACTCAAGCGGGCTATGCCCTGCTATGCCCTTACAAGTCTAGAAGCAGTAGAGGTGGACTGCAACTCGCTGAAATCCCTGAAGCCACGCACAAGCCTCAGCTCAGCCCTCTGCCTGCCGTCCTTAAGCTCCCTGAGGCTCTGGACGCTAAGCTCCTTTATGTGGCTGAAAAAAAGCTCACTTACCGCACTTACACTCAACATGGTTGGCATGGCCATGTAACATCACCTCCGTTTCAACCATTCACAACTGCAGAAGTTGCTTAAATACCCTAGCCGGGCATGTCCAGTGTCCAGTGCGTTCGTTACTGATGAGTGGTCAAAAAAGAAAGATTTATAAATGCGCCAATCATAGGCTTCTTAATGGCACAAAATCTTCAAAGGAAAATTCTGCTACCAAGAACGCTGGAAGAAAGACTCAAGACGTTTGCAGGATTGGAGCAGGAAACTGTTGGCGCTTTATTTTATGTACCCCTGCCTGTAAGGCATCTTGTTAGACTAAGAGTCGACGGTTTGTTTATGCTGGGAAGAGGACATCGTTATGAAGTAAGGCCGGAGGACGCAAGATGGAGAATTATGGAAAGATTCCTCAAAGACAACCCACCATACGGATACATTGATTGGCACACCCACCCAAGCGGCAATATAGATTATTTGGCGGGTAATGACTTGGCTTATTTCAAGAGGGAAATTGCAGAAGATCCTAGTTTTTTGGGGATGATAGTTACGCGACAAAAAATAGTAACTGTTGCGTATGGGCAAGGAACGCGAGATACTTCTGTTGTCGTAGTGCCTAACCCTGCTGATTTTGCACAAAGGAGAGCTTATATCAGCAGTAAAATTGTTGAGGCTGCCAGGAGCCTAGGCCACGAAAACTTGCCACACTTGCAAGCGACGAGGATGCATCGAACTTAGAAAAGCCAGCTGGTGGCAACGAGCGTGTCCAGTGGGTTACCTTTAAAAGCCGACAGTGATTAACTGCTTATGTGAACCTTCCTTTCAGGAATCTGTGGTATATCAGCTACGGAAGCACAGCTATAGTTCTTGCAGCAGACTACAAAGGCAGGGCAGCTGCCGCGAAGCTGTACTTTAAGCGCCCAGATGCTGTTGCGTTAAGCAGAACGGAATTTGAAGTGCTTAAAAAGCTGAAGGGCATCCAAGGCGTTCCTGAGCCCTTTGACTTTTTTGAATGTTCGATTACCGAATCACAGGTCGGAGTAGCGATTCCGGAAAAGGCAAGTGTGATTGCCCGGGAACGGGCATTTGCCAACGGCGAACTGCAGTTCTCGTCAGCTATGCTGTTCCAGCACTACCGCGGCTTAAGAAACTTATGTGACGTTTCCCCGCTGCCTGAGGAGTTTTTCGGTCAGCTTGAAGCCATGGTAAGACAGGTTCACGATAGGGGTTTGTCTCTCCCTGAAGATGCTGACTTCTTTGCGGACTCCGGAAAGCCGGCAAGGCCGGTAATCCTTGACTGGATGCATGCTTTCAGCCTTAAGTCAGACCCGAGCAGGGATGGGTTTATTCGAGAAAATTTTTACCTTGTGGGTGCCTTGCGGCAGCTGTACTGTGGCAAAAAAGCCCCAGCCCAAGCTTGAAAAAAGCATACCTTTATATATTCAAATTTACCCCTAAAGCGCATACAGGATTTCTCGCAGTAGTATCGTGGGGCAGATAACTTGCTCCGAATGTGGGGCACAGTCTGAGGTGCCTTTCAAGCCGGCTGAAGGCAGGCCTGTTTATTGCAGGGACTGCTATTCAAAGCACAGAGGAAGCAGGAGAGAATAAGAACAGCTTATTCGTCGTTCCAGCTTAATTCTTTTTTTTGTTTTTCTTTATTCAATTTTCATTCGTAGCTGCAAAAGCAGCAGCTTGAAACCCAAAAATACGTAGAATGGCCGGCGAAGGCACCGAAAGGTTTTTAAAGTCATCACTGTTAAATAGTAAATGTGAGGATGAACTTTTGGGTTAGAAACCTGTATTCAGAATCTACACTAGACGCAGCCATAGAAAGATTAACGCAGTCGGAAGCAGCAAATCAAGATATCAGCTCGATATTGCGTCAATTAAGAGTAGATAAAAGAACTTTAGAGAGAACCGCGAAAAAAGGACTGGAAGAGTATGTTGATGGTCTAATAGCTTTGAGGCACGCTTGGAAACCGAAAATGATGGACGGTAATCCGAAAGAAAAGAGTGAAATCTACGACGGCTTGCATGATACGGTAAAAAGAATAGATGAATTTTCTGAACCCTATGTCAGTGCTATGAGGCTGTTGGCTGCTGTTGCTTTAAGACAGCTAGCAACAACTGCTGAATCTCGAGCTGAACAAGCTATAGAAGAAGCTTTGCTTTACGAAGGCGCACATTATGCTTTTGACGAGCAAAATGTTTCAGTTACTGTAAACAATGGATTGACACCTACTCATAAAAAAGAAGGCAACAAACCTGCTTCCGCAGCCGAAGCTTACGGTAGCATAGCAACAGGATTTATGCAGCTTAAAGACGTGCTAAACCTGATAGAAGATGCTACAGCTCCACAAGTCTACGAAAACGTCAGGAATACTAACGAATTCCCAGAAGCAAGAATCGGAAAGTGTTTTGAAGTAACACACAAAATTGACAGGACATTAAAACAGATAGAACGAGGATATGAATTTCTCTTGAAGAAAGGAGAATTGCCCCAAGGAGATAGAAGAAGAATACAAGAAACATTAGAATTACTTAGGAGTTCAGATAGAGGCTGGATTACAAGATCTACGCAGTGGTATGCCGCATTGCAATTTAATGAAAAGCCTTGGAATACTCTGTATTGGGCAAGTATTTTAGCTACTGGTGCAGGTGTTGGAGGTGCAGCCTATTCATATTCGAGCGATCCAAAAGAATTAGGACTATTTTTTGCAAGTGCCGCTTGGACTATTGCTTCCGGAGCTGCAATATACCTCTTTACAGACGCCGGGCCAAAAACAGCCAAATTGCTAAGAAAATTAGATGAAAGAATCTTAAGATATCACAGGGTTTGATATTTTTTTCCATAGAATAAGTCAGCATTAAAGCTCATTCTTACCCAAACGTAAACGTGTAAATCCTGAAGCCTTTTCCGGTTACTGCCAGCTCCAGCACCCTGGTGCTGTAGCTGTTATCGTTAACAACGTTGTAGAGGCGCTGCTCGTCAATAACCGCAACAGCTCCGCCTGCCTCTGTTCTGGCAATTTCCACATCGCTTCCCTTATTTGTTGAATTTGCAGGCTTTCCGTCAAGGCTCACGTACACAACAGCCGGTATCACGCCCTGCCCCGCAACGACGTTAACTGCCTTGGCAGTATACTTAAGCAGGATTCTGCCTTCATCAGAGACAAGTTCCAGGGCTTCCGGATTGTTCCTCCACTCGCCTTCAACGAAAGCAACATTTGGCGTAAGGCTGGCGTAGGAGTCTGGTGCTGCGTAAGTGACAACCTCACCGGGCACGAAGCCCTGCTCATTCCCAAGGTTGACCCTCGCAAACTCGTAGCCAAAATAAATTTCAGGGGTGGCTATCGAGGCAAAATCAATCCCGACAGCATCCTTTGGAAGGCTCATGCCTTCAGGGATTGCAACCTTCTCGCCAATTTTTTCAGCCCTTTCCTTAAGCAGTTCCTGAATGGCTCTCTCTGTCCTGTCATAGCCGCCCTCTCCTATGTGGTCATACCTCACCCTGCCATCAATATCAATTAGGTACTTGTGCGGCCAGTAGTTGTTCCTGAATGCCCTCCACGTGCTGTGGTCATTGTCAAGCGCAACAGGGTATTTTATCGAATGCTTGGCAACTGCCTTATTCACGTTTTCAAGGTCCTTTTCAAAATCGAACTCAGGGGAATGGACGCCTATTATTACAAGCCCTTTGTCTGCGTATTTGTCATGCCACATGGTAAGGTATGGCAATGTCCTTACGCAGTTTATGCACGTGTAAGTCCAGAAGTCAACAAGAACAACCTTGCCCTTCAGGTCAGCGAGCTTAAGCGGCTCTGAATTTATCCAGTCTGAAATCCCGACAAGCTCAGCCGCCTTGGGAGAAGCCTCGGCCGGCTTGTTCACTTTTGCAATCGCTGTTGCCCCGGTTGCCGCAGCTGTTGAGAGCGCTGCTGCCTGCGCATTTTCTCCCTGTTCAGCAGCTTCAGGAGTGGAAGCGCTTTCCAGGCTTCCTTCCACTTCCCCCTCAGGACCTTCGCCAACTTCTATCTTGAGGTTTCCAACGAAAATTATCAGAGGAAGGACAATAGCCGCAACTCCCAGACCAACAAGCCACCGGTTCATTATTAAAGAAATCCGCCCTCAGCCATATAAATATTTCGCCTTTAACCTTCGTTAATCTTTGGCAGCTTTTTACCTCTCGCGGTAGGCCCAGACTGTCCTCTCAACCTTCACGCCAGGCCTCTTTGGGATGCTATAGCTTCTCCGCATAAGAAGCTCCATGCCAGTTTGCTGCTGCGGTTCTTGCGTAGCCTCCATGTCATCTTCTTCGTAGCCGACGCCTTCGTGCTCCATAGCAGGTTTTCCCCTAATTGGCCTTGTTTCCATACTGGCAACCAAACTGCTTCCCATAAAACACCACCCCTCCTTATGCTGAATCCATTATTGCGAAAACAGCATCGGCAAAGCCGATGCGTATTGACCAATGGGTCAATATCTCCTCCTCGCTCATCGAGCGCTCGCACTCCCTGCACAGGTCAGGGTAGCGTGAACTTCTGGCTATCTCCATTCCGCACCTTATGCAAGTGCCCTGTTCCATACTACCAACCCCCATAACCTAACGCTGCTGGCGTGGTTTTTGAACTATAAATATTTACCGTATATAGCTGCAGAAACGGTTTAGTAGCCGCCGCCACCGCTGCTTAATATGTGCTCAAAGCACTTGTTGTTCTGGCATATCTGGCTTGAGTTGCAGGGAGGGTTGCTGTGCTTGCAGCCTATAGGTGTGCAGGAGTTGTTGATGCAGCTGCTGTTTAAGCCGCAGCCCGGGTTGTTATACTTACAGCCCTGCTTTAACACGCAGCTGTTATTGATGCAATCGTAGCTGGCTGCGCACGGCGGATTATCATGGCTGCAGCCTGTTTTCAGCGAGCACGTGTTGTTAACGCAGTCATAGTCCTCAGAACATGGCGGATTATTGTAGTTACAGCCTTCCTTCGGTATGGCTTCTGAAATGTTCGAAGCATTTGACTGCGAAACCTGAGGCGCCTCAGCCTGCTGCCCGGTCTGGTAAGTGGCGCAGCCAGCGACAACAATGGCTACCACTCCTAACAAAAATGCCGCGGCAACTTTAGCACTAGCAATAGCACCAGTCATTGCAATCACCAGTTGCATTTATGGTTTAAAAACTTTTCACCGCAAACTTTAAAACGCAAAAGTGCAGCTGCAGCAAAAATGGCACTGAAACGAATCCACGCGATAGCCAAGGGAAAGGTGCAGGGCGTCTTCTACAGGGAATTCGTCAGGAGGGAAGCCGAGGGGCTTGGCGTCAGCGGCTATGCCAGGAACCTGAAAGATGGCAGTGTTGAAATCGTTGCCGAAGGAGAAGAAAAGCAGCTCAGGGAATTCGAGAAGAAGTTCAGGAAAGGGCCCCTGATGGCGTTCGTCAGCGAGATTGACTTGAAGGAAGAACAGGCAACCGGCGAGTTTGAGGGGTTTGACATAAGGTACTCCTAGTGATTTAGCTGTTGTCTTGTCTGCAGATAAAGACTGTTTGCAGAAGCCACTTTGGTGCTGCAGTATCCTCTTGCACCCTCTACCATTGCATTTGTTATGGGGTCATCTGAAGCCACAAAAGCAAACTCTTCACCCTTTGAGTTGACCCCCCTGTCAAAAAAGCATTTCACTGTTTTACCATCAACACGTATAGTCAACTTGTCTCCTTCGTCAGAGAAGCTGCCGTTGTAGTCCTCATCAACGCCCTTCAGGACCTCAACGCCGCTTGAATCATAAGCTCTCATAATTGCATGGCCGTTATCATCATTCCACGGCACCAGCCTCAAAGATCCTTTCCTCGGAGTCCTAGCAAGGTATTCAATCCTTTGCCCGGTTCCTTCAATAACAACTGCTTGCCTTGTGTCTTCCTTGTTAATGCCAGCGCTAAAGTGGACTAAGAAACCAAAGCCTGCCAGTGCGCAACCAACCGCAGCTAAGGTGGCAATGTTAGTGGCAACTTTCATAAGCCCGTACCTTGATCCGTTTATCTTACCTTCCAAGTCCATGAACAATGGTAATGCGGATTTGTTTATAAAGATTTCAGAACCCTCAGAACTCCGTCAGCTTCTTTTCCTGGCCAAACTTGATTATGGTGGTGCTGCCCTCGCTGCCGCCAGTGACTTTTTCAGTTGCAATGAACCTGTCATCCTCAAGCTTCGCGATCCTCCTCTGGAACGTCTTGTAGACCATCTCGCCCCCGGCTTCCTTATAGGCGCTGTAGACTTCGCCAATCTTCAGGCCGGAGTTCTTCTTTACGATGTTCAGTATGAAGCGGGTTTCGTCTTCCAGTTCCTCTGTCTTTTTTATGCTGAACTCCTCAAGCTTTTTTGTGGCTGCAGCAACATCAGTTGCGGCTATTTTTCCGGAATTCCGCTCCTCAGCAACGTTGGCTGCCTCTTTCATGAGGTAAAGCCCAGAGCGGATGTCCTGCATGCCGAGCGCTTTCTGGACAACAGCCTCAAAAGCAGCGTCGTCCCAGACTCCGGGTGAGAACACAAACTCCATGCGCTGCTGCAAGACGCCCCTTGTCTCTGTCAGGTTGTAAGGCCTGAATTCCAGAATCTCTGCTGTCAAGCGGGATTTTATCCTGCTGTCCAGCTCGGCAAGCCAGTCCTTCCTGTTGGTTATGAGGATTATTGACTTGTTGAACACCTCTTCAATCATGTTGTAGAGGAAGTCTATGTCATCTATCTTGTCAACCTCGTCAAGGACAAAAACAGCTGCTTTTTTGTTGACTTCTTTTTTGACAACCTCAAAAAGCTCCTCTGTCCTCTTGTTCTGGGTGAACCTGTAACTGATGGCACTGCACATCTCAAGAAGCATCTTGAACGTGGTGTCGTTTTTCCAGCAGTTGATGTAGAAAGGCACAATCTCATCGGTTTCCTGCTCAAGCTCCTGCAACAGGTTCCTCACGGCTACTGTTTTTCCAACACCGGAAGGGCCGTAAACAAAGACATTGCGGCCGCTCCTTTTCTGAAACAGGGGCCTGACTGCAGCGGCTACCTGCTTCATCTCGGCTTCCCTGTACTTGACGACCTTTGGCTGGTAGTCGTAGTCAAGCCCAATCGGGTTTCTAAACAGGGACTCGCCGCTGCTGCCTGTGCTGCCGAAAAAAGTCATACTCGGCAAAGATGGCTGGAATGTTTATATAGTTTGTTGTGAGAAAGCCGGAATTATTTCCCAATAATCCCCAAGTCGCTGCTGCGACTGGGCACATTCGGCTGCTGCAAATCCTGCTTCGGTAGGATTGCACAGTCGGCTATACTGCCGACTTGTGCCGAATTGTGTTCTTGCCCACGTAAGGCACAACTTTACTTGGAAGAGAGCTGGTCGCTCCAAAACTCAACCAGCCTGAAGCTTATCTTATTCTTTCCCAAAAAGCCTTTGAGTTCCGCAGCACCTGCAGCCGGAACGAGAACAACGCCCCTATCCACCTTAGCGCCGCCAAGGCGCCCTAACAGGCCCTCTGTTTTGTAGCTTTTTTTGCCTACCTTCTGCGCATAGCCATACAGCTTCCGCCAAAGCCCAACCTTGCGGGGCCTGCTTATGCCCTTGAAGTCAAGGCTGAAGAGCACAAAGGGCCTAATGCCTTTGGGAAGCCCTTCATACTGCCCGTAAAGGGTCAAACCATAGCTTTGAATTGCTCTCCTGACGTCTTCCCACTCCTTTGAATTTAAATCGCCTACAGTAACTGATAACTGATTTGCAATGCCTTTAAGCCTCCACTTTTCGCCAAACGTTTTCTCAAAGCTGCTCAATAATCCAAGCACTGCTTTTCCTTCGGTTTTGTCTGCATCGACAAAAATGTCTATATCGCTTTCCCTGTCAAATTCTCCGCTCGCCACAGAGCCAAACAGCACAATCTTTCTCGACTTTACCCCTCGCTCTACAAGGAAGGATGCAAAGTGCATCGCATACGCAACAAGCTTATTCCTGGTCTCGCTTTTCATGCTTTTCATCCCCTGCCAACTCCTTCAGTAGCTTTTCCACTTCGTTAAACAGCTCAACAACTTCCTTGATTTCGCTTGCCGGCTTTTGCGAGCCGTACGTCAGGTTCTCGCAGTTGTTTTCGAGCTCAACCAGCTTAGGCACGATTACTTCCTTCTTCTCAAACTCCGGAAGCTTCCTGCCTGCTTGCGGGCTCTTGAACCACCTGTGGTTAACCTGAAAACCTTGGTCTATCTTCTTGGCTTTATGAAGATAAAACGACAAAAGCTCAACAGCCCCTCTGGAGGCGTGCATGGCTATTGTCCTTTGTGACTGTTCAACGCCTTTGTCAATCGCCCAATCAATGACAGAGCGGTGCTCGCTATACGCGTTAAAATGTTCCTCTTCCTTCATGCAGAATGTTTATGTTACTGAGTATATAAATTTTATGGTACTTAATGACATATGTTACCAAGTATATAAAGAATATGTAACTGAGTAACATACTACGCTGCCAACTGTTGGCTTACTTCCCAATAGTTTTCTTGCCCACGTAAGGCACAAGCACGTCAGGCACGGTTATTGTGCCGTCCTTGTTCTGGTAATTCTCAATGATGGCGACCATCGTCCTTCCCGTTGCGATTGCTGTGGAGTTTAATGTGTGGACGTATTCCTTCTCTCCTGTTTTGCCGTTGGGGTACCTTATATTCAGCGATGCTGCCTGGTAGGATGTGCAGTTGCTGCAGCTTACTACCTCGCGGAAATTATTTTGCCTTGGGAACCACGCTTCCAGGTCGTATTTCTTTGCGGCAACCGAACCGATGTCGCCAGTGCAAACGCTTACGACTCTATACGGGATTTTCAGCTGCTGCAGCAACTCTTCGGCATTCTTCAGCAGCTCTTCGTGCAGCTTCCAGGAATCCTCTGGCTTGCAGAAAACAAACATTTCCACCTTATTGAACTGATGGACCCTGAACAGGCCGCGAGTGTCAATGCCGTGGCTGCCAATCTCCCTTCTGAAACAGTTGCTAATGCCACAGAACTTCAGCGGCAGCTCCTTTTCATCCAGGGTTTCGTTCATCAGCATCGCTGCTATGGGGTGCTCCGAAGTTGCGATGAGGTAGCTGCTCTCCTCATCCTTCCTGCCCTCGTCAATCCTGTACATGACATTCTCGAAAGCGGCAATGTCGGTAACGCCTTCATACGGCTTCCTCTGCATCATCAAAGGGGGTTCAATCAGCGTAAATCCCTTTTTCTCTATCGCTGCAGCCGCGAAGTTAATCAGGGCAAGCTCCAGCTTTACAAAATCGCCTTTCAGGAAATGAAAGCCTGCCCCTGAAATTTTTGTGGCTCGCTCAAAATCAGCCAAGCCGAGCTGCTCGAGGAGTTCGCCGTGGTTTTTAAGGGGAAATGAGGGCTTTTTCGGGGTTCCCCATCTTCTTATTTCCTTGTTTTCGGTATCGTCTTTGCCTGCCGGAACCGAGTCGTGCAGTATATTTGGCAGCCGCTGTAGAATAAAATCAACCCTTTCCTGCAGCTGCCGCAGCTTCTCATCAGAAGCTTCTACCTTTTCAGCCATCTCCCTGGCTTCCTTTATTTTCGCAGCGATGTCCTTCTTCTGCTTGTGAAGCTTGCTTATCTCTGCTGTTAAGAGGTTGCGGCCATGCCTGAGCTTGTCAACATCCAGCTTAAACCTCTTCCACTCATCGTGCTTCTTAACGACCTCGTCAACCCATGGCAGCTTCTCCTTGTCCTGCCTCCGCTCAAGGTCCTTCCTCACAACTGCGGGATTGGCTTTGATGAATTTGATGTCGAGCATGTCAAAACTGCTGTTAGAGTGCTAATATAAATGTTTTTGCAAGATTTGCAGACCGTGTGCATAGCCGTGTATAACAAGATATAAATATGACATCTTCCAAAGTATGACATTTAGGATGGGTGTGCAAGCAAGCGTTGCAGTTTCTGAACCGCAACAGTCAGAGAGACAGTTCCATTCTGCTAGCTTGCTTTATACTGCTCATAAGCTTCAGGCACTGAGGGATAAAGCTCTTGAGCAAATAGTCAAGCAATTTGTTTGGCGTGAGGACGACACTCTGCTTGTCAGGGCTGGAGAGGCATCAGCAAATGGCCAATACAGTGCCAGCTGGGGTCGCGACATGATACGCGTGCTCCTCGGCCTGCAGGCCCTGCCCAAAGACTTCTCATCGCCATGCATTGATTTCAAATCCCATGAAAAACTTTTTCTTAGCGAAGTTATAGACAGCCTCTGGCGCGGCCTGTTCGGAATTCTGCAAAAATATGAAAGCGTAATGGACGAAGTCATCAAGCAACCAACCGCTTACAGCAATGAGTTTTGTATTTCACCAAGGGTTGATCCTGAAACACTTGGAAGGATAGAGGGAAAATGGAGCAACACGCAGGAGCCTCAATGGCTCGGCGAGCTTCTTATTTACAGCGCGCCCTGGTTGGTGTCGTTGTCAAGAAGAAGAGACCCCGAAGTGCAAAAGTATTCCTGCCTTTACCAAAAAGCAGCTCAGTACCTTGTTGCGATAGGCTGCTTTGAAAAGCCTTTTGCCAATGGATGGGAGGAGGAGCCCAAGATTTACACTACAAACCTTGCAGCAAGCCTAGGCGGTCTGGAAGCAGCTAGGAAGCGCAGGGTTCCAGGGCTTTCAGAGGCTATAGGCAAGGGCAGAAGAAAACTGGAAGAACGGTTATTGCCCCTGAGGGAAACTGATAATCGGGATGTGGACCTTGCGCAACTGTGGATAAGACGTTATGACGTGGTTACTGACTCAACAATGGACAGGATAGTGCCCCAGGCAATAGCCGCCCTCGGAACCGTAAATGGAGTGCCCAGAGTTATGGGCTTGACAAGGTATTTTGGGGATTGGTACCAAGGGCTTGATGGCACTTCTGACAAAAACCGGCATCCCTCCACTGCAGAGAATGGCGAGTGGTTTATGGGGTTGCTTGAATTGGCAGGATATTTTGCCACAAAGCCCGGGGCAGCAGAGGAGTATGCCAAATGGCTGGGCAAGGCAATCAGCATTTTTGAAACATATGACAAAGCGTATGAACAATTTGTCCCGATTTTTGCAAACGGGGCACAGGCTTACAACCCACAAAACATCGTGTTTATTCCTAGGAATCCCTTAACCTGGCCAGCAGGAGGGGTTCTTGAAGTGCTTAAATAAGCTTAAACAAAAATAGAATAGCTTAGCAAATTTCTTAGCTTACCAAGGTAACCTTCAGCCCAGACCCTGAGCTGACAGCATCGGCAATGACCTTGCCAATCTTGTTCTTCCTTGAAATCTTGAAGATACCGTCCTTGCCGACATTTGCAGTCATCACGTAATCGCCGTCAACGTAGATTTTGACGTTTTTGTTGGCGAAGATGCCGTCAACAGAGAACCCGACGTGCTTCTTGCCTATCTGGGCATCAAACGCGATGTTCTCGTCTTCGCCTTCACTGGCTGCAGCCGCTGCCCTCTTTGCGCTTAATGGCTGGACATCAATGCCCACCCCAAGCCTTTCCTCGATTGCAGCAATGTTCCTTCCTTCTTTGCCAATAAGCCTGGCTATCTCTTTTTCAGGAACGTAAACTATGCATTTGTTGTCAGAAGCCATCTCGACCCTTGCGCTGCTGACGTATTCCTTCAGCTTATCCTCAATGGCGGTTGCCGCGAATTTTTGAATCGGGCTCCTGCTTCTGGCAAGGCTGCTTACCGGAATTACAACCGTTTCCTCTCCGTAGCTGTAAAGCTCGTATTCCAGCTTGCCCGTTTCGAAATCATTGACAACAACAACAGGCCTTGCGAGGTCTGCCTCGGTCATTCCTTCAGGAACCTTGACAGTCATGTTCAGGCTTAGCACTTTTCCCACAAAGCCGTTTTTTATGAAAATGACGGTATCAATTATTTGCGGGATAACACCCAGCTCAATCCTCCCAACAAAGCGCTGGATGGCGTCTATCGGGTTTGTGGCGTGGACAACACCGGCTAAACCTATGCCTGCAAGCCTGAGATCTGCAAAGAGCTGGAAGTCTGCTGTGTTCCTCATTTCATCAAAGATTGTGTAGTCAGGCCTTGACAAGAGCAGTATGTCATGGATTTCCTGCGGTGAGCCGTGGCTGATTGCATACTGAGTTATGCTATCAGGCAGAAGCAGATCACGGGGAGCTTCAACTGTTTTTACAATTTTGTCCTGCAACGCGTAATGCTCAGCAAGTGCCTGAGCGAAAGTGGATTTCCCGGCCCCTGGCGAGCCTGCAATGAGTATTCCCTCTGCCTGCTCTTTTATGCGGTGCCTGAGCTTGTCAGAAAGTTTGTAGTCATCCAGGGCCAGCTTCTTCACAGGCCTTACAGCTGTTATCTCCCAGCCGTCAGACAATGGAGGCCTTGTGATGACAATCCTGTAAGGGCCGAGCTGCACAATGGTTGAGCCTGGCCGTTCAATCTCAACAAAGCCGTCCCTTCTAACTCCGGCTTCCTCAATGATTTCCCGGGACATCTCCTTTACTTCTTCCCTTGACAACGGCTTGTCAGCAATCTCTGTGAAAGACCAGTTTCCCGGCACTCCCTTCTTTGCCTTCGGCGCAACGTTCTCCCTGAGGTGCACGCTCATTGTTGCCTCGTCAAAGTAGCTTTCAAGCCTTATGGCATGCTGCATCTGCTCAATCTCAACAAAAATCGTAGGAATGTTCTTAGCCCTGGAAACCTCTGCTTGGACCTTGTCAGCTGTCATCAGGGTTCCGTCTGTCTCAAAGGCGAGCTGCCTTATCAGCGCGTCAATCTCGCCAAGCTTTGCGTGCCTTATCTCGGCAGCGTGCGGCCTTACACCTGCGAATTCTAATGTGAAACCAAACTCGTCAGAAAGTTCCTTCAATCTTTTGATTTCGTCAAGGCCCAGAAAGCCGATGGTCTTGTTCGTGTTGGCTTGGTGCTCAAGCTCAGCAATGACTGCCTCGTGGATAACAACCGCAGAGGGCTTTATCTCACCGGATTTTATCTTTCTGCTGACCATTCCTTCAATTATGACTGATGTGTCAGGAACGAGCTTCTCAATCTTCCCTGCCTTTTCACTGCCTTTTGGCTCGCTGCTTTTTGGCATGCTGCTGCGGCAGCCGAGGCTGTTTATAAAGATTTCCCACTATGATTTCAGGTTGGGTTCCTGTATTTCTCGCCAAACCTTTTTAAACAAAATCAGCTTACCCTGCTTATTTGGAAGGTTTAGAAAATTTAGAAAGCTGTTCAGAAAAGGGGGCAGGAGCAGCAAAATGAAACTTGTTTACCTGACTCAATTCCCCGCTGAACTGCAGCGCCCGGACGGCTCGTCAGTTGGATTGATGAAGCTTGAATCGCAAATACTAAAGCAAATCTCCGGCGGTTACGGCAGAGTGAAGCTGTTGGCTCATTTTGTGCTGCCGGATGTGCAGAACGCGGCAGGCAATGAGCCAGGCAATGAACAGATTCAGCCTTTTCCAGTAATACTTGAGCCATCACCGAACGGTTCAGGATATGAGTTACTAAACCCAACCGGTAGGCTGGTATTGGAAGACTTACTCCGTATAGCCTCCAATAATGGATTAGATCATGTTACTGTTGTAGTTCACAAGCAATACCTGGAGAAAAGCAGGTAAAACAGGCTTATTCAAACTCCTTCAAAAACCTGATAAGCTCCTTTGCCGAATTAAAGTCCAAAAAGTCCCTTTTCTGCAGGGATGGCAGCTTCTTTTTATTCTTTTCAGTGTATGAGCTGGTTGCTGCCTTTTTGTCTAAAATCACCAGGGCATCTGCGCCAAGCAGCTGCTGCAGCGACTCAAGCTGGGGATTCGCTCCCTTTTTCGGGGAAACATCGGTGAGTATGAGCTCTTTCTCCAGCTTTGCAATGACGTCGAAAGGCGCCTTTTTCGTGTCCGCTGCCCGGAATCCCAGCTCGTCGTATTTCCTTGCAATGACTGAAGGGTTTTTGCTCGCGGTTTCCCTGGCTACTGCGAAGACATCGACCTTGTTGAATATGCCGCTGCCGAAAAGCCTGTTCAGGGCAATGGCGCTTCTCAGTGAAACGTCTGCATCGTTTGACTCGTACTTTGAAATCATCCTCTTTGAAACGCCAACCTTCCCGGATATTGCTCCAAGGGAGAGCCCTTTTTCCTCCCTCTGCCGTCTCAGCTTCTCGCCAACGACGGATGCGGTGAAGCCTGCCTTCGTGCTTATGATTATGGGGAACCTGTTTTCAAGGCAGCTGCTGAACGTGCTGTAATTGAACGTGTAAACGCCAAACCTTGAGTAAACAACCCCGTCTTCCAGGGCGTGCCCGGCTTTTTCAGCGATAACCACAGGCGAGGCATCGATGTAGCTGCCAAGGCCCTTCATGGAGCTTGCGTAGTCCTCGCTGATGCTGTTGGCGTCCTCAAGCACCTTGATAAGAAGCACATGCGAGCCCTTCCTTGCCACGATGTCAAAGCTTGCCCTCGTGAGGCTTTTTACAGTGTAGCCGTGCCTCAGCAGCAATACCCCGACCTCGTCCATAAGGCTGCGCTTCATACAGCCTATGGAAGTTTTTAATCATATAAAAACCTGTTGCCGGAAAAGCCGCAACTAATTTAAACCATCATCCAAATCTTCACTCCGATTAATATGGCAAGGAGAATAGCGGTAATAGAGAAGGACAAGTGCAACCCCCAGGGCTGTGGAGGTTATCTGTGCATCAGGGTTAGCCCTGGAAACAGGATGGGCAACGAAGTTTTTGTTATAGGGCCTGACGGCAAAGCCCAAGTGAACGAAGAGGTTTGCACTGACGCTGAAAGCATTACTGTAAAGAAGTGCCCTTTCGGCGCAATCCACATGGTGAAGCTGCCCGAGAAGCTCACTGAAAAGCCAGTGCACCGGTTTGGAATAGACGGATTCTCTCTGTTCAGCCTGGCCGTGCCTCTGTTTGGGCAGGTAAACGGGATACTGGGCATCAACGGCATTGGCAAAAGCACGGCAGTCAAAATAATTGCGCAGATGGTGATGCCGAATTTCGGGATAAAAGAGGCGGCTGCAACAGCTACTGAAGCGAAAGGGAAAAAAGAAGAAGAAAAAGAGCCCATCAACAAGTTGATTAAGATGTTCAAGGGCTCCGAAGCACAGGTGTTCTTTGAGAAAGTGCGCGATGGAAAAATAAGGGTGTCAATGAAGCCGCAGGCGGTTGATGCGATTCCGAAAACGTTCAAAGGCACGGCGCAGCAGCTGTTGCACAAAGTCTGCAGCGACAGCAAAAAAATCGCTGCTGTTGCAGAAGAGCTGGGAATAGGAAATGTCCTCGAAACCGAGATAGGTCAGGTCTCGGGAGGGGAGCTGCAGCGGATAGCCATTGCCGCTGCCGTGCTCAAAGACAGTCAGAGCTCAAACGTTTTCGTGTTTGATGAGCCAACATCCTACCTTGACATAAAGCAGAGGATAAAGGCCAGCCAGTACATCAGGAAACTGGCAAAGCCTGAAACAGCCGTTGTTGCGGTAGAGCACGACCTGATTGTCATGGATTACCTTGCGGATTCTGTGCACATAATGTACGGCGAGGCTGGCGCTTACGGGATAGCAAGCAAGCCAAGGCCAACAAGGACAGCGATAAACACCTATCTTGAAGGTTACCTAAAGGAGGAAAACATGCGCTTCAGGCAGCACGAGATAAGGTTCGAGACTAAGCCGCCAAAGAAGGTCATCGGCAAGGAAGGCCTTGTCAAGTGGGGTGACTTCAGCAAGAAATTAGGAAAATTCCGCTTCACTGCCGCTGCGGGAGAGCTGCCTAAAAAGCACGTCATCGGAGTTCTTGGGGAAAACGGGCTTGGGAAAACAACCTTTGTCAGGATGCTGGCAGGGGAGATAAAGCCTGACGTCGGCAGCATAGGCGCGAGCGTGAGGATTTCGTACAAGCCGCAGTATATCCACGCGACTGAAAAAGCAGATGAGCAGGTGACAAACATACTGGCAAAAGCGCAGAATGACGCACAGCTTATGGCTAGGCTGGAAATTGAGCCGTTGCTGCTGAAAAAGGTCAGCGAATTGTCAGGAGGGGAACTGCAAAGGGTTATGATTGCTAAATGCCTTGCAGAGGATGCCGACCTCTATTTGCTGGATGAGCCGGCAGCGTACCTTGACGTTGAGCAGCGCATTGCTGTTTCAAAGCTGCTGCGCGAGAGAATGGATGTGCACGGCAAAACCGCCTTGGTTGTTGACCACGACCTGCTGCTTGTCGATTACATATCCGACATGCTGATGGTGTTCGAAGGCGAGCCGGCGATAAAAGGGGAAGCAAAAGGGCCTTTCTCAATGGAGGACGGAATGAACAGCTTCCTCCGCAGCCTTAACATCACGCTGAGGCGCGACAAGGACTCAAACAGGCCGAGGATTAATTCGCCGGAATCAAGGCTTGACAGAGAGCAGAAGGCGCAGGGGAGGTTCTATTATTCGTGATGCAGCTTAACCAGCTTAAGCCCTTTAATCCTCGAGAAATGTCTTCCCGCCCGATTAAGGCCCCCCTGCTTTTCAAGTCCTTCTCTATGTTGCTTGCTTCCTCGGCTGCTTTCTTGTCAAACGCCAATATTTCGAATGTGCTAATGAACAATTCGGCCTCCTCCAAGTTGTGCGTCCTAAGCCTTAATTCAAAAAGGGTCATTGAACTTAAAAAAGCCTCGGCAGTTAAAAAAGGAGATAGTGCCCTTTTGTTGCCTGTTTTTATTAAATCAATGCAAATTGATGTATCTAAACAGATTTTTTCCATGATCTATCCTGCCATTCTTTCCATCTCTTTTTTGACCACTTCATTAATTCGTCGTACTCTGTATCGCCCTTAAGGATACCAGCATACTTCAAAACTCCAGCTATAGTCTTCTTAGGCTTTGACGCTTCAAGAGCTTCACCTATCACGTCACTGAAGCTTTTATCGCTGCCTTTTGCCTTCTTCAACTCCTCATAAATCCTGTCAGCAATCATTATCGTCCTTGCCATAGCATAGATATTCATATGTATATATATAAATTTTTGGGTTTTGCTTTTGGTCTGCTACCTGCGCGCCATGTAAAGGTCGTAAGCAGAATGAAAATCGGTTGACGGCTTTCCTGCCCTTCTTCTTGTTGCATAATACGCCGCCAATCCCGCCATGACAATGCTTGCCGAGACTATCACGCCAATAATGGCGTTTACAGCCAAAGCCGCGCCTTTCACGACATCCACTTTCACTGCAACAGCAGTGCCAAGCGAGAGGCTTACCTCCCTGTCAGCGTCGATGTTGCGGTTGTCAAAGCTTATAACTATTTCCCCTTCGCTTTTACCTTCTTTATTCTTTTTAATCCCTCTCGCGGTAACCGTAATTGAAGTGGTGCCTTCCCCCGGCACTGTGCCTCTCTCTGGCGAGACCTTCGTGGTTTCCGGATTGCTGCTCATGGCTGTGAACTCGGCAGCCTCTTCATTCGTGTTGTAAAGCATGAGCTGCCTTGACGCCTGCGAGCCTTTTTCAACAATGAATTCCATGTTGGATGGGGAAACGCCAAAACCGGCAGCATTGGCGTTTTGCGAAGCATTTATGGCTACAGTTGCTGCTGCCAAAAGCAGAAATAGAAAATAATAAGTAAAGAAAGAGCGCTGCATTACGAATTCACCGCGACCAGCGATATTTTCCCGGAGTAATTTCCCGGGGAAGTTGCCAGAGGCAAGCTGAGCCTCAGGCTGAGCCCTGCCATCGAGCCGGGATTGAGGTTTACATCCTTCCTTGCTTTGGCATTTGTCATGTTTCCTGCAAAAGAGCTGTTATCGTAGTTGCCGTTGAAAGTGTACCGGAGCCTTGGCGCTTCTATGGTGCTGCTGCCTGAGGTGAAGTTTGTTGACAACACGTCAAAGTCCAGCTGCACATTTCCGGAGTTGAATACGGTTATGTTGGTTGCTGTTGCAGTTGATTCGTCGCCAGCCACTTCGTATGTTGAGCCCGGGGATGCAAAGAGCGTTATCGAACTCGCATCAACCTCAACTGCCGTCATTGTGAGGTATTCAAAGCTTGCTGACGAATTTGCAGAAAACCCTGAATTGTCTGCCGCTGCTGCCGTGATGGTATAATTCCCTGCTGCGAAGTGGCTTGAAAGGTTAAAAGAGGCTGAATAAATTGCCGCTGTTGCGTTAATATCGCTCTTTTTTGCCATAGCAACTGTTAAATTGGCAGAATTAAAAGCCAGGATAACTGAGGCGATGTCTGAAGCCCCGTTGTCATCAGCAACGACAGCTTCAACTGCTATTGTTTTATTTTTATTCGGGACGGGACTTATCTGGCTTCCTGACAGAAAGCTGTCATCATCGGTTAAAATGTTCAGCGAGCTTATAGACGGGCCTGAGCCTGAAACAATTATCATAATCTGAATTTCTGCATTTGTGCTTGCCGTTTTAGAAACTGAAGAACTGCTGTTATGGAAATTCGGCGTTGCCTCAATGAAATCGTTGGAATTGTTATTTGTGTCAAGGTAGCTGCCATTCACAATTCTTCTCACCAACGCATTCCCGCTGCTGCTGCCGCTGCTGGGAACGCCCTCAAACAAACCAGCACCGATATTCGCAGGATTGCCCCAGCCAACAGCATCCACAGCTGTGCCGTTTGAGTCCTTTAAGGCCACGCCAGCGTCACTATTAGCCAAGGTTACGGCTTCCTCAAAGTCAGCGTTTGGCCATGAAGAATTGCCCCTTGCATTTGACCAGTTTGAGTCTGCAACGAGAAAGTAGCAGCCGCTGCAAATGGCTGCGCCATTTGGGATAATGGCATCCGTTGGAGAGGTTTCCGTAGCCAGAACCCAATTGCTTATGTTCACAGAAGAAGCTGCCGGGTTGTAAAGCTCAACGGCCTCCCCACCGGACTCTGAACCTACAGGGTCATAAAGGACCTGCGAGATTATTACATTGCCTGGTTCGTTTGCAGCTGCGGCCACTGCCGCGTTTGCCCCGAGCACAACAGCGAGTGCAGCCGCAACTGCAATGAACATAACGAACAATACCATTAACCGCTTCATCGACATCACCAACATCCTTTGTAATGTTCAGAATTAAAATGCCTTTCTGCCGATTTGTCGTCGAAATTACGGCACTTTCGTAACTTTACCGGTAGCCGCCGCAAATTTGCCGGGAAAAAGCCAAAATTTTGGAAGAAAAACGGCAAAGCCGAAAACAATTTCCTGCTGCTTTTGCTACTGTTTTACGCCTTACCCTTGCCTTCGCCAAGCTTTGAAAGCTTGTCAAGCAGCAGCTCAATAATCTCTTTCAGCTTCTTCTCATTCAGCAGGATATAATTCTTGTTTATCATTAGCCCTTCATAGGAAATGCGGTTCCTGTAATCACGCATCTGCTGCAATAGCTGCCTTGTTTGCTCATCAAGGCTGTAATTCTTTGTAACATAATCAATGAGTTCCTGGTGAGCACCTTCTCCTTTTATTTTGGTGCCTTCTATTGAGGTAATGGCTTCAAGCAACTTATGGATGGTTTCATAGTAATCCACGAGAATGTTGCTGGGGTACTTGTCGATGTCTGTATCTTTTATCCTTTCTAGAGTCACCTCTGCTATTTTTCGGAGTGCTTGTGATTTCTGCATATCCGGCTGAACTTTAACTATCACTTATATCCCTCCAGGAAGCCAGACAAGACAATACCATTTATTATGTTGTTTTTTAGCTCTTTTGAGTAATTGATGAAGTCCTCATTGAAATGCAACTCTATCTTCCTTCCCAGTTTGTTTTCAAACTTGGTGAGATTCACTGGTTCTTCTTTGCACTCGACAAAAAAGTCTATATCGCTACCTTCGATATCTTCGCCCCTACGATAGCTCCCGAAGAGGACAATCGTTTTTGGGGTGAGCTTTTCTTCCAGATGTTCTATAAGCCCTGATTCAAGCACGGAAGAGAGGTTATAAACCATCTTTCCCCTCTTTCCACGCCTAAATTCTTTTGCATCCCTCCTCGCAACATAAACAGGAAATCTTCTGCCTCCTCTTCGCTCAATTTTTTCTTCTATTAGCCCCAGCCTTACCAGTTTTAGCAAGTCTCTTTTGACAGAAGTGTGCGCTATGCCTGCTTTTTTGCTTATCTCCCTTAGGTAATGGCTTGTCATAGGACTGATGAAGAAAACTTCCGCAACCCTCTCAATGCTACTTTTTTGTAACATGTGTTATCTTATTGTAACATCTGTTATATAAATGTTACGCTTTTCGTTGCAGTGAAGTTTACGCCTTTCCCTTGCTCTCCCCAAGCTTTATCCCTGCAGCTATCAGGTGGGCTGCCCTTATGGGCTCCGGGATGTGGCTTCTGGTGCAGGAAATCCTCAGAAACTCTTTAGCTTTTTCCAGGCTGCAGCCGCTTATTTGCACATAGACGTTATCGACTTTGCTGATTTTGCCGGCTTTTTCTATCAGCCCGACTTTTCCTTTCATTCCGAGTCCTGCAAGCGTGGCTTTTATTTTGCCTATCTCGGGATAGTCACGCATGACAACGATGACGGGGATTTTTGTTTTCCGGTGCAGCTGCCGGATATCTATGACATTGAAGCCACCAACTGCTATGCCGTTAAGCATTATTGCCCTCAACTGGGTGTAGAATTTGCTCTTTTTTATCATCCTGGTGATTTTTACTGTCGCATCAATGCCGTCAACCGCTGCTGTGGTTGTCATAACGCCGTCCAGGCTGCTTCCTCCACGAAAGAAAGTCCCGATTATCAAAACTTTCCCATCTTTGAACTTGTCAAAGGGGCTGTCATCAATGCCCAGGATGCGGGCTTCTTTCTTAATCATGGCAAAAGCAACAGCATTGAAGTTTAAATAGTTTTGTCGCTTACAAAATGGCATAACACAAACCGATATTTTTATATATGCGGCGCCCAATTAACAGGCTGAAAAGAGGCTGGTGAACATTTCAGGGATTCATGCAAAAATCTCAGGCAAAAAGGCAGTGGACTACAAGCCACTGGCGGTCGCAGCAGTGCTCATAATCGGCATAATAGTGGTGCTGATGACAGGCAGGTTGCCTGTTGGGGAGAAAGAGGCTGCGAACCAGCAATCAGCGGCAAAAAGCCCTCAGGATGAACTTCAGCCGTTTAACAGCTACATAAGCGACTCAACCGGGCAAAGGGTGGAAATATACTCTGGCGTCATCAGCAAGGTTTCTGAAAGCAGCATTACGCTGGAAAGAGCCGGCAGCAGCAAGGAATTTCCAATTCCGGCAGAAAGCCCGCCGGACTACATCGTGGGCAAATTTGGCAGCGAGTCCGGGGACAGGATTACGCTATCCGGACTGCCGAAAGTTGGGTCAAATGTAACGCACCTCTTTTGGGTAGCCTCGCTGTCAGGAGAAAAACAAGTCACAGGCGTATTCATAAATCCAGATTGAAGAAGATACAGAGTGACCTTCATGACACTTCGGATTAAAAACACGGTGGTTGCGCTCGCGGCACTGGCGGCCATGGTCCTGCTTTTTTTTGCCATCAACGCTAGGGAGGCTAAGGCCGTTTGCTGGGGTGATTGTGAGGATTACGGCGGCTGCGGCTCTGGCTGCGGAGACTGCACATATGATGATGTGAAAGTTAACGGCGGCTGGTCAGGTTGGAGTGCTTGCAGCAGTACTTGCGGGGGAACCCAGACCAGGACGTGCACGAACCCGTCTCCGGCGTGCGGCGGTGATGATTGTTCTGGCAGTTCTTCTCAGTCATGCAACACGGGCTGCTCGGGCTCAAGTTCAGCGTCCTGCTGGACCAGTTCCAACTGTGGCGGCTCTAAGACCAGAAGCTGCCAGGCAGACTGCACCTGGGGCAGTTATGGCAGTTGCAGCGGTGGTTCATCGTGCAGCAGCTGCGAGTACTGCGACCCGGGAACAGGTTGCGCCACAGACTCGTCAAAAAATGTGAATGGCGGCTGGAGCGCTTGGAGTGCTTGTACTGTTTCGTGTGGCGGCGGTACCCAGACCAGGACCTGCACCAATCCGTCTCCGGCGTGCGGCGGTTCTGGATGCACAGGAGATTCCTCACAGTCATGCAACACGCAGTCCTGCCAGACATGCGGCAATGGCGTTGCGGAGGGTACTGAGACCTGTGATTGGGGCTCTTCAGGAAGCGGCGTTGTGTGCGGCACAGGCGGCAACGGCGGGGCATGGAGCAGCCAGACGTGCACTCGCACTGTTTCATGCCCAAACAGCTACCCTTCGGTTACTGGCAAGTATAGGTGCAATTCAGGCTGCACAGGCTATGATGAGGACACGAGCGGCTGCGGCTATTGCGGCGACACCACAGTCCAGAGCCCGCCTGAGGACTGTGAGGGCTCATCCAGCACTGCGACAGGGTGCGAGTCAGGTTACAAAAAGTATTGCCTGCCTGACACCTGCTCGTGGTTGGGCAGCTGCATTGACTGCGTGACAAACGCTGACTGCGATTCCGGCTACTACTGCACAACGAGCAATACGTGCGTGCAGAAAACTTGCAGCAGCAACCCTACTGGATGTGATACTGACATGGCAAACGCAAACAAATGCACTGAGGGCCAAAGTGCCAATTGCCAGGCTGAGTGCTACCAGACAGGCGCCTGGCCTTACGGCTTGAAGTATGATTCTGGCAGCGGCAAGTGCGTGCAGTGCGTTTCTGATTCTGACTGCCCTGACCCTTGCAGCTACAGCGGCAGTGACGCTCATGGGCAAAGCGTTTATGGCTTAACCACTGACTTTTACTGCAGTGCTGCCAAGCAGTGCTCGTGGACTGTGAGTAAGGGAGAAGCGGGGTTTTACTGTGATGACAGTAATAGTGACTGGTTCTACAATCCAGCTACTGGCGATTACACGCAGTCATGTTGCACGACTCTGGGCCGTGACACCGCCGCAACTCATTATGTCTCGGGCAGCTGCATAGATTACGACAGCAACCCTTCTACCGGTTATCCTCTTGGGCCAGGCATTTCAGGGAACGGTTATAGCTGTATTGACAGCTGGTCGCATACCAATGCCGTGTATGTTGTGAACCAGTTTGGCGAGCAGAGTTCCAGTTTCATGGCGAAGGGCAAGCCTTACAAGTACTGGGTGCAGATTAAGGACGATAATGGTGACTTTTTCAACGCAGGTGCTGGCGTGTGGGTTGGCGTTCAGGACACGTCAGGCAACTGGGTCGTCGAAGGCGCACCCGCCAGCGCGCCAGACAGCAGGAAGATGAGCATTGCTAACGGGCAGTGCACCTGTATTTCAACGTGGCAGGGCAAGTGCAAAGTTGCGCAGTGCCAGAGCACGTTCAGCGATACGCCGACTGATTCGTGGCCGAGCCCGGTTAAGGTGGTTGGCTGGGCATGGACTGGCTGAAGGTTTTTCCTAATGTTGTGTGATAATCTCAAAAAACTGGCTGTGAGTGGGGAAAAGACGTAAATTTCACTGGTAAGGTCAACCTGCCTCACTGCCGCTGCTAGGCAGTGCCAAAAATCAATATTTTTATAAACAGCACTGCCAATTTAGCATTGGAATGCCTGACCTCACCCCTTGGATTGAGGCGCAGCTAAAAAGAGGGCACACGAAAGAGGAGGTTAAGAAATACCTTGCTAAGCTAGGTTACCCTGCTTCAGCTGTAGCCCAGGTTGACAAGATGAAGCCTTTGAGCCTTTCAAACCAGCGCAGGAGAGCCTTTGGCATGCAAAACAGCATGCAAAGAGGCATGCCAAAAGGGCCGACTTCGGTTCTGCCAGTAGTCGTTGTGGGCTTTGTTGCTGTCATCCTTCTGGTCTTAACAGACTCATTTACCTCGCAGCGCAGCTCAGAATTGCAGGTTTCAGAGAAACCAGAACAAGCCCCGTCTGCCTCACAGCCGCCTCCAAACGAACTTTGCAGCGAATTTGAAGCCGGTGACAGGAAAGCCTGCGATGAAATCACGCTTTTAGTCGGCAGCAAATATCCCGGAACCATTGAGAAAGTGGAACGGCAAAAAGAAACGAACGCGTTTGTGCTTACCCTGATGACAAAGCAGGGCAGGCGGCTTGTTACGGTAAGCGCGGCAGAGAACTCTGTTGTTGTCAAGGACGCTGCTACTTCAGAGCTCATAAACCAAAGCACGCTAAGATGAAGATGAAGTTTGCCATAAAGAATCTGAATATGAAAAAGTGTAATTATTTAGTGCTGCCAATTTTGCGAGTTATGCATATAAATGTGCATTAAAAAAGGTTTAGCGAACTGCCAAGATGCCTGCCGGAACTTCAGGAAAAAGGGGAAGCTACATGCCGTTTGCAGCGGCAGCAGTGCTTATAGTTGGCATAATCCTGCTGCTTGTGTTTGACAAGCTGCCGTTTGCGGCAAAGCCAGAGGCACAGGCGATCATCGAAAACCAGGCTGAACAACTCTCTGGGGAGCTTCAGCCGGTTAGCAGTTACGTAAGCAACGACACAGGTAACGTTGTAGTAATCTACGCTGGCACCATAAGCAAAATTTCCAAAACAAGCATCACACTCACAAGCGAGGGCAAAAGCAAAGAATTGCCAATATCAAAACAAACCCCGCCAGATTACATAGTTGGCAAATTCGGTGACGCAAGCGTTAAACGGGTTGTGCTCACACTGCCTCCTGGTGTTGGCGCTACAGTAACACACCTGTTTTTACTGACATCCCCATCAGGAGAAAAATACGTTTCCGGGGTATTTATAAAGCCAGACTAACAAGAGTGACGAGTCCATGAAAGATAAAAAATCGGCGAAGCCTGCAGCAGCATTCCCTGTTCTGCCAGTTCTTATCACCCTCGTAGCTTTAGCTGCACTGGCTGCTCTTCTTTTCACCATTAACACACAGCCGGCAAAAGCTGTTTGCTGGAATGATTGTTATGATTACGGTGGCTGCGGCAGTGGCTGTGGAGACTGCACTTACGATGACAGGTGCTGTTCTCCTGTTAATGGTGGTTGGAGTGCCTGGAGTGCTTGCAGTGTTTCGTGTGGTGGTGGTACGCAGACCAGGACGTGCACGAACCCGTCTCCTTCATGCGGTGGTTCTGGCTGTTCCGGCAGTTCTTCGCAGTCGTGCAACACCCAAGCGTGCTGTTCTCCTGTTAACGGCGGTTGGAGTGCCTGGAGCACCTGCAGTGCTTCCTGTGGTGGTGGTACGCAGACTAGGACGTGCACGAACCCGTCTCCTTCATGCGGTGGTTCTGGCTGTTCCGGCAGTTCTTCGCAGTCGTGCAATACCCAAGCGTGCTGTTCTCCTGTTAATGGTGGTTGGAGTGCCTGGAGTGCTTGTAGTGTTTCGTGTGGTGGTGGTACGCAGACTAGGACGTGTAATAATCCTTCTCCTTCATGTGGTGGTTCTGGCTGTTCCGGCAGTTCTTCGCAGTCGTGCAATACCCAAGCGTGCTGTTCTCCTGTTAATGGTGTTATGAGTGCTTGTAGTGTTTCGTGTGGTGGTGGTACGCAGACTTGTTCTGCTGCCAGCTGTGGTGGCAGTCAGCTTTGTGGGCCTATCGGAACTTCGTCGTGCAATACCCAACCGTGCTGCTCAGCCACTAGCTGGTGCAGTACTCTTAATGCTTGCCAGAGGTATAACCAGTATTCTGATTGCAGCAGTAGCTATACTACTGATAACACCTGCACTAGCTTGTGCTCGTCTGGAAGTTGTTCTGGTGGGAGTTGTGTGACCTGCACACCAAGTAGTTTTTGCAGTAGTGTGAATCCTTGCCAGAAGTATAATACTTATTCTGATTGCAGTACTGGTTATACTACTGATAACAGCTGCACTAGCTTGTGTTCGTCTGGCCGGTGCTCTGGTGGGAGTTGTGTGACCTGCACTGCCAGTTCCAGCTGCAGTGTTGTTAATCCCTGTCAGAGTTATAACACTTATTCTGATTGCAGCACTGGTTATACTACTGATAACACCTGCACAGGCCTTTGTTTGTCTGGCCAGACATGTTCTGGCGGCTCATGCTGCTCTCCTGTGAATGGTGTTTGGGGTGCTTGTAGTGTTTCGTGTGGTGGTGGTACGCAGACTTGTTCTGCTGCCAGTTGTGGCGGCAGCCAGCTTTGCGGGCCTGTTGGTGGAAGCAGGTCGTGCAACACCCAGGCATGCTGTTCCGGAGAGGGAGGCTCATGCAGTTCTGGCTGTTGCAGCGGGCTGTCCTGCACTTCTTTGGGCGGTTGCCAGGAGTCTTGTTCTAGCCATAAAAATTCCGGGTGGTGCGGTGATGGAACTGTTGATCCTGACAAGTACTGCGCTGGGAGCAACAGCATGTGCGACAACGGCTACGGCTGTGATTCCAATTCAGAGTGCGTGAGCGGTGATTGCGTTGGCGGTACATGCCAGGCATGCGGCAACGGGGTCGCAGAGGGCGATGAGACCTGCGACTGGGGCACCTCCTTCTGCGGCGGCAACGGCAACGATCCATCCGGGTCTACCTGCAGTCCTGTTAGCGTAAGCTGCCCAGGAGGCTATCCGTCTGTTTCTGGCAAGTACAGGTGCAACTCAGGCTGCTCAGGATACGTGTATGACACCAGTAATTGCGGTTCCTGCGGTGATGGCACTGTCCAAGACCCCCCGGAAAAGTGTGAGGGGAGTTCAACTACGGCAACTGGCTGCACAACAGGCTACCACAAGATTTGCAGCGGCTGCCAGTGGAGCAGCTGCCAGCTAATCGTAGGATGCGACGATGACGCGGATGGGCTTATCGACAGCAGCTGCGGGGGAACTGACTGCAACGATGCCCAGGAGAGTATCAGGACGTGCTCTGCGCCCAAGCCTTACTGTGAGAGCGTTCCAACATTCCCTTCGCCAAACTGCGTGCAGTGCAGAACCAGCTCGGACTGCGCTTCGGGCTATTACTGTGACTCAAATAAGGCATGCGTTCAAAAGTCGTGCAGCAGCAATCCTGCTGGTTGCGATACAGATATTCCCAACAGCTTGAGATGTACTGAAGGCCAGACAGCCAATTGCCAGGCTGAGTGCTACCAGACTGGTGCGTGGCCCTACGGCTTGAAGTATGATGGGAGTAAGTGTGTGCAGTGTGTTTCTGATTCTGACTGTCCTGACTTGTGCGGCTACAGCGGTTCTGATGCTCATGGCCAAAGCGTTTATGGCTTAACTGTTGATTTTTACTGCACTTCTGCAAAGCAGTGCTCGTGGACTGTGAATAAGGGAGAGGTCGGGTATTATTGTGATGGTGGGGGGGATTTATCTTCTGCTGGTGACCATTTCATGTCCTGCTGCACAACCGAGGGTGTTGAGGGTGCAGTAAGTTGGGGCCAATGCATTGACTATGACAATAACATTGGGACAGGGGTTCCTAAAGGCCCGTCACTTTCAGGGAACGGCTACAGCTGCGTGGATACCAGATCGCATACCAATGCCTTGTATGTTGTGAATCAGTATGGTGAGCGAAGCTCCAGCTTCATGGCGAAGGGCAAGCCTTACAAGTATTGGGTGCAGATTGAGGATGAGAATGGTGACTTTTTCAATGCAGGTGCTGGCGTGTGGGTTGGCGTTCAGGACACGTCGGGCAACTGGGTTGTGAATGGAGGGCCTGATAGCAGGAAGATGAGCATTGCTAACGGGCAGTGCACCTGTATTTCAACGTGGCAGGGTAAGTGCAAAGTTGCGCAGTGCACCAGCACGTTTTCCGATACGCCGACTGATTCGTGGCCGAGCCCGGTTAAGGTGGTTGGCTTTGCATTTACGGGCTGAAGGGAGGTTTCCTAATGCTTTATGATAATCTTAAAAAACTAGCTGTGATTGGCATCTTTGCAGTAGCTGCTGTTGTTGCCATTTACATCTTCGCATTGTTCGGAGCCAGGCCGGCAACGCCAAACGAGACAGCTGAACAGGCTGCTGAAATTGCAGCCCAGCCTTCGCAGGCAACCGAGCCAGCAGAACCAGCAAGGCCTTCGCTCCCGGCTGGTGTTACACAGGCAATTTGTGAAAAATATGCTGACATTCCTGACGATGTTGTGCCGTGCCAGCCCGCCCTTGACTTCGTGATTCAGAACTATGGCAGCGATATAAGCTCGTTTGGCCTCATGGCTGAAGCTGCTGACGGTACAATAAGGCCTTTCGTGGCAGGGCAGCCCGTTGCTGAAGGCACAAAACTGGTCTGGCTCGCCTCTTCCCACCAGTCCGGGGCAGTCCTCCTTGACGCCAAAGACCTGTCTGTGGCTAAGGAAAAGACGTAAATTTTGCTTTAAAGAGTGAGTTTCTGCAGTTTTTTTATTTCTTGGACGTCAAGGTCGTATTTCTTTTCGAGGAAAATCCCTTTAAACGAATTAATAAAGTTGGTGTCGTTAAGCAATGACATGAGCTTCGCGATGCTCTCTTTGACGGGAGCTGTGTCGCCTCTTCGGATGACTTTCTGGATAAGGGCAAGGTCCAGCCCTTTGCATAAGGCAGCAGAGTCCCGCAGGTCAGTTGCCCTGCCCGCATGCAGCTTCATCGCAACTAAAAGCTCCCTTCTCGGCACCAGCAGCACAACCTCTTTTTCAATCCCCTTTATTTTCTTTTTTTCCGAATAGCTTCTGAGCAGGTCATAGCCAAATGCAGCATTTGTCTGCCTCACTCCCATGCCATCGATAAGCATATCGAAGCTTACAGGCAATTCGTCTTTCTTTTCATAACGGACAAACTGTGATGAGTATTCGTTTTCAAGCTGCTTAGAAATAGTTTTAACGAACTTGCTTTTTGCCAGAATTTGCGCAAATTTTTCCATATCATCACTTTTTACCACAATATCGGCATCCACTGAAAACCTGTGCTTGTATGCGGAAACGGCATAACCTCCTACAATAACAAATTCCAACCCAGCGTCTGCAAATTCCTGCAGGATTTCAAAAATCCTGTTTTCCCGCCTAATAAACGTGTCAAACATCGCTACCCCCAGGCAGTCGTTTCCTTATACTTAACACCCAGCACTTTCCCGTACATTTCCTGAATCATCTCCAAAGCCGGCTGGAAGTTATAGAAATGCCTTTGCATAAAGCCAATGGTATCGTCAAGGGGCTCTACAGGAATCCCGCTGCATATTTCAAATTTGAACTCATCGGCAAACTCCGGCCTGAAAAACACTCCCTTCTTCGCATTGACGCGCAAGCCCAGCTTCTGCACGTAATAGCCAAAGATTTTCCTGTCACGTGCCCTCACCTTGACAAATACGGGATAATAGTCTTTGCTCCTCCCAATCTGGTAGCCCCCTTTTGTCCATACAAAGACAGCATCAGTCTTCACAAAGCAATAAGTGACGCCCATCAAAGGCAACACAGAGTAATAGAAATAGGCGTCATTGCCAAAGACTTTTCTTATGTAAGCCAGAGTCAACTTGTACATGGCGTTGCCCTTATTCAGCGTTAGCCTCATGCGGCTTGCCTGAAACACCCCTGCCCTGGCTAACTCCTTCACCCACTTATAAGTCCAGCCGAAAGAGATGCCCGTGCGTTTGGCAACGGCATTTATTGAGTCAACGTCCCTTGCGGCAATCAGTATCTTCACAACATGCGGATTCACAATCTGCAGTTCCATGTTATCACTATACTGATAACTTGTATTTAAACCTTTCGCTTTCCAGATTCAACACCACCCCGTACCATTTTTCACCCCTGCCTAATAACGACAAAACCGAAACCTTTAAATACTCCAAAGTCTGGTGCTGCCCTCATGGTGCTTCATGCCAGTACTCTGAACGGGAGGGGACAGCACAGCCCTTTGAATAAGCCGCACTGGGATAGGCGGAGCCATCAAAAAACCGTTGAAGAGCTGGCTAGGGAGACTCCTGTAGTTGCAGTTGCGGAGCCTTCTGAAGCTTACGATTCCGGAGCCCGCGATGTGCCTCTGCTGAAACATCCGGTTCAAAACTACGAGTCAGGGCAAGTGCGGGGAAGTTATCCTGCTAGTGGTTTTGGGAGTGTTGTTCGAAAGGTTCTGCCCCCTCGAGTGAGAGCAACGCTGGCAGGTTTTGGAGCAGGCCTGGCGGTCGCATGCTTGACGGGAAACGGAGTTGTGACTGTAGTCCCAACAAGCGAACCAACGCCAAGCCCGGTCACTGCCGGGCCGACAGAGCAGCTGACCTTCACGGCAATAGCAACCTACACTGCAACAGCTACAAAGGTCCCAGTTGACACTCTGACGCCTTTCCCGTTGCAGCCGCCAACTCCTGTTGAGTATGCTACGTTGCCAGTTCCAACGCCTTCGCCTACTCCGCCGCCTACGCCTGTGCCGCCAACAGCCACTTTTACCTACACGCCTTCGCCTACTCCTAGCCCTACGCCGTCACCTACTCCCAGCCCTACACCTTCACCGACGCCATCGCCTACGCCGTCTCCTACGCCCAGTCCAACGCCAAAGCCGACAGCGACGCCACTCCCGCCAACATTCACACCAACTCCCAAGCCAAACCTTGCTGTCGTGTATGCTACGAGTCCGGCTATAGGGATAACTTCTGCTGAAGTAATTAGTGGCGTTTCAGTTCTTGGCTTGGATGGAATCCTTGACAGCACAGAGGAGGCTTTCATCAAGGCAGTTGCTGCCAATCCTCTGGAAGTCCAGCTGGCAATGGTCAAGTCGACTTACTTTACCAATAAGACTGTTCCGCTGACTGACCTGGTGGCTGCTGCTACGACCATGCAGACAAAGAACTACCATTCGGAGTTGAAGAAAGCAGTTTGGAACATGCCTGACAAAACTATCCGGCTTGAAAGCTCTGAGACTTACAATCTTGGCTCAATAATAAAATCCGTTGCAGCCAAAGAGGCAAAAACAATAACTTCCTTTGACGCATTAAACGCCTTTATGGCTGACAGCTCGCCGCTTTGGAAAACGTTCAGCGAGAAAGGCGATGTGGTTGAGTGGGGAACAGTTGTTGACGGTGGAAAGGTGGTTGAGGGCAAGTATCCCAGCGGTTTTGTTTACCGGACAACCTTTGTCCCGTTTGATGCCAAAAAGTGGCCTACAAGGGAAGCAACGAAAAACAGCTGGCAAGCTGTTGCCACAATGGTAAACCTGATGATGAATAAGGGTGAGATGCCAAGCAACGACCTTGACGCGGTCCTTGATGCGCTTGGCGTTTATCCGGGGCAGAGTTTTTATTACAACGGCAGGACATGGAACGTGCTTGAAGCAGGAACCCCAAACGGGAACGGCTCCATTGCTTACTTTAACATGGTTGGCTCAGAAGGCAACATCATGAGAGAGTGGCTAAAAACAATATCAGACCTTGTCTGGAAAGACAGCCAGAGCCTGTTGATTAGGCCTTTATTGGCAAACAACAAAAATGAATTGTGGCTGCTGCTCAGCCGGGAGCCAACAATGAACAGCGGAAGCACTACAGCATTTGCCGACCGCAGCGTCTCTTATATGGACAAAACAAAAAGGCCTGACGGCACTTACCTGAGCACGTACCAATGGGCAAAGGGCATTGTTGGCGATGCGAAAGACGAGCGCACAGCAGTGCTCAGGATTATGGAATGGTACTTGGGGAATGTAACTCACTTTACTGGCGGCGATACTAATTTTGCAAGCCTTTACGGGGGTGTTTTTTCACAGAACTCAGTTGATCCGCCTGCGTGGGCAATACCGCTTGTCAGGCAAACAGACAGCGGGCATAATATAACCGGCATTACCGCTGCTCTCAGGTCTTTAGGCATCCCTGCCGAAGGCATAATCCCTGGAGAAACTAACGCCGGCTTGGTTATTGTCCATGGTCAGAAGTGGCATTATAGTGGTGACAGCATTTTTAACGCGAACCAAAAAGGCATAAACTCCTGCAACATTTTCGGCACTTATGAACAGGTTAACACTTTACCAGCCAGAAGGGGCGACGGCTCTTTCTGCAACTGAACATTCCAAAACATATTTATATTAGAAGCCTAGTATTTGATTGTTAGTTAAGTATTGCAAAAAGAGGGTTAGGTAAGCATGGGAAAGCTGCTTTTGCTGTCAATTGTGCTAATTTCAGGTTTTTTGCTGATGCTTTTACCAGACGCTGCTCTTGCCCAGGGATGGGAGGGCTCTGGGCCTATTAGTGTTGGTATAAAGAGGTGTGACTTCAATTCGGAGTGTCTCACAGGCCAGTACTGCTTCAACTTCGAGTGCGCTTCCTGTCCTGGCAGCCCTGGCGTGTGCAAGCAATGGCAGTCAGGAGGGGGATGCACGATTGTGAACCAGCCTGACGGAACGCTATGCAATGGTGCTGGGTATTTCTGCAATGCTGGAGCATGCGTGAACTGCCAGAGCCCTGGAGGGGCGTGCACCAGTGATGCGAACTGCTGTTCCGGAGTGAAGTGCGATGTGAGCAATAGTAAGTGTGTAACGTGCGATGCTAATAAGGTCCAGAATAACCCTGCGGCCCAGTACGGGGGAGGCAGCTGCGAGGCAGGCTGCGGCGCAAGCAGCCAGTGCGATGAGTTAACTGCCGGGAGCTTTGCTGCTTCTGGGAAGTGCACTTCGCAGTGCCTGTACTATGATGGTGATGTTTCCCAGGCTGCGTGTGATGCGGCTGTCGGGACGGGCAACTGGAACCTTGGCACTGGGAGCGAGGTTGCTGCAACAACGTGCTGCAGCGATGACGCTGGAGAGTTCAACAGGTTCAGGGACTGTGCGCTTGGCGCCTGCACAGACCTTCCAAGCGACAAGAAGTGCTGCGACTCTGATACAGACTGCGTATTCAGTGGCCAGTGCTATTATGATGTGAATGCTGCCATTGCTGGTGTTGTGGCAGAAAACACGGGATTCTGCTCTGGTAAAAAAACGCAGAGTGCTTGCACAAGCGGCGAAAGCAAGGTGAAATGTGAGTGGACAGGAAGCTCTTGCGTTGCTGCTGCTACAAGGGCGGCTGTGCAGTCCAGCCAGAAGACAGGAGGCACAGCTTTTCCTTCCTACGCTGACCAGGCTGCCAGCCCAGGCCAGTGGAGAGGCGCATCAGGCTCGATAAGCGGCATAGTAAGCAACATCACAGATGTTGTTTCAGGAGCGCTTGTCAGGGTTTTGGGCATGAATCCGCCATTGACAGCAACAACAGCTGCTGACGGCACGTATTCCATAGGCAATGTTCCTACAGGTGACCGTGATGTTGCTGCTTCAAAAAGCGGCTATGAGGCAAAGACCAATTATGCCGTGCCGGTATACGACGGAGGAACCACCACCTCCGACTTTGTCCTTGTGCAGGCGCTGGGCGACTGCGAGGATGATTGCACGAAGGCCGGTTCAAACCTTTGCGATGCAACCTGCCACGGGAAAGGTCTGTGCTGGTTTGACAGCGATGCAACCAAACAGGCCTGTGACGGCACGTTCGGCCTGACGCAGATGCCTGGAGGGCAGTATGTTGACTGCTGCATGGGCAAGGCATACACCCCCATAAAAGCCGAGGCAAGTGTTCCTGCAAAGAACGTTATCATTACCAAGAGGCCTGTGCTTTACAAGGGCAAGTTTGTCAACATGGTTATTGTAGTGTTCAACAGGTAAGGTTCAAGCAGGGTTGAGCAATGCTTTAACTATAGCGGTTACCTTTGATAATGTTTGCATGTTAATGGTCGCGATGGTTTTCAGAATAAGGGATTTCTTAATCTTGAGCAGGCTTTCTGCTTTTACTGCTGATTTTTCATAAAGTATGCCGCTTTCAAGGTCATTTTGGCCTATCAGGACCGAGTATTTTGAAGGCTTTATGTTGGTAGTTACCGCGCAGACAATTACGTCGTCGCTGGAGCTGTTGTATTCGTCATTAGAAATAATAAGGGCTGGCCTGACCTTCTGCCCTGACTGGTCTGAGAACGGGAAAGGGACCAGAATGATGCTTCGCTGCTTCATTCTTACAGGTACCTCTTCCAGGCTTTTTCGTCTTTTGGGTTATCCCAAACATTTTCAAGGGATTTTTCGCCAAGGATAAGCCAGCCGATATCCTCTTTTCTTTCAGCTTCCTCGAGTTGCCTTATGATAGCATCTTCCATCTTCAATAATATGGAATCTTCTTTCTCGAGCAGGACAAGCCGGGAACCAGCCTTTATCCTCAACTTTTTCCTTACCTTCTCAGGTATTACGATTTGGCCTTTGGAAGACACGCTGACAACGTCCATAAGTTTTCACCAAAAATCTTCCTGGTATTACTGGTAAGAATAGGCTTACTTATAAATTTTTTCTTTTTTGTAAAACTTCCCCGGACTTCACCTGCCAATGTTAAAAATCTTTTTTTAATGGGCTTGAAGTGCTTTTAGTAATGCTTTTATATGTGCCTGCGATAGTGCCTTGTTAAGGCGGCATGCGGTTATGCTTCTATAGAGCCTCAACACCTCAACAAAGCCACACATGCTGCCTAATCATTTTTATCTGAAACTTTGTTGTTGTGATTGCTCATGTGCGGGATAATTGCTTACGCTGGGAATAAGCCGGCTGCCAGTGTCGTTCTTGAGGGCCTTAAGAAGCTTGAATACCGCGGATATGATTCCTGGGGCATTGTTGCATTGGCTGACAACCCTGAAAGCGCCGAAAATGCCGGAAGGTCATTTTCCGTTATCAAACGTGTTGGCAAGATAGGCGAGATAAACTGGGATTATGTCAGCGAAGCCATACGGGGGGAAAGCCATGTAGCCGTTGGCCACACGCGCTGGAGCACGCATGGCGGGGTCACAGAGCAGAATGCCCATCCCCACCTTGACTGTTCCGGCAAAATAGCTGTTGTGCATAACGGCATAGTTGACAACCACCAGGAGATTCGCTCGGGGCTGGGCAGCCACAAATTCCTCTCCAAGACAGATACTGAAGTAATCCCCCACCTGATTGAGGAAATCATGTCCAAAGAGAGCTTGGATTTTGTTGCTGCGGTGAGGAGGGCAGCAAACACCCTGAAAGGGAGGTCAGCCTTTGTCGCAGTTAATTCCGAAACCGGGCAGATGGCAGCTGCCAGAAAAGGAGCTCCCCTAATCATGGGAATGCATGAGAACAGCAATGAGGAGTTCTTCATAGCTTCTGACGTCACAGCTTTTCTGGACTATACCAACAAGGTCATGTACCTTGACGACAACGAGATGGCTGTTGTTGACGGCAAAGTAGCCTTCTTCAACCTCATGAGCGGGAATGAGCTGGTGAAGAGGATTGTCGAAATACACTGGCACCACGGAAGCACAGAAAAGGAAGGGTATGACCATTTCCTCATAAAGGAGATTATGGAGCAGAAGAGCACGCTTTCAAGGGCGATAAACCAGGATGATGCGAAACTCCTTGCTGTTGCCAATGAGGTAAAAAACGCTTTCGGAACTTTCCTCGTGGGCTGCGGGACGGCCGGGAAGACGTGCGTTGTTGGCGAGTACCTTTTTTCCAAGATTGCGAGAAAGCACATAAATTCGGTTGTTGCTTCGGAATTTGCCAATTACCAGCATTACCTCACCCCAAAAACGCTCATGATTGCTGTTTCCCAGAGCGGCGAGACAGCGGACGTCCTTGAAGCAATCGACGTTGCCAAATCAAAGAGCGTAAGGGTCGTGTCGCTGCTTAACGTTTTCGGCTCGACGATGATGAGGGTCAGCGATGATTTCTTCATGGTAAACGCCGGAGCCGAAAGGGCTGTTGTCAGCACTAAAGCCACCACAGCCCAGCTTGCTGTCCTGACTTTGCTCGCGTACGCAACAGCAGGAAAATTACAAGAAGGAAAACTGCTGCTTATGAATGCCGCGAGCGCTGTCAACGACATGCTTAACCCAAGGTATGAGGAGCACATAAAAAAACTCGCTTTGCAGCTGGTCGATAAGAAAGACGCGTTCATCATAGGAAGGGGCCTGAATTACCCGATAGCGCTCGAGGCTGCAATAAAGCTGCAGGAGACCTGCTACACCCACGCGCAGGGCTTTGCAGGCGGGGAGCTGAAGCACGGGCCCTTGGCCCTGATTGAGGATGGAACGGCGTGCATCGCCATTGTGGCAAATGACGAGACAAAGCAGGACATGATAAGCAATGCGGCAGAGGTAAAGGCCAGAGGGGGATACATAATAGGGATAGCCCCTGAAAACAACGAGGTGTTTGACTACTGGCTCAAGGTGCCTGACGTTGGAAACGCAAGCCCGATTGTGAGCATAATCCCTGTCCAGATACTTGCCTATCACATAGCAGTCTTACGCGGCATAAATCCGGACTATCCGAGGAATCTGGCAAAAGTAATTACAACGAAGTAAAGTTTATCTTGCCAAGAGCGTAACTGCCAAATAACCAGCTCTGTAACGAAAACAATAAAAACAGTGCTGAATTCAGCAAAATTTATTGGAGGGGGTAAAAAATGGAAATATTCATAGACACTGCAAACATCGACGAGATAAGGCAGGTAAACGACTGGGGAATCTTGGATGGAGTCACAACCAACCCGAGCCTTGTTGCCAAGGAGAAGGACAAGGGCAAGGACTTCAAGACGATTGTCAAGGAGATTTGTGAGATTGTCCAGGGCGATGTGTCTGCAGAAGTAGTTGCGGTGAAATATGAGGATATACTTCATGAGGCAAGAATCCTTGCGAAAGTTCACAAGAACGTTGTTGTCAAAATCCCGCTGCTGCCTGACGGGCTGAAAGCTGTTAAAACCCTTGCAAAGGAGGGAATAAGGGTTAACGTAACGCTGTGCTTTTCCGCAAACCAGGCCCTTTTGGCTGCAAAGGCAGGGGCATACATAATCAGCCCGTTCGTTGGAAGATTGGATGACATTGGCCAGGACGGAGTTGAGCTGGTTGAGGAGATAAGGCAAATCTACGACAACTACGATTTCAAGACAAAGATACTATTCGCATCTGTAAGGCATGCTGACCATGTAAAGCAGGCAGCCCTCATTGGTGCGGATGTTGCAACGTGCCCGTTCAAGGTCATCGAGCAGCTCTACAAGCATCCATTGACTGATGCAGGGCTGAAGCAGTTTCTTGACGACTGGGCAAAGCTCGGGCAGCAGATTAAGTAAGGAACGGCAATATGGCGGATTTTCTTGCGGAAGCGCAGGCTGTTGCAGAGTCGGCAGCAAAAGAAGCCGGCGCTGCACTGCTTAAGCATTTTCGGCGAAGCCTGACTGTCCAGATAAAAGAGGGCAACTTTAGAAATATTGTTACCAATGCGGATAAGGAAGCTGATGCCTTGATAAGGGCTGCAATCAGCGAAAAGTTTCCTTCCCACAGAATAGTTACTGAGGAAGCCAAGCCAAAAGAAGGCAGCGATTTTGTGTGGTACGTTGACCCCCTTGACGGTACAAATAACTTCAGCCGGGGAAACAGCCAATTCAATATTTCAATCGCATTATGCCGGGAAAACGAACTGCTGGCAGGCTTAGTATATAACCCTGTTACCTTGGAGGTATACCGGGCTATCAAGGATAGGGGAGCGTTTCTTAACGATAAAAGGATCACGGTCGCAGCAACCAATGCGTTGGCTGGCGCAATAATCTGCTGCGATTTTGCATATGAAAATGAAGAAAGGCTAGCCATGCTTCGCCTTATTGCTGGCCTGGCCTTGAAAGTCAGGAGCTTACGGGTATGGGGCAGCGCAACAACGGCTACTACCCAAATAGCTGCTGGCAGGGTGGACGGGTATGCTCGGGCTGGAAGCTCGCCCTGGGATTATGCAGCCTCGACGCTCATAATAAGGGAAGCCGGGGGAATTGTTACTGACTTCAGCGGGAAACCCTGGCAGCCCAGCTCCAGGAATATCCTGGCAGCGGCAACTGCACCATTACACATGGAACTGCTAAAAGCAGTGGGGGAAGCGTGATGCAGCCCAAGCTTTTCGGGACAGACGGCATAAGGGGAACGCCGGGGCAGGAACCGCTCACTCCGGGCAGCATCAGGAAAATAGCTGCCGGTTACGCGAATTTAATCAGGAAGATTGCTCACGGGAAAAAGAACCCGTCCGTTGTTCTGGGAAAGGACACGAGGGCTTCATGCGCCATGATTGAGCAGGCAATTGCTGCAGGGCTCACGGACGTTGGCGTGGATGTGCAATTGCTTGGAGTGCTCCCAACAGCGGCAGTGGCTTGCCTTACAAAGCACCTTAAGGCTGACGGCGGCATAATGATTTCAGCAAGCCACAACCCTGCCGAGGAAAACGGCATCAAGTTCTTCACACAAAACGGGGAGAAGCTAAGCGAAAAGGAAGAGGCCTTTGTCGAAAACAGCCTAGGCGCAAGGGCAGAAAGAAGCCGCAAGGGCACTGTGAAAGCTTTTGCAAAGGCAGAGGCTGAGTACCTTGCGTTTTTGGTTGAATCAGCTGGAAGACCCAAACTGGCCGGGCTTAATGTTGTTGTTGATGCGGCAAACGGCACAGCATATAGGGCTGCCGGCGTATTTGCAAGCCTTGGCGCTGCCGCAACACTAATCAACAACAAGCCTGATGGCAGTAACATCAACAAGGACTGCGGCGCACTGAATCCCCAACAGCTGCAAAAGGAAGTCATAGCAACAAAAGCATCGTGTGGGATAGCTTTTGATGGCGACTCTGACAGGCTCATCATGGTCGACGAGAAAGGAAATGTGATTAATGGCGACGCGATAATACTGGCCCTTGCCAAGGGCATGCTGCGAAGGGGCAGTCTCAGCAATAACGCGGTTGTTGTTACGGAGTACACTAACACGGCCTTTGATGATGAGCTTGCACTGGCCGGAGTTAAAACTGTCAGGGTGCAAAACGGCGACAAGCACGTCTATGCGGAAATGAGAAAGCATGGCTACAGCCTGGGCGGGGAGCAGTCCGGGCACATAATCATGGGGAACAATACTGCAGGGGATGGCATTCTTGCTGCCATTCACATACTTGCATTGCTGAAGGAGTCCGGCCTGCCATTCTCCAAGCTAGCCGAATTCACCAAAAAACCGCAAGCCTTAATAAACGTGGAAGTAAAGGAAAAGAGAGAGCTCAGCAGCCTTTCCCTGACATCTGCGGCTATTGCAGAAGCCGAAAAACAGCTCCCAAGGCTGAAAGGGCGCTCGCTGATAAGGTATTCGGGAACGCAGAACATGCTGAGGATAATGCTGGAAGGGAACGGCAAAGAAGAAATAAAAAGGCTTGCGGAAGAAATAGCAGCTGCAGCAAAAAAAGAAATAGGAGCATAAAAGAAAACGAAAATGAAAGCGGTTATACTCGCGGCAGGGAAATCAACGCGGCTGCATCCCCTGACAATAAACAGGTCAAAGGTGATGCTCACCGTTGCAAATACAACTGTTCTTGAGTATAACCTTCGGCAGCTGCAACAGACAAAAATCGTTGATGAAGTCGTGATTGTCGTCGGCTTCGGCAGCGAAGAAATAATGACGGCATTCAAAGACCGCTACCACGGAATTAAACTTGCATATGCATTCCAAACCGAGCAGCTCGGGACAGGGCATGCGCTGCTGCAGGCAGAGAAGTTTGTTGCCGCGGAGAAAAAGTTTCTGGTTATTATGGGCGATGACCTCTACAGCAGCAGCGACATAAAAAAATGCCTGAAGCATGGCAGCTGTATCCTTGCCAAGAAAGTCCAAAACATCAACAGCTTTGGAAAGGTCGTTGCCGAGAAAGGCACGCTTAAAGGCATAATAGAAAAGCCTGATGAAAGAGGCAGCGGCCTGGCAAATACGGGCTGTTATGCTATGCCTGGCTCAATATTTCAGCTGCTGCGAAAAATGAAGAAAAGCGGCAGAGGCGAATATGAGATAACAGATGCTGTAAGTGAACTGTCAAAAACCCAAAAAGTCAGCGTTGAGGAAGCAGGGTTCTGGCAGCCGATAACGTACCCGTGGTCCTTACTGGAGGCAAACGAGTTACTCCTGAGGCAAAGGCAAAAAGATAGGCTGCAGATAGCGGCAACTGCAAAAATAGAAAAGTATGCAACGCTGAAAGGTTTCGTGGATGTCGGAAGAGGCACGCTCATAAGGAATGGTGCATACATTGAAGGGCCTGTTGTTATCGGAGAAGATTGCGTGATAGGGCCCAACTGCTTCATAAGGCCATGCACAGCCATTGGAAACCACTGCAGAATCGGGAATGCTGTTGAGGTCAAGAACGCAATACTCATGGATGGGGCTGTTATCGGGCACCTCAGCTACTGCGCCGATTCTGTGATAGGCAAAAGCGTCAATTTCGGGGCAGGCACGATAACCGCGAATCTGAGGCATGACAACGGTCCTGTGAAGTCAATGGCCAAAGGCGAATTGATAAGCACAGAAAGAAGGAAGTTCGGCACCATAATGGGCGATAGAGCAAAAACAGGCGTCCACACCTCAATCTATCCCGGAAGGAAAATCTGGCCGGGAAAGACGACGCTGCCTGGGGAGGTTGTTAGGAAGGATGTTTATTAGTAGATTGGTCCAAGGCTATGAGTATCATTCTATTATAATTCACAACACTTCGAAACGAATCAGGTAATGGCGCGGCGAAGTATATGATGGGCTTCAGGGCAGAAAACGGAAGTCCTCTGTCAATATCGTCTGCTAGGCACGGCATCTTATCGTCGCCGCACTCTACATAGACGTACGCTGTATGCTTCGGCCTTTGCCTTTGTACTTTTGTAATGCTGCCATCCCTATCACTGATATGGGTGTCTGTAGCATAGCTATGTTCAGTTGCCTCAGGGGGCACAAGTCCGATCACAACTTTAGTTATGTTGCCATCCATTTCAGTCCTAATTAAACGGACACGATTCGATTCGCCATCTAACAAGAGCCCTTGTTCAAGGCATGGCTGAATATTCTGCATGTAGAAGGCGCCATTCCTGTCAAAAACGAATCTCCTCTCTCTAGGCATCTGATCGGCATTTGACAAAATGTAAGATAAGCTTTCTGATGGTTCAGATCCTGTGCTGCCATAATAAGGGCCGTTTACCCCGTTCGAGAAGAAAGTTCTAAAGTTATGCCAAAGTGCACGACTCCACGGCACTATAATAATTTCGGCAGCTTTCACAGCAGCAACTTTATCTTTTTCTGCCAAAGTTAAAAGCTGTTCCAAAGACATTGCAAAGAGCATGGTGCGACAAGTGAATGAGAATCATTTATGAATTTTCCTCACAAACGTCAGAAACCCTGAATGCCCTATCTGCTGCGACAGGGGCCTTACCACGCGGTCGTTGAACTCCCACTCCCTCTCAATGATTTCGATGGTTTTGAGATGGACCAGTCCTTTAACCTTCGCCGCAGCAGCAATGAAATCGCTCACCTGCGGCGTTGTCGGGGAATAAGAAACAATAAAGCCGCCAATTTTCAGCGCTTCCGTTGCCGGCCCAACAGCCTTCCAGGGCTCAGGCAGGTCAAGGGTTACAACGTCAACGCTTTTCTCATCGATGCCGTCATAGACGCTCTTTTTTTTTATAGTGATGTTCTTAAGCCCAACTGTAGCAACATTTTCTGCAGCTACCTTGGCGAAGTCTTCGCGAATTTCGTAAGTTATGACCTTCTTCGCAACGTTGGCAAGGAATAATGCAAGGGCTCCTGAGCCGGTGCCTGCATCCACAATAATGCTGCCCCTGCCTATGCCGGTCTCTGCAATTATGGCAGCGACATCCTTCCTTGGGATTATTTGCGGGGCCCTCTTTATCTTTCCATAGACGTCAATGAATGACGGTTCAAAAACGAAAAACTCCTTCCCTGTGTTTGTCTTCACAACATCCCCGGCTTTCGCCTTTACCAGCGCGGGCATGCCAACAAAGCCAAACTGGGTGTGGAAGTCCTCGTTGATGTTGCGGACGTAGAACTTCCTGCCATCCTCGGCAATTAGTATTTTTTTAATTGGTTCCATCTGAAACCTGCAAGGACCAGCGCTATAAAAACCCTTCTCTTCTGTTAATGAAAAGATAAAGGAAAGAAAATTAAAGAAGGAATGTGATTACCACTCGTCGTCGTCGCCTGTGGCGTCGTCAAAATCGTCGCCCTCTTCGTCATCGCCACCGAGGTCTTCGTCAAACCCTTCCTTGTCAGCTCCCAATAAGCCGTATAAGCCATATACGCCACGCGATTGCATATGCATTAGCCTCACCTCGAGTTTGGCTGCGTGCAACCCTTTTCATATTTAAAGGTTTTGGTGTGCTATAATAACGTGCGTCAAGACCCAAGACCAAAAACTATAAAAACTGTTCAGCATTTCTTCCGGCAGAATGATACAACCGGAACTTGAAAGACGTTTGAATGAAAGCCCAACTGGAAGTTTTTCCGTGCTTGTCTCACTTGCAAATAGTGCTGATTTTGAAGCGTTTAAGGCCGATTTGAGCGGTCTAGGATTGACGGGAGAAGATGTTGTTGAACATCGCATTGCGGTAAATCATCAATTAACAGGAGAGAAAGCATACCAGGTAACCGGCCCCGCAGCGGCTATCCTTGCACTTAAAGGTAATCCAAGAGTAAAAGAGTTACGTCAGACCAGAGACATTTTTGCTGCTGGAGTTGTCCGTGTTGCTTACCCTGGTGGGTGCCATGACCCATTTCCCAATCGTTCAAGAACTTATAATTGGTGATTCTGAGTTTTGCAGCAGTAACATTTTTTTTAAAGATTGCAGCTGCGCTGCTGTGCTAAGTTTTGAAGTATCCGATTCCTGTGCCTTCTAGGAGTTTTACGATGCGCTGCTTCTCTGTGCCCAGCCCTTTCCAGTCAAGCGCGACAGCAGCTGCTTTTTTGGGATGGCAGGAACTCATTGCCTGCTGCAGCAATTCAGGAGTAAGGCTGCTGAGGTTGTGCTTCGGGCAGATGTGGGCAACAGCATATTTGGAATCTTTGTCAAGCATGAGCTTCCTGAAACTTCTGGCATAATGAAGGCCGCCAATGGCAACAACCGGTTCGTAATCCGCGCTTAAGGTAACATAGTCGCCAAGCCCCCCAATCAGCGAATCGGCAACCATTGAGGCAAATTTTTCATTTTTCCACTCATTTTCGCTGCTGCCAACCTCAATGAAAGCTGCCGGCTTTTCAACGTAAGGACCGTGGTGCGTTGCCTCCTGCACAACCTCGCCATTATAGCTCTCGCTTTTTGCAACAGCCTCAAGGTTCTGCAGAAAAAGCTTGATAAGGGCAGCCGGGCTTGGGCAGATTGTTCCATCCTTCCCGCCAAGCTCTGCCTTCCCCCAGTTGCCTATTGAATGCGTGGCCAAGGCAGGGACGCCGGCACTGCTGTAATGCCTTGTCGCGAAAACAAACAATTCGGCAGCGGGGATTCTTTTGTCAATGCCCTCGCAGCGTATAGAATCATCAGCAGCCGTGAACAGGCGCGCTTCGGAATCCTCTATCTGCAGGCTGAAAATGGGAAAGCCGTCAAAGCTTTCGCCCTTTAACTCGGTAAAACCGTAACTCTTCAGCAGCTGCTGTTTTATCGTTGCGCCTGCCGAATCCTTTGACGACGTTATTATCGCAATCATGTTCCTATCATGCTCCAAGTGATGAAACTCCGTGCTTCCCTTATATACTTATATAATAAGTTTAGTAAGATAATAATCTTAGTAAGCTTAACAGCCCCTTGGCAGCCAGAAGCACCGAGAACCTCCACCCATAAGCATAATATTTATATATGAGTATACTAAAGAGTATACTCCTTTGTGCTTGGTGTTGCACTAGTTGCAGCTATTTGCAGCTGTTCAGCCATTGCATTTAGTGTGTTGTTGCGTTAATTGAGGTGTGCAGGATGCGCAAGAAGGTAAGTGACGCCATCGGGATGCTTGACTACGAGGAGCTTGTTGACCTCCAGAGAGACCTGTTCGGGGGCGGCACGGTAATAAAGCAGCTCGTCACGAACAAGATTAAGGAAGTGAATGAGTCGCAGGCGAGGACGTGCGCGACCTGCGGAGGCATGGTGAACCTGAGCGTGAACCACGAATATACCCTGATATTCGGGCCAAAGGACCTCAAGAAGAGGGCGACGTTCTGCGCTGTTGACTGCCTGGAATACTTCTTTGTGCAGCTGAAAAGCCTGAGCGAGAAAAGGCTTCATTCCTCAAAGCAGGAAGAGTCAAAGTCTCTCTAAAGTGAAACTATTTAAGAAACCGCTTTCTTCCAGAGCGCTATGGCTGATTATTCCTATGGGCTTAAGATTCCGCTTGCCCGGGTTGCTGTCGTGATAGGCACCCATGGGAAGGTGAAGAAGGAGATAGAGGAAGCTACAGGCACCAGCCTCCAGATTGACTCTGCGGAAGGCGATGTTTTCATAACAGGCGAGGACGCTTTGGGCCTTTACACTGCAAGGGAAGTGGTGTTGGCGATAGGAAGGGGCTTTAACCCGGAGCTTGCCAAGCTCCTGCTGAAGCAGGATTATGCTTCCGAGCAGATAGACATTACAAATTATGCCAAGACAAAAAAGCATGAGATGAGGCTGAGGGGAAGGGTTATCGGAGCTGAAGGAAAGGCGCGGCAGGTGATGGAGGAGCTGACAGACTGCCATGTCTCTGTTTACGGGAAAACAATAACAATCATAGGCGAGATTGACAATGTGGGCGTGTGCAAACGGGCAATCGAAATGCTGCTCGGCGGCAGCCAGCACTCAACAGTCTACCGCTGGCTTGAGAAAAAAAGAAGGGAGCTGAAGAGGAAAAAAATAATCGGCAGCTTTGAATGATTCTGAATGGCTCTGGATCGCAAACATATTAATTTTTATATGTGCACTTTTTTTATCATAATAGCTGCAATTAGCCTGTAGCGGCAGCAGAACGCAGTGATAATCATGGTTACGAAGCCAACAGATACAGAAATAACTGCATACCAGCTTGCCGAAAGGCAGAAGGCAATCTCAATTGCGGAATTCTTCGAGAAGAACAGGCACCTCCTTGGCTTTGACAACAAGAGGAAATCGCTGCTCACGGCAGTGAAGGAGGCGGTTGATAATTCGGTAGAGTACAATGAGCCTGTGCTAATAAGGAAAAACGGTGAAGTGCAATTAGTAAAGATAGGAGAGTTTATTGATAAAGTTATAGAAGAAAATAATCCCTTTATGGAAGACGGCGCTGAATCTGCTAAAATAGGTGGCTGCGAGGTTCTAGTTTATGACGATAAAAATTTCAAAATGTCATTTAAGCCTGCCAGCAAAGTTCACAGGCACGTTCTAAGGGATAAACTTTTTGAGATTGAAACAGTCGGCGGCAGAAAAGTAAATGTAACAGGATCACACTCTGTTTTTGCACTTAAAAACTCCAAGGTTAGAGCTTTCCCTGTTAAAGAACTTCAGGAAGGTGACAACATAGTTGTTCCCAGA
>JACPBX010000004.1 GCA_016180085.1 Candidatus Woesearchaeota archaeon | reverse complement strand
TTTCTTCCCGACAGCAGCGGCGAATTCCTTAATCTCGCTGTGCGATGCCATATTGTCCCTTTCCAATTTTTCCCTTGAAGTCCCGACCCACATGTAGCTTTTGCACTCAAGGAAGATGGGATTGCCGAGCTTAATCATCAATGCAAATTGTTCAGCATACTGTGGCAGCATAGTGATGCCTTTGATTAATGTAAGGCGAATTACTGTCCTCGTTTTGCCTTGCTCCCTGAATTCGCTAAGGAGGTCCAGGCTTTTCAGCAGCCGCTGCCAGCCGTCCCTGTAGATTGGCTTGTCAACTGCATTGAAAAGCTCTTCGTTAGGGGCACTTAGAGAGATGTAAAGCTGCGTTGGCGGAGGGATTTTTGCCAAAACCTCTGGAAGCTGGCCGTTAGTGACAAGGAAGCTGGTGTAGCCACGGCGGTTCAGCTCTGAAATAAATTCGCCCAGCCGCGGGTAAGCCGTGTTTTCGCCGTTCAGCGAGATTGCAAAGTGCAGCGGCTGCCTTGACTCAACAAATTTCTGCCTGTCGGCTGCAGAATTGCCACCAAAGCCCGAGAGCGCCTTATTTTGAGCCTGAACTGCTTTGTCAACAAGCTCAACAGGGTCATCAACCCTGCCAAATGGCGAATTGTTTCTCTTCCTCCAACAGAACACGCAGTCCATGTTGCAGAAGTTTGCAGCAACAGTCATCTGAACACACCGGTGGCTTTCAATGCCGTAGAACTTGTGCTTGTAGCAGGTTCCCTTCCCGGCAATCGAGCTTGCAGTGTAATGGCACGTCTTGCAGGCTGAATGCTCGCCAATGAAATTGTAGCCCTGCTTCTCCAATAGCTTGCGGTAAGCTGAGTCCATTAGAAGTGCATCACAAATGCGGCTATTTAAAATTTTGCAAAGAAAAAATAAAACAGAACCTGGTAAATGTTCTACGTCACCCGGCTATTAAATGAAAATGCCAGTACTAGTATTTAATCTTTTCGACATTGTTGAAAATCTTTCATAATTTTGCACTTTTCTGGCAAATCTTCCATTACTATCCGAATATTCTTCAAAGATACTGCACATTTTTCAAGAAATCTTCAGATAAACATAATTAGACTCAAAATAAGAAGCTAGTGGGGAGTGCCGCGGTAGCAGAACCTGGCAGATGCGCTCGGCTCAGAACCGAGTGAGAGTCACCCGGCTCTCATGCGGGTTCAAAACAATCCAAAAAAATTGTGAGAATCCCGCCCGCGGCGCAAGTCCTGCTTCGGCAGGACTGCGCAGTCGGCTGCTGCCGACTTGCGCATCCCCCGTTTTATCTTAATGTTTTTAAATACCTTTGTCACCCCGGCTTTACATGCCAATGAAAATGTTTTTCATCGAAACGAAAGCGAACATAGGGATAGATTTCCCCGAAAAGCTGATTAACAAGCTGCCAAAAAGGATTTGCCTTGCCGCAAGCGTTCAGTTCATCGATAAGCTGCCGCAGTTGCAGCAGCAGCTGGAAAGAAGCGGCAAAGAGGCATCATTGCTGAAGGCAAGGCATTCCAAGCACCTTGGCCAGATTCTGGGCTGCGGCTACAGCAAAATGGAGTTTGATGATGTGAATACGGACGCTTTCATTTACGTCGGTGATGGGATGTTCCACCCTGAAGCGCTGCTGCTCGGCTCTGACAAGCCAGTGTACTGCTTTGACCCTTTCACGAAAGGGTTCAGGAAGCTCGGAAGGGAGTGGGCTGAACGAATCAGGAAGAAGGAGAAAGGCGCATTGCTGACTTTTCTGTCTTCTGAAAATATTGGCGTTGTTGTAACTGTAAAGCCAGGGCAGCTGGGAGTCCAGGTAGCATTAAAGGACATTTTTTCGCTGCCGCAAAAGTTCCCCGAAAAGAAGTTTCATTACCTTGTGTGCGATACCATAGATTTCCAGCAGCTGCGAAACTTTCCATTCGTGCAGTGCTTCGTGAATACCGCATGCCACCGCATGATAGATGACTATGACAAGTTCCCGAAGCCGGTTATTAACATTGAGGAAGTGCTGAAGCTTGCATCTGTTGAAGCCTCACGTGCAGCACCGTCAAAATAGTTCTTTTATCCGCTTTTTGCTTTTTATCTGCCATAAAAACATTTATATAACAAACCAGGGATGCGAACGGCATGGGCGTAAAGAAAGCACAGGAGGAAAGGCAGGAGCAGCTTGCCGAGGAAATCCGAAGGGTCAAGATGCCAAGGGGAAGGCAGGTGTTCGGCATAGTTGACCAGCTCCTTGGGGGAACAAGGATGAGGGTCAAGTGCTTTGACGGCAAGCTGCGGATTTGCAGAATCCCGGGCAGGTTCAAGCGGTTCCTCTGGGTCAGGGCCGGCGATACGATTCTGGTTGAGCCCTGGGAGCTTTCAGGCGATGACAGGGGCGATGTGCTGCACAAGTACAGCAAGGCACAGCTCCAGTACCTCAGGAACAAGGGCATGCTCAAGGAAGCCCAGGCGTTTGAGGAGTTCTAATTACTACTTTAAAATAGATAACAATCAAAAAATTTATATAGTTGCGGCTTCTTGAAAACCCGCATGACGGGTTTTGACCGAGCAGCTATTGGCATGGTTGCCATTGTCTCATTCCTTGCCTCCATTCTTGCCGTTGTGAGGGGGAATTTTGCATACCCTGTTGAGCTTTTCCTTCTTGCACTGCTCGGGATGCTTCTTGTTGCATCGCTTACGGCTTCAGGTGATGATGCTGTTTCGTCATTCCTTTTCCTTGCTTTTTTCCTTGCGGTTTTGGCAAATATGGCTTACCTCTATACTGTTGCAAAATATCTCAGCCTTGTTAGGATTGGCACGATTGGAGTAGCGGCTATCGGGCTTATTCTTTCGGCAACCAGCACGCTGTCACAGCCAGTCCCGGGCAGGCTGAAAACAGAGGTCAAAAAGCTCATTGCCGCTGAAAAAAAACTGAGCGAGGCAAGGCAGAAGCTGGAAAGGGTTAAGGAAGCAATTCCGGCTGGCGCAAAGCGCATCGTAAAGCGCGGCTCAAGGAGCCCAAAGTCGGCAGCGAAGCGAAGGTAGCGTTAAGGCCCGCTAAAGCCTGCTAAACTGCTAAAAAGCTCATTTTTTGTTCTTTCCTTTCCCATTTCTTTTCCCGCTGCGCCTGGCAGCGGCAGCAACTGGCAGCAGCCATCGCGGCAGCGAAATGAGTGATAAAATCAGAAGCGCTGCCCCAAAGAAAAGAAACATGTCTGCAAGGTTGAATGCAGGCCAGGGGCGCAGGTAAATGAAGTCAGTAACCCTGCCGAGCAACAGGCGGTCTATTGTGTTGCCAACTGCCCCGGCAATTATCAGGAGCGCACCAAGCCTCTGAAGCCTTTGGCCCAGCTTTTTGTAGCTTATGGTGAGGAAAACAACCACGGCTATTGATAAAATGCCAATCCATAGCTGGGTTCCTTTTAGTGTGCCAAAGATTGAGCCTGTGTTGGTTATGTGCACGATTTGCAGCAAGCCAAGAGAAACTGGCAAGTCTATGCTGTATGGGGGGGGCAGGGAACCCCTGATAATTGCTTTTGTGAGCTGGTCAAGGCCAGTTAACGCTGCCACCCCGATAAATAGCGGGATGTAACCTGGAGAAGCTGCTGAAGCTGACAATGCCTTTCCCTTCCTTATGAGTGCAGTATTAGCCAACCTGCCAATCTCTACCATCCGCGCTTCTTGAAGTCCTGCTCGGTTTGCATATACCTTTCGATTGATGCAAGCCTCTGGTTGAGCGTTTCAAGCGCTGCCCTTATGGCATCAAGCTTTGCCGAGACAACTTCGATCTCCTTGCCAGTTGCGTAAGACTGCTGGTATGCCTGGCTGCTTTGGAATGACTCCATCGGGGGGGACTGCTGGGCGGCCATGCCAAACCCGCCAAATTGCTGCTGGGAAGCGTATTGCTGCGCTGAGCCAGGCATCCCGCCTGGCATGCCAGTACCTGGTCCTGGTGCCCCTCCGAAGCCAAGGTCCATGCCGGGCATTCCACCCTGCATGCCCGGGCCGCCAGGGCCTCCTCCGCCAAAGCCGCCAAGGCCAAGGCTGTCATTCAGCCCAAGCTCATCCTTCTTTTTCCATGGCAGCACTTTTCCAAAAATCCCAAATATGCTCATTCTCAACCACCTCGTTTCCAAGTCAGTATGCTCAGCAAAGCATTGACAGCTGCGCTGAAAATGTTCCCGGATTTCTTTTCTTTCCCATTTCCATCAGACTCTGTTTTGTTCGTTGCGATTTCGGGCTCCAAAAGCGTGAAATCAGGCTGCCTGGAAGCTGTTGTCAGCTGCTGCCCTTTAAAAGTGTATGTTGCACTTGCAGGCTCAGCGGTTGCCTGATCCGCCTGTATGTCATAACTCAGATTCTTTTCCTCACCTGCCTCAAGCTCGGCTGTAAAGCTTTTTTTGCTGTCAAGTATTATGACGCTGAGGCCTTCTGTGTGCAGGTTTTTAACCGTTATCCCTACCTTTACCTTTTCAGCCCTTTCGGCGCTCGCCGGGCTCACCTCTTTCACGATGGAAACGAGCTTTTTTTCCTCAACGTCCAGTACAGGAGAATTCGACGTAACCCTGTAAAGGCCGCCTGCATAGCCGTATATTGCCGAGGCAGCTGCCAATTTCTGCTCGCCTATCACCCTGGTTATTTCCTCATAAGTGAGGTTAGCATGGCCCCCGCCAGGAATTGACTTAATCGGCCACGTCCGCTCGCCATCAGACACTGTCACGTTTTCAACAGGCGTCGGGGCCTTGCTTTCAAGCTTCAGCATCACCGTGTAGGGCTCAACGTTGGTAGCCTTTGATGGCGCAATTTTCTCTATGCTGAGCACAGGGTTATCAACTATTTCCACCGAACTTGACTTCGATGCAGTCTTGTAAACAGCGCCCTTGTAGCTGTAGGTTGCCCTTGCCTGCGGCAATTCCAGCTTTCCGGATATTGTGTGCCTTTTGCTGAGGTTAACCGCGTATTCCGTGCCATTGGCCAATTGTATTCGGAACTTGTTTTCCTCGTCTTCAAGAAGAACATCGGCAAGCACTGTTCCAATGTTTCTGACCTTCAATTCAACAGTGAAAAGGTCTGTGTTATTTGCTTTTTTAGGCGCGCTCTTTTCAACGAGTATTGCAGGGCCCTGCAGGTAACTGTCCTTTATTGCTAAAACTGCCGAGGTTCCATTGGCAGAATAGCGGTCGCCGTAAACATTTTCGTACTCCAGGATTGGCTTTGAAAATTCGGCATCGCCCGAAAATTTGGCCCTTCTCCTGTCAAAGTTTGCAACAACAACAGTTTCTCCAGGGCCGAGAAGCGGGATGGTCGTGTTTTCTCCCTTGCCAACCAGGTCAAACCCGTAATCAAGCGGGACAGTCAGCACTATGTTTTTAGCCACCTTGCTGTCTGCAGTGTTGGCCACTTTGTATTTTACATCAAATTCCTCCCCCACATAAATGGCGGAATCTTCCACCACGGTGCTTATGCCCAGAGGAAGGCTTTCCGGCTCGACTTTTATTTCAGTTACTTTGTTAATCACGTGGTCCTTTGGCTCGGCATACAGGTCCTCGTTATATTTGTCATAATAGCGCAGCGTGGTGTTTGAGTGCAGCACCATTGCCTTGCTGACGTGTGGCGCTTTCAACTTATAAGTGAAAGCCGGCTCGTCGCTTTTGCTTTTTACATCAATAACAGCGGATGTTTTTCCAACAGCTGCGAATTCCCCAGAAATATTGTCGGCCACATATACGCCCCTGAGCTTTGTAAGCCGGGAATTCCTTACCGATACAGACACGGTGATTTCATCACCCGATTTTGCTTCGCTGGCTGATACTGATTTGACCAGGCTAACATCCTGTTCCGGCAGGACAGTGGCAGTGTCCTTGGACGATGCGGAAAAGTTGTCCCCAAATTCGGACAGGTAGCTTACGTTTGTTGCAATAACATACCCTGTGCTCTTGTCAACAACAGGAGCGTAGAAAAACTTATCCACCAGAAGCACCTGCTCTTTCGGCTCCATCCTTTCAATGAATTTATCCGGCAAATAGAGCAGGTCTGTGCTTATGTTTGCATGCACGTTGCGCAGCCCCGCATAGGAGTTCAGGTTTTGCAGCCACACTTTTGCCCTCTTGCCCTGGTTTGATTCCAGTGTGACTTCCTTTAATGATGTCCTTACTATTATGCCCTTATTTGAGATTAAAATATTTTGAGTGCTCACAGGAAGCGCTTTGGCAGCGCCTGCATTCCCCTCACTCTGCGGCCTATAATTGGCCTTGACCTGTATTTTTGAATTGCCTGTGTTTACCCCCTTGAATTCAAAGAACCACGCCTTTGATGTGTTAATCCACCCCGTAAGGTTGCTTGTGTTTGTGCTTTGGTTGTACACGCGCGGAATCTCGCTGCCCCAGACATAGTTAAACGGCGTGGTGTTCCTTGCATCATAAGGCCTTGACACGACCTTAAGGCCAGGGTCAAATACCAGCTCAATCCCGATGATAGCTGTTTCGGGAAGCCTGTTGCTGAGATTGATTGTGATGTTGTTCCTTTCGCCAATGAAAATCTCGCTTTTTCCAATGCTCGTCGCCAATGTCACCGGGCTGCTTGTTTTGAGGCTCAACTTTGTGCCGTAAACAGTCTTGAGCCTGAGCCCGTCAAAATACGTTAAGGAGGAAACCAGGGAGCCGTCAAAGGCCTCTTTTGCCCTGACAGTGTAGCTGAAGCTTGCAGTTCCTGACTCATCAAGGTTGCCTTTCCAGGCCGCCAAGCCCTGCTTAAGCGGCAGCCCTTCGGTTTCCGTCACCTCAAACTCGACCGGAATCCTCTCCTCAAAAGTCACGTTCCTTGCAAAGCCGCCTGTGTTCTTCAGGGTAACTGTGAATGTTGTTACATCGCCTGCAAGGAATTCTGACTTTGACACTTCGCGGGTTATGCTGATAGACGGGGCCAGCGATATTCCCCTTATTTTTATCTTGTAAACCCTATCAGTGATGTCGTACTGCACGTTATCAAGGCAAATCCTTGCAATTCCTGTAGCATCGCAGCTGTTGTTCTTCACAAACAGGCTGCCCTTCCCGTAATCCGCCACTATCTCATTGGTTTTGGAGCTCAGGAACACAGCAAATGACTGGCCCTCTACAGTAATGGTTTGGCCTGAAACAATCCACGTGTCAACGGCAGTGGTCAGGGCAAGCGCATCATCGCTTCCGGCTATCGCTGCCGCAACAAAAGCTGCCGCCATGACCGCTGCCAGAAATGCCAAATGCCTTGCTGCTTCAACAGCCTTTGCATTCCTTCTGCCAAAGCTTATGCCTAACGTTTCCGCACCTCTTTTTTACGCTAAAAATCCACTACGCAGCCCATTTGCACTGCAACTGCACAGGCATCATTCGCGTTTCACGCTGCCGCAGCAGCTGCAGCAGCCGCTGCCTTGTTTGCAGCGCCTTTACCCGCATCCGCAGCCTGCCGGAAGGCCTTTTCGGCAACCTTCCTGAAAAACGAGAGCGGTATCACCTTTATCGCCTTGAAGACAGGGGTTTCAGGATACACGATTGCGTTGCCCTTCTTGTACTCTGAAACAACAACCAGGGGGTCCTGCTGAGCCTTAAGCGAGAACAGGGCAATAAGCAGCGCTGCTTTTTCCCTGCCTGAGCTTATACTGAGCTGCTCCAGCAAAGCTTCCCTTTTCATGCTAAAGCCCTCAACGTTCACCACTTCAGGCAATTCATCAAAAGAGCCTGTCACAGCTCCTTCCTTTATTATGATGAGTTTGTAATTCCCAGCCTTCATCTCCTCATAAGCCCCTTTACCAAACAGCAAATTGAGCCTCTCCAGCTCGGAAGCTGCAACAGGCTCAGTTTCCTGTCCTTTCATGACTATTCCCCCAATGAGGCTTTTGCCATCTGTGCCTGTCAGCAGCAATGCATTACTGCTAACCGGTAACTTGTCCTTAAGATCCAGCGCGTCCATAACGACAAAGCCGGCTGCGGCAGCAAGCACAACAGCTGCTACAGCCGATGTCAATAGGATTGTCTGTATTATTCCTTTAACAATCTTGAAAATTACAATCGCAGAAACCACCACTATGGCAAACATTACAAGTAACGAAACCTCAGCCATCTTTAGCCCCTTTTTACACAACTGTTACAATTCTATTCAAGCTTATTCTTGCAGCTAACTTATTCGTTTAATCCGGCTGCTGCTTATTTAAATATTGCTGTTTTCCGTGTTTTCCGTAATCGTAGCAGCTAAGAAGAGGGCACTGCCCGCAAAGCAGGTTATTCCTTAATGTTGCCTTTAATGTTGTGCCACAGCACGGACTTCGTGCTGGTATTTCCCGGCAAACCTGCCAGTGACGCCCTCAATAAGGGAGTCCAAATCAAGCGCGTTAGTGTGCTGGATGTCTTCATGCAGCGGCCTTGTTGTAGAAAGGGCAGCACTCCTGAATCCTCTTTCGGCAGCAGCTCTTTCGGCGGCAGGGAACTGGTCAAGAACCTGACTCATTCTCCTGACAAGACCACCGGGCCTTGTGTTGTAACCGTTGTTGCCCTGCCCTGCAATCATCCGAAGCGGCCATGGAGTATTTAAAAACGCAGCCTTGACAAGTTCTGAGATGCACTCCGGAGTTGGTAAATCCTCAAGCCCCGCTGGAATGTGGGCACCCCACTTCCTGAGGGCTATGCCGCTGTAAACGCCAAGGCGCTCAGCAGGTGTCATCCCGGAGAGGATAGGACGGGGCAAGCCAACATTACTCCGGGGCAATTCAGCGCCATCGAATCCGATGGTAACTGATGCCAGAAGATAGTGAGCCTGGGCTGCTTCCGCTTTATTTCCTGTTTTCAGCGGCGCAAGCAATTCTGCCGTAATTGCGTAGTCAGGCGTGTCAACAGGCGTGAATGAAGGCGACGTGCCTCCCATACCAGCAAATTGAGGTTGCTGCCTAGTCATAGAATAGCCCTTAATCGCAGGCATTTATAGACAACTTTGATTATCCATCATCTTGTCAAAGTTGTCTTAGAGGACTTTGAATAACTCTCTTATATTTAACTTTTGTTCAAAGTCCTCTATAAATCTTTTCATCATTAGTCACTAAGAAGTGAATAACGTAACGACTGTTGTGGCTTTTACGAGGTTATGAGCACGGCATTAATCACGCCGTCCTGACCGGGCCTGTTAGTAACCTTTGCCTTGCCGAGCTCTGTATCAAGAACTGCACCCCTTGTGATTATATTGGCCCTGGTGAAGTACCTGTTTGCCGGGTTGTTGCTTACGGTTTTAATCTTCGCAACAGAAAATTTCCTTGATTTGGGATCAAAAACGTTCGCGACAGCTGTCTGCAGCAGCCTCTGCTTGATTGCACCACCAGTGACCCTGTCAGCCCTCAGCTTCTGCGCGCTGCCCAGCCTGCTCATTACCGGCTGGGAGCCCTTTTCGGAAAGCCTCTTCTTCCTGTAATGCTTCTTCAGGCCGCCGCTTGGCTTCACCAGTGACCTTCCCTGCGTTATCATTTTAGTATTGCTGCAGCAACAGCGGCCTCTTTATTAAGGTTTCGGAAGCTTGGTGATTTCAAGTTAAGTGGGAAGCCAACCGTGGTCCTGCGGACTTCACTTCTCTCCCCTACGGTTACCGTGGGGAGGAGAAGTAAACCTGAGTGAAACTCAGGCACGGTTGGCAACTCATCCCGCATTACTTGACATTATCCGGAAGCTTCTCGGCCCCCCTGCCTGGCAAGTCTCTTAGGATTTCGGCTTTCTTACAGCGTAAAGCGCCACTCCAGTCGTTCCAGCTGCCGCTGTTAAAGCCAGAAATGCGAGCATTGGCTCTTCCTGCCCTGCGGTGCCTGTGCTGCCTCTGTTGCCAATCCTTTTCAGTGTTGGCCCTCCCTCTTCCGGTGTGGGTGATTCAGGCGGCGCTGTCGGGGGAACTGTTGCCGTCGGGGTGGGCGTATAAGTCGGGGTTGGCGTATGCGTTGGGGTCGGAGTCAGAGTAGGCGTTGGAGTAGCTGTAGGGGTAGGCGTGAAAGTCGGTGTGGGAGTAGGCGTGAAAGTTGGCGGCAGCGGTGTTGGGGTTGGCGTGAAAGTCGGAGTGGCAGTTGGCGTAGGCGTAGGCGTTGGACTTGGAGTATGTGTAGGAGTGGGTGTGTAAGTTGGAGTGGCTGTCGGTGTTGGAGTAAATGTTGCTGTTGGAGTTAGAGTAAAAGTTGGAGTAGGAGTAAAGGTTGGCAGTGTTGGCCCTTCGCCTTCCGGTGTGGGTGATTCCGATGGTACTGTCGGGGGAACAGTTGCCGTATGTGTTGGAGTAGGAGTAAAGGTTGGCGTGGGCGTAAGCGTGGCTGTTGCTGTTGACGTGAGCGGCAGAGGCGTGTTAGTTGGTGTTGCCGTTGTTGGCGCGGGTGTGTTTGCCACATAGGTTGGTGGGGATGCAAAAACCACATCAGATGTCCTTGAATTGTTGGTGAATGTCTTTTCCGGAAGCCTCTCCTTCCCAGGCACTGCAAAATTCATTTCAACTGTGAGCGTTTCCAGGCCTGCCCTGCCGTTGGGCGGCATCCCAATTACCAGCCTGTTGAGGCCCCCTGCTATTATTTCAGCCTCTGCGGTGACCGCTTTGCCGATGTCATCATTAAGGTATGCCCTGACCTGGACTTTGGCTGGGGTGCTAAACCCATGGACTCCGAACTTGTATTCTACAATCCATCGCTTGCCCTGCACTGGCTGCCCTCTTGTTTCTGCGTCATAAGCCGATATCCCTTCCATCAGGATGTCAAGCCTGGGCACAGGCGTTGATGTGGGCGTAATCGTGGCTGTTGCTGTTAGAGTGGGTGCAGGAGTCTGCGTTGGGCTGGGCGCAGGGGTTTTTGTCGGCAGCGGCTGGGGTATCAGGGTTGGCGCCAGGGCTGCTGTCGCTGTGGCAGTCGGGTATGGGGCGTTTGTTGTGTGTGGAGTGTTGGTCGGCTGCGGCGTTGGCGTAAGCGTATAATTGGGTGTAAAAGGGAAGGGCGTAAGAGTGTAAGTCAGAACTGCTGTTGCCACAGGCGATGCTGGAGTTTTTATGGGTGTTGGGGTTGAGGCTGGCGGCATCGCTGTGGCTGTGTTTGTGGGCAGCCCTGCAATTGTTGCAGTTGTTGCTGGAGTATGGGTTCCCGTTACCGTTGCTGTCGCTATTGCGGTTTCCAGTGTTTGCGTTACGGGCTGCTGCGTTGCCTGCCGAATGCCATCCCCACTTCCGCATGCCGTGATTACTGCTGCTATTGCCGCGGCCGCAAACGGCATAAGCGGCATTAGCGGCATTCTGAGGCTGCTCAACATGCCTGTGTATCCTGCCTGCGTGTGCTGGATTAGTCCTGTTAGTCCTGTTAGTTCTGTCAGGTAATGTTTCATCTTGCCCTCAGTTTATGTTCACTTTATGGCTATTTCGTCGTAGTTGAAGTGCTCCCTGTTTCCCGTGCTTGTCCCTCCGAATTCTGAGGTGCACCTGTAGCTGACATGCTTCAGCCCTTTCCCGGCATAGTCGTGCTGGGCAGTGTAAAAGTTTATCAGAGACCTTGGCCCGACATCCACAGCCTGCCAGCCGGTTCCTTCGCCCCAGTCTATCTCGCAGCTTTTTAATTCAGACTGCGAGTCCCAGTTCCACAAGTAGGCGTAAACCTTCATTGATGCAGTCTCTTTTTTGTGGGCTGGCGTTTCTGTGTCGCCCAGGTAGACTTTTGTTGAAGGTGGCGTGCCGTCGGCTATTTCTATCGCGTCATAGCCGTGGAACCTCTCGGTTGTTTCCGATGTGCCGCCTTGTGACGTGCAGCGGTATTCCACCTTTTTCTGCCCGAGCGTTTTGTAGCTGTGGTTTAGCGTTGTTATTTTTCCTTCCGTGCCCTTATCGGCTGTTTCCCAGCCATCCCCATCGTTCCAGTTTATCTCGCAGCCTGTCAGCTCTGATTCGTGGTCTGAAGCCTGTAGGTGCGCGTATATCAGGAACTTGTACGTGTGTTCGTGCCGCTTTGTGGGGTCAGGGCTTTCCGAGAGGTATATGGTTGTTGCCGGAGCTGTGATGTCGCAGCCCTCGTCCACTTTTCCGTTGGCATTATCGTCAATGCCGTTGCCGCATGCCTCCTCTATTGGCTTGTCAAGTTCCTGGCTTCCTGAGCAGGGCTGCCACACACCGGCAGCGCACGTGCTCGTTCCCTTGTCCGGGCCGCAGGACTTGACTATGTCCTCGTCAACCTGCCCGTCACAGTCGTTGTCTGCATTGTCGCAGTTCACCTCACTGGTTTGGTAAGAGCTGCTGTAGCTGCTGTATGTTGCTGCGGTGCATTCCGGCCATTTTCCCGTTGAGGCGCATGTTTCGCTGCTGCCTGCGCATACTCCAAGTTGCTGCTGGCACGGCCTGGTTTCGCCGGGATTGCATACCCATGTGTTGGCGTAAGTCAGCACAGCGGTTGCTTCCGCGTTCAATTCGCCATCGCTTGCTGTTAGCCTGAACTCGTGCGTTGCGCCGGTTGTCGGCTCTGGCGCGAACTTGTAGAAAGTAGACTTTGAAACAAGCAGTCCGTTGTGCGTCCACGTGTAGGACAGCGTGTCGTCGTCCGGGTCCTTTGCATTTGCCCTCAGAAGCCTGAACTCGCCAGTTTTTACTTCCGTGCCCTGCGGCTCAATTAGTATGCCTGCCTCAGGCGCACGGTTCACGTTGCTGACCCTTACCTGCACAGTTATGGCGGCATGCTGCAGCCCGTCGGATACAGTGACCGGGATGTCATATTCGCCAGCCTGCTCATAGCTTGGCGTCCATTTGAGCGTGCCTGATTCGGCCAGGGCTGCACCCCTGGGCAGGTCGCTGCTGCTGAACGCCAGCGTATCGCCTTCGCTGTCTTCTGCTGCGACCCCAAATTCCAATTCTTTCCCTTCGCTTGCTTCCTTCATTCCTGCTTTCCCTGCTTGCGGAGCTGTATTGCACACCCTATCTTCGTCTTTCTGGCCATCGCAGTCATTGTCCAGGCCGTCGCAATACATGTAACAGCTGTTTTCGTTTGGGGCAAGGCTGCAGTATTCCTCGGTTGGCGCATAGCTGCCGCTGCCCTTTGCGGCTGTGCTGTAGTCGGCTGCCCCGCACGCAGGCATTTTGCCGTCCATTGTGCACGCTGCCGCGCTTCCATGGCACACGCCGAGCTGAAGCGGGCATCCTGCAGCTTTGCCTGGCTCGCACTGCATGGTGTCGAAAACCGTCAGCAGCATTTTTGTTGTCGCGGCATCAGCCTGGTCACTGGCTACCAGCTCAACCGTGTGCTCGCCGCTGTCAAGGAAGCCGGGCTTGTACGTGAACACCTTTTCCGTTGACGCGACGTTGCCATCCACCATCCATGTTGCCGAAAGGGCATCGCCGTCATCGTCCGCCAGGCTGGGCGTGAACGTCTTTGTTTCGCCCTCGTTCATTTCAAGGTTTGCAGGGTCAAGCAGGAGCTGGCTAATCACAGGAGGCCTGTTGACGTTTTCAACCTTCACCGTAACGTCCGTTGATGTGGTGAGGGTGCCGTCCGCAGAATTATCGGCAACAGTAACCTTTACTGAATGAGTTCCTGCATCATCATAGCCTGTCTTCCACCTGAACGTGCTGCTTTTTTCATTGTCATTTGCAAATCTGGAATCATCAACAGAATAAGTTAATGAGTCGCCATCAGGGTCTGATGCGGAAACTGTAATGACAGCCTCTTCTGTTTCTTTTACCGCCGTGCTGCCTGTGGTGCCTGTTATGGCTGGGGCTCTGTTAGTGTTCGCCACAGTGATGGATGGTTCTTCCTCAGCAGAGAGCAGGCCATCTGTGACAGCGAACTTGGCCTTGTAAGTCCCTGCCTGGTCAAAGGCTGGCTTCCACGAGAACGTTGCAGTTGAGGCATCAAAGGCTGAGCCCTGCGGCAGGTTTGAAGCTGAGAAGCTAAGTTTGTCACCATCACTGTCTGTTGCAGAAACCGTGAATGTGAGCAACTCATTCTCCTTGGCGCTCTTCTCCCCTATCGCCTGCAGCTTCGGGGCGGTGTTGCACACCCTGTCCTCATCAGCGGCACCATCACAGTCGTTATCCAGCGTGTCGCACAACGCCAGGCAGCTGTTTTCATTTGGCTTGAAAGAACAGAATTCCTCCTTGGCAATGTACTTACTGCCGTAGCTGGCGCTGCCACCACAATCCGCAAATTTGCCGTTTACGCAGCTAGCGAATGAGCTGCTGCACACGCCCTGCTGCAGCGGGCAGGCCTTCTTTTGGCTGCCCTCGCATTCGAGCGTGTCCTGTACTGTAAGCGCCATCGTTGTGGAGCTGGTTGCCGAACCATCATTAACTTCAAACACGATAGTGTACTCTCCGCTGCTCTCATAGCCTGTGGAGAACTCAAGCACGTCATTTGCAGAAACGGTTTTTCCATTCGCCTTCCAGGAAACCGTGAGCGCGTCATTATCGGCGTCTGAAAAGGTCGGGGTGAAGGTCTTCTTCTCGCCCTCTCCCATCACAAGGCCTGGCGGGTCTATCAGTATGTGCTCTATCACAGGCAGCCTGTTGACGTTCAGCGCTGTTATGGTTATCGTTTCACTTGCCGAATAGCTTCCATCACTGGCTGCAAACTCGGCAGCGTATGTGCCTGACTGCTCGAATCCAGGCTTCCATGAGAACTTGAGGGAGCTGCCCAGCTGCTCAACTTTCGCACCAGCGGGTTCTTTGGAGTACGTTACAGTCCAAGCCAGCTTGTCTCCGTCAGGGTCCTCTGCCTGCACTGTAAAGCTGAGCTCCTCATTCTCCTTCACCTCCCTGTTGCCAATTGCACCAATGATTTCAGGAGCCCTGTTGACGTTGAGCACTGTGATTTTGACTTCCTCCTTACCAGAAGCCAGCCCGTCACTGACAGTGAACGTTACAACATAAATCCCTGACTGGTCATACGCTGGCACCCAGCTGAAAGCTGCTGTTTTTTCGTCAAAGGAAGCCCCTTTGGGCAGGCTGGAAGCGGAATATGTGATCTCGTCCTTCTCCTTGTCCGTTGCGGACACCGTAAACTCGAGCTTGGCGTTTTCGCTTACTTCCTTGCTACCTGTGGCTGCGAATTCGGGAGCCGTGTTGCACACCCTGTCCTCATCAGCGGCACCATCACAGTCATCATCCTTGCCGTTGCAGACCTCTTTTGCTGCCGGATTCAGTGCCTTGTCGTTGTCGTTGCAGTCCATGCCGCCTTCACAGCCAGCGGGCAGGTAGCCGTCACCGTCAACGTCCCAGCACGCCTCAACCACGCCAGAATGCTTGAGAGGGGCGACAGCAAACCTTCCGGATTCCATCCAGCACTGGAGCTGTGTTGGCTGTGAGGAAGGTGGCTGTGCGCCGCATATTGCCAAAACTTCGCCAGTTCCGGTGCAGCCGCTGTTTATCTCGGCAACATCATTAATCTCAGCGTCCTTCACGCAGACCGAGTTTGAGCCGCTTGAAAGCCTGTCAACGTAAAGCGTTTTGTCATGCTCCGCGCCAGCCATGCCGAAAATAGTGTAGCCCTTCTTATCAGCGGCAGACTGCTGCTTAACCATGATGCTGCGCATGTTAAGTTTCGCCGTGCTAAAGTCGACATCAAACCTTGCAAGGTCATTGCCGCCTGCCTTGAACCTTACCTCCCTAAGTTTTGGCTTGTTCTCGTCAGGACCGCTCCCCACCTCAAGCTTCAAGTCGTTGACGTTTGTGTTGACGTTGCCCTCATCACCTATAACTTCATCCACGTCATCCTTTACCCCGTCGTTGTCGTTGTCATCATCAACGCAGTCAGCGATTTTGTCGCCGTCAACGTCCTCAAACCCTTCATCAGCCAGGCCGTCGCAGTTGTTGTCAAGGCCGTCACAGAGGGTTTCCTTTTCCTCGTATTTCGCGTTGTAGCCGAGGTAGGTTGGTGCGCCGCATCCAAGCCACTTCCCCCCGGTACTGCACGTTTCCGAGCTGCCTTTGCACACGCTTTGTTGCAACTTGCAAGGCTGTTTGCCAACTAGCGGCTCGCACTCCATAGTGTCCTGGACTGTGAGCGTCATTGCTGTGGTGGTTGTTTCTGCGTAGTCGCTGACGAGCAGCTCAATGGTGTAGGTGCCACTGCTGTCATATTCTGGTGAGAAGGTCAGCTGCGGCTCTGTTGAGGCTGTTTCGCCGTTTATTTTCCACGTTACCGCAACTTTGTCGTTATCCACGTCTCCAACATCTGCCGCGAATGTCTTTGTCTCACCCTCTCCCATGACGAGCTCTGGCGGGTCAAGGAGCAGCAGCATTATGGCAGGAGCCCTGTTGACGTTGAGCACTGTAATGTTGATTGAAGCGTTTGCAGAAAGCTGCCCGTCGCTTGCAGAAAACGTGACCTGATAAGTGCCGCTGTCGTCAAAGCTTGGAGTCCATTTGAACTCATGCGTGGACTTGTTTAGCGTGGCGTTGCTGAGCCTTTGGGGAACATAAACCACCAGCGATGCAACCGCATCGCCGTCAGGGTCTGCAACATTCGCAACAAAGCTCAGGGTTGAGTTCTCAGGCACTGTCTTGTTTGCCAAGCCTTCAAAAACAGGCGGCCTGTTAACATTTGCTACTGTTACGTTTATGGTTTCGTAGTCGGACAGCAAGCCGTCTGAAACGTTGAACGCTACTGTATAGACGCCCGACTGCTCGAATGTTGGGGCCCAGCTGAAAGCTGCTGTGGCGTTGTCAAAAGCAGCCCCCTGCGGAATGTTGGTTGCGTTGTAAGTCAGGCTGTCGCCTTCGTTGTCGGTTGCTGCAGCAGTGAACGACAACTGAGAGTTTTCCTGTGTGGTTTTGTTTTCAATCTGCTGCAGTTGCGGAGCGGTATTGCAGACACGGTTTTCGTCTATCTGGCCGTTGCAGTCGTTGTCGAACCCGTCACAGCTTGTCTCAGCAGCTTCGTATTTGCTGCTGTAGCTTAGGTATGTTGCTGCCGTGCAGCCGGGCCATTTGCCATTGCTGTCACATGTTTCGCTGCCGCCGCTGCAGACGCCAAGCTGGAAGTCGCACAGCCTCGCATCAACATTGGCTCTGCAATCGGGTGGCTCAAGGACAGCCAAGATAAATGACGCTTTTGTTTCTGACTTCCCATCGCTCGCAATGATTGTAAGGTTATGTTTCGTGATTTCGTTTTCCTCTGGTGCAAATGTGAAGTTCTGGCTTGTTGAGACAGCAATGCCGTCCAAAAGCCAGGTGTACGCCAAAACATCTCCATCAGGGTCTTCTGCCAGAATGCTAAGAATCCCTGTTTCGTTATTGTACATAATGACTTCCGATGTGTTTGACAGGTTGATAAATTCATAAACCAAGTCTGGCGTGACTGATCCATCAGTTTCATCACTGGTTGAACTTACTGAAAAGTCATCTACATTCATCCTGGCATCTTCGCCTTCTCTCGGGTCTTTCCATGTCCTGCCGCTGTTCCAGTAAAGCTCGCTCAAAATCGGGGCAAAGGTGCTGTCTGTGCCGACCAGGGCGCCGTCAAAGTAGAATCTCGCCACTCCAGCTGCCCTTTCAACCTTCAGGTCGTGCCACTTCCCCGGCTCCCAATTGGGAGGGCTGTACTTGCCGTGCAGCGATGAGCTATTGTTGTCATAGAGACCGACTATATTAAACCCCTGCGTCTTGCCGTGGAACTGCCAGTAATAGCCCCTGTGGCCGCTGCTTACACTTGGCTGGCCTTCAGCCAGGTTGCCAAGCCAGAAACCGGAATTTTTGTCACCGGAAACATAGTCGACTTTAATCCTGAATGCTATGGTAAAATTTTCGTGCAAGCCCAGGTCTGATTTTGTCCTAATCTGCCTGTCATTGGAAGAACCAGTTTCGAAATGCAGAGCGCCATCAGCCTCTACAAGCACTCCTCCATCCCAGTCGCTTTGGATCCAAATTGAGCTGTTAATGCTGCCATCGTTAAATTCATCAAAAATGATTGCGGTTGCGCTTGCCGTATTCTTAAGGGGCCGCGATATGAGGACGCCTTTTATCGCAGCTGGTCTGTTAACATCCAGCACTGTTATGAGCAGGTCTGCCTTTGTCTCTGCCTGGCCGTCGCTGACAATTATGGTGAGGTTATAATCTCCGCTTTCGTTGTACTTCGGGCTGAAGCTGAAGTTTTGGATTGTTGAAACTACTGCCCCATTCAGCAGCCATGTGTAAGCAAGTGTGTCACTGTCAGGGTCTGTCGCTATCACGCTGAAGTTCTTGGTCTGCCCCTCGTACATGGTAATTTCAATTTTTTCTGCACCAATAGAAGTTGAATCATTGGGTTCAAAAGTAAAAGAAGGCGCCCGATTAGAATTTGCCACGGTTATGTTAACCAGCTTTCTCAGCATCATGCCCTCCAGCGGCGATATGTAGTACTCAAGCAGGTCAACCCTCAAAACGTATTCACCCGAACTGTTGAAGTCAGGCGTCCAAACAAATGTTCCACTTCCGGAATCAAACGAAGCGCCAAAGAGCGCCACATTTGAGTAATGCTGCGGCACTTCACGTGCACCCATAAGAGCCTCCAGCTCAAGAGGATCGTTATCTGCATCGTATGGCACCAACTTCAGCACAACAGTGCCGTTTTCGCTGGTGGTTATGTTTTCAAAAGTGTTGTTGAAAACAGCAGGCCTGTTTACGCCAAGCACCGTTACGTTGATTGTCGCATTTGCGGAATCTTTCCAGTCGCTGGCAGAGACTAATACCTTATAATTGCCTGCGTCGTTGTAACTGGCGCTCCAAACAAACACATTCGCGTTTTGTTGCTGCCCCTGCTGCCCCTTTACGAACCTGGAATCGTTTACAGCGTAGCTCAGGGTATCGTTATCTGCATCTGTGGCGTTTATTTCCATGAATGCATTTTCTCCTTCATTCACTGTAATGTCTGACAAGTTGTGCAGCTGTGGGACGCTGTTAGGCCTGAGCAGCCACTGCACCGTGTTGAGCACGAGCCTTTCCATGACTGCCGGGTCTGTTATGCCGTCTACCGAGAACGCGTAGTACGCTTGCTTCCTGCCATAGGGCGGGTCGGTTACTGTCCTTGCGGTTATTGCTGCCGTGCCGTTCGCATTCTGCCACTCTGCAACCGCTTCGGCATCAAGGGCTTCAACAGCGTCAGGGTATGGCGACCTGTTGCCTCCAATTTCAAGATTCCCCACGCCTTCAAGTATAGGGTGTTCCTTCTTGTTTAGTGTGCGGTTTTCTGTTAACGGTATTAGAACGTCCGAGGCGAATGCTGTCCCGCTTATCTCGCGCAGAAGCGATTCATTCCCTCTTCCTGCCAGGTCTGCTGCAATGTCGCTTCCTTCAAGCAGGAGGCTGTTTCTGTAGCCCCTGATTAGTTCGGCATCTTCGCTGCTTGTGATTGCTTGCAGGTAGTCCCCTGTGCTCCATACAACCAGGGGGAATGCGTTCAGGCTGGTTGGCAGCCCTTTCTCCGCTTCTCCCCATAGTTCTGCGCAGTAGCCGTTTTCATCAAGTATTCTTGCTATTTCAGGGGCGCTGCTCGGGGCGCTTGTAGCGTATAATTCTGTGTCATTGTCATCTACGACAAGTATTCTCTCCTTGCTGCAGAAGTTTGCCTCTATTGTCAGCTGGTTATTTGCATAATTGGCGTCTTCGGCGTTTTCAGATTTTGCCGTTATTTTTTTCTTGCCTGCGGCTGCTCTGCTTTTAAATGAGCGATTTGCCTCCCCTCCGGCTTGCAGGTTGAGATGAGCTGTGCCCGTGGCATTATCTCCTATGAAAACCGTGATGTCTGTTTCTGCCGCGGTGCCCCCTCTATTGGTTGCGGTTACATTTATTTCTGCGGTCTGGGTTGCCGCTTCATACGCGTAGGCGATGCCCTGAACAATGATATCTGGCAGTTTGGGAGCCACGTATGCCTTGTAGGCCACCTCATTGTTTTTGTAGTCCTGTTCGGATATCGGTGCGATTGCAGCTGCTCTTATTGTGCGCTCGCCTGCTGTTAAAGGCACGGCAAGCCGTATTGTGCTGCTGCCTTCAGGCATTTCAATTTCCTGCGAATAAACTTTGCTCTTGTCAACTTCAAATATCACTTCAGCTGTAGTTGCAGGACCGGTTTTCTCCGTAATTGTCAGGTTGATTTCATTATCTCCTTCTACTAGGCGGCCGTGGGTTACTTCGACCCTTATATCTGACAATGAGCTTTCAAGCAGCAGCCACTCTGTGGTATCTGCGAGGATTCTTTTTGCAGTTTCCCCGTTTAGTCCTGCTATGTCAAGTGGCAGGAATGCGGTTTTGTAGTGCCCTTCAGGTTCTGTAATGTTCAGCCCTTCCACTCTCGTTTCGTATGCCACTGCTGCATAGCCATCTCTTTCACCCCACCTTAGCAACCCGTCTGCCTCATCCAGGGGAAGCACCTCATCAGGATCCCTATTTTGGTCCGGTGGTCGATAGCTGAACGTTTCCGGCAGCGCAAAAGTGATGTGATGAGGTGCAGCTCTTGTGATGTTTATTTCCTTGCCTTCCTGTGGGGATGCTTCCGGCGAGCCTGGCAGACTCACTGTCATGGTTTCAGCAAGGACGCTGTGGGTTATGTTCCGCATGAACTCGTCGTTTCTGTGCCTGAACGCTATGTCCGCTCCCTCAACAAGCAGGCTGCCCCCTCCGAGTATGTAGTCCAGCAATAGGCTCTGGTAGTGCTGCGGAACCGCCCTTTGGCTGTTTCCTGATGTCCATATTACTGCAGTAAAATTAGCGAGATAGCTGCTATCCGGTAAGGCTCCATTTGTGGTATTGTACTCGTAAATGCAAGCATTGCTTGAGAGCGCTCCCTCAATAAGTGGCCTTACCGTCTTTTGATCATTCCTTGCATTTATTATTAGTGCCTTCCTGCCTGGGCATTCTTCCACTGTTATCGCGTTTTCTGATGTGTTGCAGTTATTGTAGGCATCGCATGCTTCCAGAATAAGCAGGTGCTTTCCTGTTTCTGCCGTGTTGAAAATAACCGGATTCCCTCTCGAAGGGCTTGCATTGCTTTCGCCAAGAATCTTCTTTTCCCCTGTTATGAGCTTCGCACTTATGTTCGCCAGCGGGCTGTAATCAAGCGCGCCCAGCTCTGCTGCAATCGGTTCGTACCGCCTCACAGCTTTTGGCAGGGTTACAGGCCCAAGCAAAGGCGGCGCTGTATCCTCAATATTGAATTGAGTTTGCGTGTTTACGCTATTGCCTTCGTAATTGGCATTGACGGTCAGCAAATAGCTTCCTACGGAAAGGCCTGTCGTGTTTATCTCTGAACTTATTCCAAGCGATTCTCCTGCCGCTACTTCCGAGCCGTTGAACCTTGCAGAATATGCTTCATCACCCTCGCTGTTGCGCAAAGTGGTGTTGAATTCTGCAAACAAAGGCATTGCCCCTGTGTTGCGTGCTGTTACGGTGTAGTGCAGGTTTTCACTTCCGTACTCAACTTCTTTCTTTGCCAGCCCTAATGTTATCCCAAGCGTCTCTGGTGCTGTAACTTTGAGTGGCTTTTCAACAACCTCCTCCCTGTTTCCGTAGAATACCTGAAGGACTGCCGTGTAGTTGCCTCCGCTTAGCGATAGCTTTTCCGCTGATGCGGAAAATGTTATGCTTCCTCCTGCAGGCACTTCCTTTTCCTCAGAGGGCACCACAAGCTTTACTTTCTGGTGCTCATCTAATATTGATAGTGCGGCTATTGCTTCAAAAGGCGCTGGCCCGCTGTTTCCGAACTGCACCTCATAGCTGAGCGCTTCTCCTTTTGTAATTGCTTCCGGCAGCTTTACTGATTGCATGCTGCCCCACTGCGGGAGGGTTATGGTGAGTGATTCCGTTGAATTCGCCATTATCTCTTCGCTTGGGCTTTTGATTGTTACGTTGACAACGTAGTTGCCGTAGCTTTCAGGCGTCCATTTTACCGAAAAAATCCCCTTAAAGCCCGTCGGCAGGTTTACTGAGCCGTCAACGCTCCTGAATGCTGTTATCCCGAGTGAGTCTACTATTTCAAACTCAGCAAGTACGTCTTTCGTTGCATCTGCAGTGTTCACAAAGATTGCACCTATCTCCACTGCTTTGCCTTGTGTTGCGTTATCGCTGCCCTTTATTTCAACTACAAGATTGGTTATTTCCATTCCCTTCTCAAACACTGATGCGTGGCCATCATTGTCTGAAGCAGTCACTTCCAGCACAGCCTGTTTGGATGAAGAAACCAGGGGCATCCTCAAAAGGCCTCGCCATCTCTTTTCATCAATCTTTTCAAGCCCTGTCTCAACTTGCGGAAATGCATTCTCAGGTGATTTAACTTTCGCGATTACTTTGCTTACCATCCCATTGTCGGTTACGCTTGTGGCAAGCTCCAGCTCCTCTCTTGAGAAGGCAAGAGCAGGGAAGGCAACTTCCTCAAATTTCGGGGCTGTGGACTCAAATACGCGTATGCTGATACTTACCGAAACATTTCGCAGGTCCTGATCGCTCGTATTCACCTCGATTTTGCCGTTATGCAATCCTGCCCCGATTTCTAAAGCCGCTATGCTGTACTTCGTTGTGATGTTGCGCGTTGGTTCTATCCGAAAGGGGCTTTCAGGCAGCCCTGTGAATCTTATCCAGCTGTCATGGGACACGTTTATGTAAAGCGGCTCGCTTCCGAAGTTGTAGAATATTATTTCCTCGTTTAGCTCCTCACTCGTTAGCATGTCCGCAGATATCCTGCTCGTTGCCTTTATGGCTGCCTTCGCCCTGAATGCTGCGCTTAGGTTCAGTATTCCTGCACCATAGGACGTATCTTTGCCTGTGGCACCCCTATCTGTCGCAGTATTTTCAAGTATGCTCCTTATCTGCTCCGGGCTCAATGCCGGATTTTTCTGCAGCAGCAGCGCTGCGGCTCCTGAAACGTGAGGCGTTGCCATAGAGGTTCCCTGGTATGCGCTGTACCCGCCCGGCACAGAGGATTTTATTCCAACACCTGGCGCCGTTATGTCAGGTTTTACGCCTACCTCATCTATAACGCCTCCTCCTGAGAAGCACGCAACCTCGTTACTCTTATCAACTGCTCCCACTGTGAAAGCCCATGGGCTTGTTCCCGGAGTCGTCACGCCTTTGTAGCCTCCGCATAGGCCGCATGCACCGCAGTTTCCCGAAGCAACTATGACAAGAACGCCTGCTTCAAGAGCTTCTTTTATTGCCATGCTCATAGGATCGTATGGGTTGTTGTACGTTCCGCCGAGGCTCATGCTTATCACCTTGGCTCCGTCGTCTGTTTCCGGATTACCGTCAGGGTCTACTGCCCAGTTTATCCCTGCCACGATGCCTGCTGTGCTCCCCCAGCCATCGTCGCTAAGCACCTTCCCATTCATCAACAATGCATCAGGCGCAACTCCGTCATAGCTCCCCCCTGCTGCTTTTGTGCCGGCTACTGTTCCTGCAACGTGGGTTCCGTGCCCGTTAAGGTCAGTAGTGTGGTCTTCCCCTGTGAATGCCTTTTCTGCTATTACCTTTCCTGCGAGCATCGGATGACTGGAGTCTATGCCCGTGTCAAGTATTGCAACCCTTACGCCTTTACCTTTGAAGCCTGCGTTCCAGAACGCGTCTGCCTCTATCTGTGGAACGCTTTCCGACAGCACTGCCTGAACTTCCCTGTTTGCAGAAATCATTTCCACTTTTTTGTTCTCTGTTATTTTCTCAAGCTCGCTGGCTTTTACCTTTGCCACTATTAAGTTTCCTACAAGATAAGCGCCTTCCACCTTTGCGCCGGCCTTTTCAAGCTCTTCCGCAACCTCTTTCATCCTTGTTCTTTCCGAATCTATCCGCGAGGCCGTGGTTGCCAGCACACCCGCCGCACCTTCTCCATCAGAATCAGCAAATCTTATCAGAACTTCTATCTCTTTTCCTTTCCCACCTTCTGCTTTCATCTCATTCGCAAGTACAGGCTCTATGATTTCAGGCCTTGGCACAGCAGCTTCCGACTGTCCTTTCCCAAGCTTGGCTTTAGGCTGCGGCGTTACAGGTTCTCCATGCCGCAAGGCTATTTCTGCCATGCCCTTCTCTCGCAAGCCTGCGTCCTCTTCCCTATCCGTTGCTGCAGGAGTGTTTTGGCTGTAAGCAGCTGTTTGGCTCCACTTTTCCAGCGGCAGGAAGCTGATAAGCAGCAGCACAATAAGCGCTGCTACGCCTCCCGCAATTACTCTTCGGATTGCCTTAATCGAGCCTTGGTTCATAAACGCATCAGCCCTTACCCTTCCCTCTTTTCTCCATATCCCTGATAAAATCCTCCTCATAACCCGCCCACTTCTCAATCTCGCCTTCAGGCAAGTCAATGCCCCTCTCACGCACAACCCTTCGAAGGGCAGCCATCCCGCTAGTTATGCCCTTTGAAGGGCGCTCATAAACAAGCCGACCCAAAATACCGATGCCACCGTAGGAAGACTTCCAAACCTCATAATTGCAACTTGAACTATTCTCATTCAAAATACGCTCAAGCTCACTCAGACTCAAAACAGACTTAATTTCGTTGAGCTTTTTCACAATACCAACGTCATTAACATCATCGCCAGGCTTTAAATCCAGACAAAAGAGGTAAGGATCCCTGAAGTAAAACACCGTGGACTGCCATAATTCTTCCAAATTTTCTCTCCTGAAAGTAAGCAAAACAGGGTCAAAGGACTCAATAATGCGCTTGAACAGGTCAAAAAGCATTCTTTGGACTTCAATCAGAGGAATTGCCTTTCTGTCATCCTGTTTAAGGTCCCAAACCCCATCAGAAACACCGTATGTTTTACTGTCAAGACCGTAATTACCCGGGCTCAGACCCTGCCAGTTAAGTCCGTTCCTACCAGCTATTATCGTGTCAGCAGGAAAACCGTACTTATCTGCATCAAAAAGAGCCAGTCCGTAACTGCGGATACCGTCAAACTCAACACCAGGGTTATCGGCAATTGCTTTCTTCAAAAAATCGTGCACAGCTTTCCTAGGCAAATTATCATACACGTGATTACTCGTGTCACCGAGTTTATAGGTGGTCTCTCCAAACCGCTCTCCAACTTTACCAAGCAAAACCTCCCAAATGCGAGGGTTGTCAAAACAACCCAAGTACTTCATAAAGGCGCCAACAAGCGCCTCATTACTTGTTATAGCATCTTTCTTTAACTTCACACCAAAATAAGTTCCTTCAGACATTTTAATTACCTCCGCGTGCCAAATCCTGTGCCATCTTATCCAACGAAGCAAAATCCTCAACAAAAGACAATGGCAAAGGATTCTCATAGCCTTCTCTTATCAAGTCATCAGTCATAGAGCGCCAACTAGCAGAAGGAAGTGCAGGGTTCACAGGATCGCGAACAAAACCCTTCACAACATCAGAAGGCCCGGCAACAACATATTGCGGCCTTATGGTGCGCTTTAATTCTTCCTCAGTAAGTTCAGGCAATGAATTTTTAAGAACCTTTTCAACATAAAGCTCTTGAGTAGCTTTCATGATGTGAGGTAATGCAGTTGGATTTATGTCTGAAGGAAACTTCTCAGGATCTATTTTATGACGCGGATCATATACTATATTATCTTTTAGCTTGGCTTCAATAACAACTGGCTTCCCCTGAAAGTCAAATAACCTGTCTATTTCGCCTAATTGACTTGCATGCGTTATGTCATCTTTGGCAAAAACATTGATGCTTTTCCCATTAGGTTTGAACGTCATTCTATAGCCTGCCGTGACTATCTCCTCTTCTGAATTTATAAAGGCTTTAAGCGCAGTTTTATCTATCAAATTTACTGCAATGTTAGGGTCAACTTTTTTTGCCAATTGCTTAAATGCTTCTTCAGCATAAGCCTCACCAATTTCCCCATCTATGCGAGCAATAGTTTTTGCAAGCGATTCTCCTACAAAATCGGCTTTTTTAAGGATCGTATTCCCGATCTGTAAAGTATCTTTTCCCAGGAACTTAAGCTGCACCGCCTTCACAGCAGCATCCCAGTCTCTGAGAATGATGCTCTCAACATGATTGACTACGATTATTACTTCTTTCAAACCTGTTTTACGGACAACATAGCCCAATGCCCTGCCGCCATACTCCGAAACTACCTTATAGACGTTATGCACGCGGTCAAAAAGCCTGACGGCGTGCTGGAAAGCCTCTCCAATCCTTGTTACCTCAACCGCTTTCCTTACCCATTTGCCATCAACAAACTCAAGAACGTGCACAAGGCCTTTGATTCCTTTCCCAGCTTTGCTGAATATGGTGCCTAATGGTATGAAGTTGCTTGCTAAGAACAGCCTTTCATCCCAGCACTCTGCCTCAACCACTAACGGGTCATAGTCGTACTTTTTCTCGCAATCGTGCAATTGTTTGGCGTCCCATGCGGTTAACGCCACCCATATCAGTATTGGAATGATAATGAACTGCTCGCTTGCGTTCTCGGCGCTCATCATCGATTCCGCTTCAGCGCCTTTTATGACCTGGAAGTCCTCGCCCCTTAGTTCAAGCGGTATGTGCTTAAATGGTGCGTCTACAGTTATCCTTGTTATGTTTCTTTTGAGTTCTGGCGTTTCGTCGTCTTCGTTGTCTGTCAGAAGTCCTGTGATTTCCACTTTTCTGTTTCCGTATTTGAGGCCTGGCAGCTCCATGAAGCCATACCCAGGCGTGTAGCCTATTTTCTGGCCGTCAACCGAAACCAAAGCGTTTCCTATCGGGCAGCTTTGGAATTCAGGCGGGCAGTTTTTGCTCTTGAGCTGGAGCAGAATGGTTCCTTTCTTGTTCGTTCCTTCCGGGCCGCAGTCGCAGCTTAGCGGTATGAAGTTATTGTCAATTACCGCGACATCTTTTCCTGCACAGTATGGCCCGTCAGTTTTTGCTCCGGGGCATTTAAGCGCAAGAACGCTTACCTTGCCTTTTTCTGCGCTGAAGGTTTTGCTGCCCGTGCTGTCCGTCGCGCCTTTGAACTGGTCGTCAAGGTAAACGAGCGCTGATTTGAGCGATGTTCCGTCCTTGTGGGTTGCCTGCACAGTTATCTCGCCTGTGAAGTCTTCTACGACAACTTTTATTTTTGAAAGCCCAGGGAGGAATCCTTGCTTGTATCCTGATAGGAAGAATGCCTGCAATCCCGGCAGGGCTGCCTTTGAGCCGTATGAGAGCGCTCCTTCAGCAAGGCTGAAGAACTTTGTTGCGCCCAGGAACGGGTCATAGATTGTAAGCAGAGAATTTGCAACTGTGCTGCCATCTGCTTTCTTTATCAGCGCGTTGAGCTTTATGTCGGAGTCCTTGAAGTATTTGAATGAGTCCGTACCGGCTTGTATGTCAAGTCCTGGCACTGTGCCTGGGCATTTGCATACAAAGCCGAGCGCGCTGGCATCGCCATCGTAGTCTATTGTTGTGGTTTTCTCGCTGCAGAGTGCATCGTTCGGGCAGACTGCTTTTACGGCGTGCACTTTTCCGCAGCCGTTATCAGCTATGACTATGTTCCTTTTGCCTTCTGCACTGGTTGTCCCTTCCAGGTTCCCGTCAAGGTAAACCTTTACGCTTTGCAGGCTGTTACTGAATTTGTCGGTGACTTTTACACTGATTGCCCCGTCGCAGAAGTTTGTGGTGCCTCCCCCTGGCGGTGGCGCTGGCGCTGGTATTGCAGGGTATGCCTCGTTTGACTTTTGCACGCGATAGTTCCCGCAGTATCCGTCTATTGAGGCTCTTGAGGTGTAGCTTCCCGGCTTCCAGCCCCCCGATGGAACCCCATATTGCACCCACCACACCACCTGCCATCCCGGGTCAAGCTTTCCGCTGCTTGACCACTGGCCGACTTTTGTTCCGTCTGGTCCGAACAGATCAAAGTTTATGTTGTAGTTAAGCGCTTTTCCTTCGTTATTTATGAATTTGTGGTGCGTCTTTATGTTGTTGTAAATCTCTCCATCCTTTCCTACCCATGCCTCAAGGGCTTCAGCCTTGCATTCAACTGGTGGGGCGCAGTCTTTGATTGTGAATCCCTGATCATATTTTAGCTTGTCATCTATGTATGCCTCTACTCTCCAGTTTCCGCATTTTGTCTCTGCTGGAGTGCCTTTGATGTATATTCCATGTGAGACTTTCAGGCTGCTCCAGTACGAATCCTTTCCCGGGTCTTGCGATGTTGCCGGGGTAGTCTCAAAATATAGGCTTCCATCCGGCGCATACCACTTGTGCTTCAGTTTGAGGGCATCTGCAACGCTTTCGAGCTTGTACCATGCGTATGCAATGTCGTCATTGGCTGAGAACTCTGTCACGGCTGTGCCGGGATTGTTGTCTCCGTCAACTGCCTTCGTCATCCGGTTTTCCTTGAATAGGTAGCTTACGATGAAGTTTGCGCTTATCCATTCGCTTCCGTCAACAAAGTATTTGACGTTCCATAAGCCGGGCTTGTTCTGGGGTGTGAAATCCTTTATGTATACCCAGCCCCATGTCTTGTACCATCCCCAGTAGTCATAGCCGGAATCTTTTGGGTTGCTTGTTGTGTGGGTTGCTTCAGAATAAAATGCGCCGCTGGGGTCATGCCATTGCCACTTGATGTTGTGGCTCTGATAGAGGCTTTCCAATCTTGTCCAAAGGAAGGATCCATAGTCATTTTTTGAGAATACGCTCGTTACTCTTTTCGGCTCCCACGGGTTGGTACTCTCTACTTCTTTTGCAAGCTTCCAATCTGCAAGGCTTACCTGTGCGCTGATGTTTTCTGTTTGTGAGCCTGATGCCTGCTGATCCCGAATAATTCCGGCTGCCGCAGCGCCAATGCCGCCCGTATCTGAGTTTGTTTCTGCTGGATTGGTTAAAGCAATGCCTTGTGATTGCCCTATTGGGATTTGTGCGGTTTCCTGCAGTTGTTCCAGTCCTGTTTCTTCTACAAGCATCGTAGCAAGAGCTAGTTGTTGCGTGTTTGTGTCTTCTTTTGGTTGTTCAACTGCGCCTGCTTGTGCCTGTGATTGCTCATTGGATGCTTCTACTTTTCCAAAATCTCCAAGTACTGATGCTGAATAAACAGGCTGTGCAAGAAATAGCAGCATGACAAATAGGATGCATACTCTGTTCCCTATGTTCCACGCTTTACATTTTTTCTGTGATTTCGCATTTAGTGCCATGCTAAGCTTCCCCATCGCAACAGTAGCATATCAGCTTACAAGTTACCCAAACAGTCTTTTGAAAAATGACTTAACCTTTGAAAAAAAGCCTTGCGCTTGCGGCCTTGGCTCAGGATTTGGGTATGCCTCTTCGCTGAAGTGCCTCAGCAAGTTCACAAAATCAGCTTCAGTCCGCTCCTTCCCTTCAAACTCAGCAGCCAATTCTGACTGATGCTTGAAAAAGTACAGTACATATTTCCTTCCAAACTGCACATCAGACTCCTCCTTTGGCACATAGATGCCTTTTTCTTCCGCAAGTTTCTTCACCTGCTTAATGAAATCAGCACCGCCATTCTGCTCTATGAACGCGTCAAGCTCCCCATCGGTAAGTGAAGAAATGTCAGAGTCGCCAATTGCCGGCATTTCCTTAGCAGGCGTCGCTGGCACTTCAAGTGGCGTGCCCGGCTCGGGCTGACTCTCTGGCGCAGGCACTGGTGCAGAAACAGGAACTGGCGCAGGCAAAACTTCAGGCGTGGCGGAAACGATTACAGGTTGTTCAGTGGCTTCCTGTTGGGTTTCCTGTGAACATGCGTTGCCCTCATCTACTTGGCAATCTCTGTCGTTGTCTTTGTTGTCGCAGACTTCAGGGATATCAATTACGCACACACCTCCACAGTCGTAACTCAGCTCATCCTGATTCTTATGGCCATCGTAGCAACCGGGCTCAGGCTGCTTTGGCGCAGGCAATGGAGAAACCGGCTGAGTCACAGCGCCTCCAGGACCTATGCCAGATTTTGCCGTGCAGTTAGCATCAACCATGCAGTCTTTGTTGTTATCAAAGCCATCGCACCACTCCGGCTTGGTTGGTTCAAAGCAGTTCCCACCACAGTCAATGCCTGTTTCGTCCTGGTTCTTGAAGCCGTCATGGCAGCTTGCGGGGCAGTCTTGAGGGCAGTTTTCCCACGTTTCCGGCGCTGCACAATTTAAGGTCAGGCAGCCAACATTCATACAAATTCCATCACCGCAACCGCTAGTTGATCCCCCTTGGGCCTGCGCATAAGACGCAGTAGCCATGAGCAGCACAGCAATAGAAACAATAATGAACATCACAAAACCAGACTTAAAGCTGTTCTTCATGCCCAAACACCCAACACTTATTGTTGGCTTACGGTAACCTGTTTCGGTTTAAATGGGTTCGTTATATGCTCTATATAAAGCCGGAATGAACCGCTCATTAGCCACTTATTGCCATTTCATTCTACTTATGCCTTTCTGCCAAAAAGCCGCAAAAATTGTGGTGCTTGTGGAAATCTTGCAACCTGCTCCGGATATTTTTCCATAAACAAGGCTTTTTCCGCAAAAGCTCCTGCTAAGCCGAAAATCATGCCCCCTTGCCTCATCATTTTAAGATTCCACTGGCTAATGCTTGAAAACAATCTAGCAATGCTGCAAACTATTAATACTTATTGCCGAAATTTTGGTAAACTATTCTAAAAATAGCAATATTTTTAAATAGCAGTGAAATTATTTTCCAAATATGGGGGAAATAGGTAAAAATTTTGAGCCTGACAGCAAGGATTTCTCGATACTTGAGCACCTGGAACGGGACGCCAGCCTGACGACTAAAAAACTCGCCGCAATTCTCGGCATGCCGCAGACAACCGTGCACAACAGGATAAGGAAGCTTAAAGAACTCGGTATTGTCAAGAAGCTCGTTGCAGTGCTTGACTACAGCAAGCTGAACAAGCCATTGACTGCTTACGTGCTGATTGATATTGCTTACCAGGAACATGACGAAATTTCAAAGAGGCTTGCAGCAATGCCCTTCATTACAGAAGTAAATGCTGTAACAGGCGCCAATGACATACTGATAAAGGTCCGGGCGAAAGACGCCGAAGAGCTTGGCAGCATCCTGCTGAGAAACCTCAAGCGGATAGGCGGAGTTGCCAGAACAGAAACGATGCTGGTGCTCGACATAGTAAAATAGGCGGGCAATTGTGCCACAACCTTTATATATTAGCAGGAACTAATATTTATTGCAGATTTATCACGGTACTTTTGTTGGGGGGAACTGTTGTGGCAGAAGCAAATTATGAAGCAAGACCGCTTGATGCGCTTAACAATGCAAGAAACAAGCGAGTCATTGTTGAGCTCAAGAACAACAAGCAATATACCGGAAAGCTCAAGGCATTTGACATTCACGTCAACGTAGTTCTGGAAGACGCTGAAGAGAGAAGCAACGGCGAAGTTGTGAGAAAACTTGGCGTTGTCTTCCTGAGAGGCGATACGATAGTGATGATTTCTGCGGAATAGAAAGCTTTTTAATGCGGCATTTTTTCACCTGATATTATGTCAAAAGGAACAGCATCATTTGGCAAAAAGTCCGGCAAGAAGAACATGATTTACTGCCGGAGATGCGGGCAACGCACCCTGACTTTGAGGGGAAGGACCTGCGCAAGCTGCGGCTTTGGCTCTTCAAAAAAAATGAGAAGCTACAAGTGGCAGAAGGTCAGGAAGAAAAGCGTCCTGTTCAGGTAAAGCTTTTTATTCAATTTCTGGTTACCTTTCTGGTTTATGACTCTTGATAAAATCGTGCACATGCTATTAGGACCGTCAGGCACAGGCAAGACCGAATTCGGCAGCCAGCTGGCAAGGCAGGAAGGCTGTATGTTGGTAGGTGGTGATGAGATTGGTGATGATCTCGTTGATGCTGTTTTTGGGCGCCCCTCTGGGGAGCTTTTGTTCTTGAGAGGTATGCCCCTTCATAAGCGGTTTAAGGTACTAAGAAGACTACACAATTCGGGATCGTTTGGTGATCCTTATTTGGAGGAGATCGCCAAAGCAGAGGCAACTCTTCGAATAGAGGACAGCCTAACCAAGTTCGGCAGTGTTGTCTACGAGCCAAAGACCGTAACGAGGGAGCGGCGGAGAGGCGTCTTTGCCGGCCTGAACGGCATGGGGGCAGCGATGGGCTGGGTCATCCACGTCTTTGGCTACATGACGCAGGCCGACACCTTACACGCGGCTTATGAGCGCATGCGTGCCCGTCAGCTTTCAAGAGGGGGCTTGCACGCGCTGGGTATGCTAAATTACCCGCTTGCGGAACACTTAAGGCAAGCAGCCGCCATTGAGCCTCTCTCACTGGATGAGGGGTTTGAAAGGATCTTCACGGTCAGGTGGGCTGCGCCGGGACAATACGACGTGAAAGAAACTGCTTCGACCGCTAGGACCTGATTCGCCAACTCCAGCTTATCGCTTTTCGAACTCCTCATAGAACCTGCTTGCTACAGGCACCTTCTGCCTCTGGCAGTGGCTCCACTAATTAAATGTTTTTCCTTACGAAGTTCAGGAACTCCCTTAGCGCAACTTCAGGCTTATCGCCAAGTTCGCTTTCTTTCACATCGCCTTCAGAGCCGTCATGGAAGTGCTTTGGAAAAGTCTTTATGCCTTTGTGCTTTTTATGCGGAGCATTATCGTGCCGGAAGATTTTGCCATCTTTGCGCTGCCAGTGGTAGGAATATTTCTCATCGCTTAACCATACATCTAGGAAAGAGTCGTCAACGAAAAATATCCGGAGGTTTTTTGCCGCGTTTAAGGGCCCTCTGGCGGTGGTGGCAGAAACTACAATGTCAGGAAATTCCCGCAAGGCAATGCCTTTTAGCTCGAGGTACGTAATTTCTGCATCCAATCGTTGACCGCCTTAACCCTCTTTTCAAGGTTTTCCCAGTAAATGAGCTGCTCCCAGGCGGGGTGTTCTTCCACTTCGCCTTTCTCTATTCTGCCCTTTAGCTCCTTTGCGCTTGAGATGTTGAATTGTGCTTTGATTTTCAAAATCTCCGCAGACGCGTCTCTAAGCTCCTTTTCCAGAAAAACGTGCAGGCTTTCGTCTAATATTCTTTTTTCCGGGATTTCCAGTTCTTTCGACAATTCACTGAGCAATGACTTTTCCATATCCGGCATTTGATTAAAGCTAATATAAAAACTTTTGTTCTTTCTATCGGCAGAAAACGAGGAAGAAAAGCGTCCTGTTCAGGTAATTTAACGCTTGCTGCCCGTCTTGGGCAGTGATGAAATATGCGCAATTCTTTTAAATGATTGGCCATTCTCAGCTGATATGCTTGGGTTGCGAAAAGGCAGGACTGATAACGCGTTCCTAGATGCTTATCAGTCGCATCGTTACCTGGTTCCTACTCGACTAGCCAGGACGGCTTGGACAATTTCGAATCAGCTGCAGCAGGAGTTTCCAGACAATTTTCTTGCCCTTACATTGTTTGGCAGCCAGACTACTGGAGCCCGGATTTACAGGGATATGCTGGGAATTCAATCTGTGAGCGATGTTGACTTCGGCTTTATTGGCATGGATTTGGGAAGGGTGCTTAAGCAGATGAGCGATGTGACCGCATATCTTTTCGCGGAACACGGCTGGTACCCCTGCCCAAAAATTCGTGGCTACATAAACGGGGAGTATCTGGGAGGATTTCCACCCCTTGAAGAAGCTGTCAACAGGATTCCAAGATATCCTCGCCTGCAGCAGCAATTTGGATTTGATGGCGAGGAATACTCTTGCTGGGGGCCTCCTCCGGATTCACCTCCCAACCTTGACATGGCAATGCTTCGCTCCTATGTGAGTAATAGGGACATTAACGCTTTAGCCATGCCTTTCGGCTGCACGTTTGGCAAGAACAAGCCGCTACTGCAGATGGCCGTAATGCTTGCTGTTGATATGGAGATATTTGCATTTCCATGGCTGGTAGCCGGCCAGGAATACACAATCAATACGGCAATAAGCAGCGAAAACAAGCGTACGATGGTGATTGATTTGGATTACGAACTGAGTAAGCCCCGCCCAGGCATACCAATTGGGAAGCACCAAAGGATTAGAGCTGCCTCAATGGAAAAAATGACCCGCTTCATGTTACCTGCCTGGGATGAGCACCGGGCCCGGTTGGTTAAGGCCTTGCGAAAGGGAAATCCCTCTACAGCTTTTGACTGGCTGGTTGATGTCCTGGACCGGAATTATCGGCTCAGAAGAGGAAATGAGATTGTTACCTCAGCAGTATTGGCTAATCCCGAAACACCATCCCAAATAAGAACATACTTTGAGAAACAGCAGCGGACAATGGACTTTGAAACAACAATGTCCATTCTGACCGACAAGCCTTTGCGCGATTTGGAGGCTGCCCTGTTCGATGGCAGCCCGAATCCCGGCGGGTATGAATTTTACAATCCATCGCCCATTGTGATAGCTCTTGATGAATTTAACGGCCCGGTGCCAGGAGCTGATTAGAAATACCAGGAAAATTACAGTTGGGGAGCAAAGTGCCAAAATGTCAACAAACGCGACACTACATCTTGTATGCGGAATAATCGGTTCCGGGAAGACCACCTTTGCTGACTGGTACGCCAGAAAGGAGGGGCTTCCTGTTGTTCATTATGACACTGCCCAGGGCGGCATTGACCTGTTCAGAAGAGGGAATGCAAAAAACATCCAAGCGCCGGTTGATGCCCTACTGAACCTGGAGGCTGCTGTCAGGGCAAGTGCGTTTGCTGCTAGCTGCTCAGCTGCTGAGCTTGAACTATGCGTGAGCGGCATGCAGACAAATATGGAAGCTGCCTTCAGGGCTGTTGAGCACCTGTGGTTAAAGGGTGATGTAATCCTGGAAGGCCCTTCTTTTGACCCTGACAAGCGCTACGAAGTTGTGAGCCCGCTTGAAGCTATGGCACAGCAAAGCGGTCTGGGGCTTGTAAAAGTGGCTTACTGGATGGACACTCCACGCCCGGTTGCTATTGAAAGATTCTTAAGGAGGGAGCTTGGCCTCCATTCCCGCCGTAAACCCGGCGAAGCAGAGGTTGCAGCAGAAGTAAGAAAGTTTCAGCCGCTTTATGAACTGCAGTTCAGCAGCACTGCTCTCCCAACAAAGGCCGAGGGTTTCGCCGCAGTTACCATTGTAAGCAGCGCAGCGCCAGGCCGCTACGAGATGCGGGAAGTCAGCGCCTAAACTCTTCATAGAACTTGCTGGCAACAGGCGTTTTCTGGCCCTGATAATGGCTGCCCAATCCTTTGCTGCCGTATGGCTTGGCAACAGGCGTTGTCATCTTCACGAACGATAGCTGGCCGATTTTCATTTTGTAGTAAAGCGTGATGGGCAGTGGGGAGACGTTGCTCAATTCCAAAGTCAGGTTGCCTTCCCAGCCCGGGTCAACGTAGCCTGCAGTGCTGTGAATCAGCAAGCCGAGCCTGCCGAGGGAGCTTTTGCCCTCTATCCTTGCTGCAATATCGTTAGGCATCTTAACAAATTCCAGGGTACTTCCAAGCACAAACTCGCCAGGATGCAGTATGAAAGGCTCGCCTTCTTTTACCACAACCATCCTCATCAGTCCGTCCTGCTTCTGCCTCACGTCAATGACTGCATGCTGCGCCTTGTTGAAAAGAAGGAAGTTGCTGTCAAGATGGATGTCAATGCTGGAAGGCTGGACGCAGTCCTCGAAGTACGGCTTGATGACGATTTTGCCTTCTCTTATGGCTTCTTTTATGCTCCTGTCACTTAGCAGCAAATCAAGTCACTCGAACAATGCTATCTTTTTCCATCGGCGGCTGCGGCTTTCGCAATTTTCGCTTTTATTTGCTCAACAACCTCGTCAATCTGCTTATAAAGCTTTTTGTAATCAGAGTTGTTCGTTATTTTAAAATCAGCCTCGGCCATGCACGCGGCAAGCTGCTGCTCGCTTCCCTTGCCAGTCATCTCGCGCTTTTCCTGCACAAGGAACTCGCTGAAGGTTTTCGGGTCGCGCTCAGAGCCTCGCAGCCTTGCCCTTCCATACCTTATGTCAACAGGGGCGTCAACGGCAACAAGGAAGAAATCCTTCAGCTCCTTCAGCGCAGCTATTTCGCCGGGGTTCCTTACGCTGTCTATGAGCGAGTTTGTAACGCTTGGGCTGCCCCTTAGCCGCTTAATCACCAGTTCAGCGAGGAAACCGTGGCCGTGCTTTTTCCTCAGGGCATTCCCGGCCTTTATCAGGTTATCCCTCGTAGGCATAGCGCCTTTTTCCCTCACAAGAAGCCTGAGCTCATCAGAAAGCGAGTAGTACTGGAAGCCCCTGCCTATCAAGTACTCCGCAACTGTCCCCTTCCCGGCAGCAAAGGTTCCCGTAAGCCCTATTATCATTTGCAAGTGCCTATCGCGCAGTGATTATAAATAGTTTTTTATATGGAAGCTGCTGCGGCAACCCTGCGGAGCGGTGGTTGTTTTGGCTGATGCGTTTAGCGAAGACGAAAAGAAAATTCTTGAGCCCTACTTCACAAACCTCGACAAGCCTGTGTTTGCTTTCACGTCAAGAGTGCCTGAGGAGGTCGTGGCTGTCCTGTTTTCAAAGTACAGCCGCTCACAGCACAGCATCCGCAAAAACTTCCTCGACCTTGTAAAGGACCCCGAATCCGGGTTCAGAGGCATACTTGACGCTCTCGCTACAGGAGGCAGCAGCGATGCATTTGCAACTGCATTGGTGAAGGCGAGGGATTTCTTCCGCAGGATTCTGGTTGAATACGGCGATGACTCGGTAGGGGAGCTTGGGATTGCCCATGTGGCGTGCGAGGACGTTTCGCAGATAGCTGCGAAAAGGATTGAAAGCGCAAGGCTCATGTCGCCACTTGAAAAATCAACAAGGTATGTTGTCTTTGAGAAAGGCAGGTATTACAGGCCTGCTACAATAATGAATTCCAAGCTTGCTGCCGAATATGCGGCAGTCTGTGACGAGCTTTTCGAGACTTACAGCAGCGAAATTGAGGCAACAAAGGCTTTTGTCAGGGAAAAGTGGCCGATTTCAGAGTTTGACTTCGGCGGCAAAAAAATCAGCGGAATGGCAGACGAAGCTGAGACAAAAAGGGCGAAATCAGCTTACGAGTCGTCTGTCAAGGCAAAGGCACTCGATATCCTGCGATACTACCTCCCAGCTGCCACAGTTACGAATCTTGGCGTTACAGGCAATGGGCGCGCCTTTGAGTACCTGATTTCAAAGCTGATGAGCGACGAGCTCGAGGAGGTCCGCGCAATAGGGCAGCTCATGCACCAGGAGCTCTCAAAGGTTATCCCGTCGCTTGTCAAGAGGGCAGCGCCAAGCAATTACCTTGTTGAGACAAAGAAAGCTATGCACTCATTTGCATCTGCGAGACTAAGCGGCATTAAAATAAAGAAGCAGCCGACAGTCACGCTGGTTAATTACGACAGGGATGCTGAAACAAATGTCGTTGCTGCCGCGCTTTACCAGTTCTCGCACCACCCGCTACAGCAGCTGCTGAAAATGGCAAAGAAGATGACAGCAGAAGAAAGAATGAAGGTTATTGATGAGTACATGGGAAAGAGAACCAACCGCAGGGAGAGGCCCTTCAGGGCTGCTGAGGCGGCATACTACCAGTTTGACGTCCTCAGCGACTACGGCGCTTACAGGGATTTGCAAAGGCACAGGATGATGACGCAAATACCGCAATTGTTGACGGTTGAGCACGGCTACGACACGCCTCCGGAGATTGTTGAGGCGGGATTCGGCAATGAGTTTAACAAATGCATGAAAAAGGCAGCTGCTGTTTACAGGAAAATCGCTGCCGAGATGCCCAACGAGGCGCAGTATGTTGTGCCGCTTGCTTACAGAATCAGGTATATTATGCAGTTCAACCTCCGCGAGGCATACCACCTTATCGAGCTGAGGAGCGTTCCGCAGGGCCACCCAAGCTACAGGCACGTCGTGCAGGAGATGTTCAGGCAGATAAAGGCAGTCCACCCAACGCTTGTGCATTACATGCGCTATGTTAACATGGATGAGCTGGATGCGCTTGGAAGGCTCAAGAGTGAGCTGAGAAAAGAGGAGAAACTGGCTTCGCTTGATAGCAAAAAATGAAATGACAAAAAACAAATTCGTAATGGTTGACGGCCTCGACGGCTCTGGCAAGGGCACCATAGTTGATGCGCTGCAGAAGTGGGCGGAGCTTAAGGCCATGAAAGTGCTTGACTTGAGGAGCTACTGCCGCGAAAACGGGACGTTCCCCGAACCGGAAGAAGTCATGCAGTATGATGCCGTTGTCTCTGCCGAGCCAACCTTCTGCCTTGTAGGAAAGGCAATAAGGGAAGAGCTTGTGAGGGCAACGGGCAGGCATTACTCTGCGATGAGCCTTGCCCAGGCTTTTGCCCTTGACCGCGAGATACTTTACAAGAGAGTTTTGATTCCCGCCATTAAGGCAGGCAAATACGTTTTTCAGGAAAGGGGCATTTCCTCATCGCTCGTCTACCAGCCTGTGCAGGAACACATCCAGCTTTCGGAGCTGATAAGGTTAGCGGGCAACAAGACAGCGCTCCAGTTTGCGCCCGGGTTGTTTATCGTTGCAACAGTGAAGCCGGAAACGGTTATGGGCAGGCTTGGCGCAAGGCCGAAGAAGGACTACTCCATATTCGACAGCCTTGAATTCCAGCGCAACCTTGACTCAAGGTTCAGGTCTGACTGGCTCAGGCAGCTGCTCGAGCAGCACGGCTCAAAGGTAATCTATCTCAGCACTGACGAGCCCAAGACAGTTGACGAAACACAGAAGGAAGCTGTAAAGGCGTTTGAGGACTTCCTTGCCCAGAAATAGGACGGCAGGGTTCTGTTTTAATCTTTCTCAGCCTTCTCAGCTGGAACTGCGGAAGCCGCTTTTTTGGTTTCGCTTTCGGTCACTAATGCTTCAACAGCGCTAAGAACCTGGGACAGAGTCTTGTTTTTGCGAATTGCATTGTAGCTTATCATACTGCACACCTTCTTTTACTTTTTTATCTTCTCTCGGAAGCTGACTTTCTTAATTTACTCATATTTAAATTATGCTGAGAACAAAAACATACATGGCATACTAAATGATTGATAATAGCAGTTGCAATAACTGCTGTTGCAGAAACAACTCACTTGTCTTTCTGCATGAAGTCCATCACGCCTGAAATCCTGTGGCTTAGCACTGTGCCTGCTTCGGCATCAATCTTTACGTTAATGACATTAAATGAAGCCGTTATGTAGGTTATGTTCCACACAGGCTTCGCTTCGCTCTCTTTGCCGCTACTGTTGCCGCCAGTGCTGCCGGTCTCGCTGCCCCCTGAAATTTCTTCTGGAGTTAACGGCTGCAGTATTGCTATCACAGTGCTTGCCTCCTCGCCCTTATAGGTGCCCGCCCTCACGTCCTCTGCAGTTTTTATGCAGTCCCAGACCTCAACTTTAACAGCGCCTGCCCTCAGCTCAGGCACTGCCCTGCCCTTCTTGAAGGCCTGCTCCTTTGCTGCCATCAGGCTGCCTGTAGTGCTGAAAGTCGTGAAAGTATCGTCTTTCCCGTCGTAGTAGCTTAGCAGCCATTCGCTCAGTTGCCGGGCGCTTTTCCCCATTGCGAACACGCTGGAAAGATGGGCTGTTTTATTGCCCTTTCTCCACTCCAGAAATTCCCTGCTGCCCTCGACAGCCTGAACAAGCCTGGAAACCGTATTTTTCACATCTTTACGCCCCTCACGCTCTTTTGCCATGTGCCAACAGCCAGCAAGGGTTGACGAATGTTTAAAATGTTTATGCTGCCCATTCGCTTATTTTGCCGTATGATTCACGATTAAAAAGAATTAAAAAGCCAGAAGCGCAAAAAACCGCTGCAAAAACGAGGAAAAAGAGGCGGAAAACCATTACTGCTACTATTGTTGCTGAAAGCGGAAGGAATGCCAGGCAGGAATTCAAGCGAAGCTTCGGCTACTGGGCTGTCCTGTCATTGGCTATTGGCTCGATTGTGGGAACAACGCTGTTCCTTGGGGCAGGCATAGGTGCGCGATACTCAGGCAACCTGACTCTGCTTGCATGGGTTCTTGTCTCAGCATTTGCAATATACGTTGCCGCGTGCTTTGGCGAGCTGACAAGCACATTCCCGAAAGCAGGCGGGGCTTACGAATTCGCGAAACAGGCGTACGGGCGCTTCTTCTCATTCATGATAGGGTGGATGGCGTGGCTTGTGGGGAGCATAGCTGTCGTTGTCATGGTTGTTGGCGCAACCAGCTTCCTTTTCCCGAATAATTCGGACTTTAGCCAATTTCTTATAAGCGTTGGCATCATATCAGCCATGAACGCCGTTGCTTACCTTGGCGTGCAGGCAAGCTCCCTCATGCTCATAGGCTTCGCAATAGCGATGGTTGCAGTGCCTTTGGCAATAATTATCAAAGGATTCCCGGCAATATCATGGCAGAATTTCACGCCATTCCTCACGCATCCCCTTTATACCGTGATGATAACAAGCTTTTTTATCGTTGAAAGCTTTTTCGGGTGGGAAAGCGCCACATACCTCGCAGAAGAGACCCGAAATCCAAGAAAAACAATACCGAAAGCGCTGATGCACGCATCGGTGATTATAGCATTGCTGGGATTCCTGCTTATGCTTGTGCTCTTTGGCACAGTCAACTGGCAACAGCTTAGCATCAAGGAAACGCCTCTTGCAGACGTGGCTGCCATGATTCTCAGCGAAAAGATGGCTGCTGCCCTGGCGTTTGGCGTGTTCCTTGCCCTTGTGGGCTCGGCAGCAAGCGGCATTGTGGCGCTTCCAAGGCTTATCCTTGCCATGGCAAGGGACAGGCTGTTCCCGGGCCAGTTCATGAGAATACACCCAAGATTCAGCACGCCCCACAACGCAATACTTTTCCAGGCAGTGTCCCTAGTTACGCTTCTCTTGCTGGGATTTGCGAATTACGAGACCCTGCTCAGCATGCTTATACCCACCAGCGCCCTGATGTATATCACTCTGCTCCTTGCAGTCCCAATACTCAGGAAAAAATACCCAAATATTGAAAGGCCATTCAGGGTGCCTTTCGCGAAGCTTGGAATTGCCGTTGCAATCCTGTTTCTGGTTGCTGCCATTGCGCTCTGGGCCTTAAACGTCCAGAACTCCGAAAGGCTGCTGGAGCTTAGCATTTACCTCATAGCAATGGGGCTCCCACTTTACCTGCTTGTTGAGCTTTACTACGACCCGAAAATGATCACGCAAGTCAATGACCTGCTGGCTTACCTCACCCTGTTCACGGAAAAATTCACATTCAGTGGCAGGATGAAGAAAGAGATTTTTGCATTCCTGGGAGACTTGAAAAACAAGACCGTGCTGGAATTCGGGTGCGGTGTGGGAACGCTGACGCTCGAACTGGCCAAGAGGGTTGGCTTAAAGGGCAAGGTTTACGCCATTCATTTTTCGAAAAACCACCTGAAAATAACAAGCAAGCGCGTTGACGACCTGAAATGGGGCACTGACATGCCTATTGGCATCGTTGAGGTCATGCACGATGATGAGCTCTTCAGGCGGGTCCACCCTGATGTAACGTATGCAGATGCAATCGTAAGCGCGGGAATGCTGAGCTATGTCCAGGATATGAAAAAGGTGCTCAAGGAGATGTGGGCAATACTTCCAGCTGGCGGGAAGGTGTGCTTTACAGACTATACTGACTTTTTCCACATACTACCGAACGTGGAGTGGGTATCAAGCGAGGCAAGCATCGAGCAGCTCTTCAGGAGCGCAGGCTTTGCTGTCAGGGTAGCCAAGACAAAAGGCTTCCTCTGGAACAGGATATTCCTTTACGGAATAAAAACGAAGGAAAAGGAGACGGTATCGTTTATCTGACAGGAACTTCCTGTCCTGCTGCCAGAAGCTCAAGCTCACCAATAACTTCCTCATGCATGTTCTGCAGCCACTGCCAGCGCTCCAGGTTTCTTTGCAAAGTCAATGCAAAAACATCGTGCTCCCTGCCACGGGCTTGCCTATTACCCCAAAAGGCGCGATTCAGCTCAGCAAGCTGCCCAACTACGCGCACACGCTGCTGTGACGGCAAACCCTTAATTCTGGAATACAGCCCATTAGCCTCATCAAAAATAAGCTGTTGCATTGCTCCCTGCTGGTCAGTTGAATACCCTGCCAGTATTTGCTGCTGCCTGGGCGTGTAATCCATTTCTTTTCAGATTAATCAGAAAACATTTCAGAATATAAAAACTTTACCTGCTCGCTTCTGCCAATGAAACGCGTTTGAGCTCCCTTACCTTGTCAAAGTCGGCATCGTCCGTAATTATTTCCCGCTCGCCATTTAGAATTGCTGTTGCTGCGTGTAGGGCGTCGTGAGGCTTTAGCCCATACTCTGTCATCAACGCTGAAGCTTTTTCCGCGATTGGCTTGTTGGCGTCAACAAAATTTAAGTTCGGCATGCTGAGAAAGGATTGGCCAATCTCTACCGCCAAGGCAATTGCCAAATTTTTCTTGCATATCCACACAAGCTCATCCCATGTAAGAATAGAGGTGGCTGCAAAAATTTTCTGCGTAGCTATCTTCGTGAGAATCACTCTGGATTGAGCTGCCTTTTCATCATTATGCTCTTCAATCGCGCCATAGATGAAAAGGTTGGCATCAACGTATACCATACTCTTCCTCGTATTGCTTATCAAGAACTTTTTTTATCCATTTAGGGCCGTCTTTTATGTGTATTCTCTTACTGCTTATGCTGCAAAATTCATCAACAATCTGCTCTGGGGTTTTTGCTGGCTTGATAACTATCTCGCCCTCTTTTGCCTCAAAAGTTATCTCTGTTCCTTCCCGAAGCCCCAGTTGCTCACGAATATCTATAGGTAACACAACCTGCCCCCTTGCGCCTACGGTTCGTTTCACAAGCATTCCAATCACCTTTAATTCATACCTGCCAATCAGAAAAAGTATGAATTTATATATAAAGTTTTCTGATTTTTTATATCTTGACGGATTTTTGCCAGTAAAACCCGTATTATTTATAAAGAAATTGTTATTTTTAACTCTAAAAAAGTGAGATTTTTGTTAATTAAAAAAGTATCATTTATAAAGAAGTTGTTAAAAATAAAAAGATTTATATACTTAGACGTTTTGTGAACCAGCATGACAATCTTTGACATTAGCCAACTATCTGAACAAAATCCCTGGTGGGTTGATAAAAATGACATTTTTAAACAATTCAAAATAGCCACGCTGAGCAAACTTACCTATCAATGGAACCCTCGATTGAGATACAGATTGAATTTAGACCAAGATGTTATTTACACAGTTCGCGGTCCTAGACAGGTTGGAAAAACAACACTGATAATGACAATTATAAAAGATTTGCTTCTTGGAAAAAAAATAAAACCGGAAAACATTTTTTACTGGTCGTTTGAAAATAATAATCCTGAAGAGTTAAGCAGGATACTCCAAACGTATTTGGATTGGCGCTTGTCCGCAAAGGAGGAAAGAAAGTATCTGTTCCTTGATGAAGTGTGCGCGATTAAGGATTGGGCACGACACGTAATTTCTTTTGCTAATAAAGGATCTTTTGTAAATTGCACAATAGTCGTAACAGGTTCGCATGCAATGGATATGAAGCACGAAACAGAATTGATGCCCGGAAGAAGAGGTGGTGGCGCAAATGAGCCGTTGGATAAAATTCTGCCACCCATGAAATTCTCCGAGTTTGTCACGCTTCTCTGGCCTGAATTTAATAAAATTCTTTTTGATTTAGGATTTGTGCGCAGTTACGATAAGCAAAATAAGATGATTAAGCTTTTTAAAGGTGAAATTGACCAAACCATTCTGCAGTTATCGCTATATAAAAAGAGATTAGACATTCTACTCGAAAGTTATTTGTTGACGGGAGGCATCCCAGCAACAATAAATGAGTTTATGAAAAGAGGTGAAATACCCACCAATCTGTTTAACGTCTATTTACGAGCTATTATAGGCGATTTGCACCGGTATGGATACAAGGAAGCATCCTTTAAACAAATAACACGGGAGATTTTCCAAACGCTTTCAAATCCCACAAGTTGGAATAACTTTACGAAAACTACGGAGGTAAAATCGCATAGTACAGTGCAGGATTACATAACTGCCTTTGAGGAACTTTACATTGCAAATCTTTGTTATAGGTGCTCAATTCATGACGGCAGAATTCATACGTTTTTTAAAAAGATATACTTTCAAGACCCATTTATTTTTCATGCACTACAGGGTTGGGCAAATGGGAAAAGCAACTATTTTGAGAATGCGAAGTCAAACGTCTTGAATTTAGAAATCAAAAGCAAACTAATCGAGGCCATTGTCCACAATCACTTATGTCGTTTCGCTTATGGGCTAAATCCACGAGATCTTTTTGACCCGAAGGACAATATCTGTTACTATCAGGATTCTAGCAAAAAGGAAGTAGATTTTGTTTTAAAATTCAATGATTTGTATTATCCGTTTGAAGTCAAATACCAGGCCACAATTTCAAATTCTGATTTCTTTGCCTTCAAATCATTTAACAAAGGAGTACTCATCACTAAGGATGAGTTAGGTAAATACAGAAATTATGTAAAGATATCAGTATCTATATTCTTGCTTCTGGTTTAGAATTACCCTACCTGCTTGACTCTGCCTGCCTTTCCAGCTCAAGCTTCTTGCTTATGGCGTGGCTGGACGGGCTCCTTGAGAATGCGTTGGCAATCTCCTCAGAAAGGGTTTCTGAAAAGGTTTTCTTGTTGTTGAATGACTTTGCAATTGCGCCCTGCACAAAATACTTCAGGACGAGATCAATCCTTCGCTGCGGGGAGCAGTCTACAGCCTTGGGATATCTGGCGCCGCCGTATTCTATGCTGACAATCTCTTCCCGGGGAGCAGCATTCTCAACAGCCTCAATAAGGACTTTCACAGGGTTCTGCTTGGTTTTCTGCTCAAGGGCATCAAAAACCCGGGTAATAATCCTGAAAGCCTGCGCCGACTTGCCGCTCATCGTGTAGGAGGTTATGGTGTGCTTCTTGCCCCTGTGGCCTGCAACCATGAGCTTGTTCATAAGCCTCTCAACTATGCTTATCTTTGACTTGTAGAACTTCTGCTTGGCGTACCTGGCGCCTGTCCTTGGGACCATTACAGGCTTAAGGGTTATGTAACTGGCAAGGCCAGGGTCCCTGACCGTAATGCCCTCCATAGGCCATTTCCCGAACATCTTCACTGAAGCCGCTGCCGGTGTTGTCGTGGCTGTCATGTTTGTTTTACCGTGAGAAGCAACAAAGGGCTGTTTATAAAGCTTATTCCTCCCTTGAGGGCATGGCAACGCCCTCAACAAGCTTGATGCCCTTCCTGTCCCTGATCTGCTGCGAAACCTTCTCCTGAAGCTCGAATGGCAGCTTCTCAAACAGCTGGTCAATGACGTAAAAGCTGCCTCTTCCCTCGGTGGCAGAGCGCAGGTCCGAAGTCAGGCCGAATGTCTCGGCAACAGGGAGCTTTGCTTTCACCGTAATCATCTCGCCTTCCTGTGTCATTTCCAGCAACTGGCCCCTCCTGTTCTGGATAAGCTTTGAAATTGCCCCCATGTAGGAAACAGGGGCATCAATCTGAAGCACCTGCAGCGGCTCAAACACCATCGGGGCGGCATTAAGCATAGCCCCCCTTAGGGACTCCCTCACCGCAGGCAGCACCTGGGCAGGCCCGCGATGGATTGCATCCTCATGAAGCTTCATGTCCATAAGGTATGCCATGACGTTTACGCAGGGCTCCCTTGCAATCGGGCCAAACTTCATGACATCATCGAAAGCATCCATGACCATCTCAATAACCTCGCCAATATGAACCTGGCCGCGTGTCATGTCTATGAGCATGTTGCCATTGAAGATGTTCTTTATGCGCCTGGTCATCTTGCTGTCCATCCCGGCAGCCTCGAGCTTGTGCCAGATATCCTCCTCTTTCTTCTTGAGCCGCAGCGTTGACGGAATATCGCCGCGCTTGATAACCTCTGCATAGGCCTCAGGCATCGGCTCAACCTTTATGTAAAACTTGTTGTGCTTGTTCGGGCTCTTGCCTTCAAACTCAGGAGAGGGCTTTGAAATTGTTTCCCTGTAAACAACAATAGGCTGGGAGGTCTTAACCTCAACGCCCTTGTCAGTGAATATGCGGTTCTCAATAACCTCAAGGTGCAGCTCACCCATGCCGCTGATAAGGTGCTCGCCGGTTTCCTCATTAATCTCAACAACAAGCGTAGGGTCCTCCTTGCTGACCTGCCTCAACACCTCAACAAGCTTTGGGAGGTCGCTTGGCCTCTTTGCCTCAATGGCCTTTGTAACAACAGGCTCAAAGATGTGCTTTATCGCCTCAAACGGCTCAATATCAGAAACTGAGCTGACTGTCTCACCGGAGAAAACGCCGCGCAGCCCAACAAGGCCAATGACGTTTCCGGCAGCGAGCTCATCAACCTGCTCCCTCTTCGGGCCATTGTAAACGAAAACCTGCTGCGCCCTGACCTCCTTTTTGGCTCCAATAAGGAAAAGCTCCTGTCCCTGCCTGACTGTGCCCGAGAAAAGTCTGCCTGCAGCCACCTCGCCAGCGTTTTTGTCAATAACAATCTTGGTGCAAACAAACACGACAGGGCCGTTCGGGTCGCAGCCAACCAGCGACTTCCCAGTCTCGCTTTCAAGCTCGCCGTGCCAGAGCTTCGGAATGCGGTAAGCCTGTGCCTGCTTTGGATTGGGATGGTGATTTATTGACATGTTAAGCACAACCCTGTGAAGGGGCGCTTTATCAGCGAGCCCCTTTATCCTTTCCTCCTGGCCGGGCGCATCAGAATAAGTCTCAATCACATCCTTGAATGAAAGCCCTGTTGATTTCATGTAAGGGACCGAAAGGGCCCAGCGGTGAAAGGCAGAGCCGAAAGCTACAGTCCCCGAATTAACATCAATCTGCCACTTCTCCCTGAACTCCGGCTCGGCAAGGTGGCTTATAAGCTTGTTCACCTGTGTGATAATTTTAAGGAACCGCTCCTGCATCTTGTCAGGCGTAAGCTTCAGCTCCCTGATGAGCCTATCAACCTTGTTGATAAAAAGGCAGGGCCTAACCCTCTCCTTAAGGGCCTGCCTCAGCACCGTTTCGGTTTGGGGCATGACGCTCTCAACAGAATCAACAAGCAGTATCGTGCCATCAATGGCCCTCATGGCCCTCGTAACATCACCGCCAAAATCAACGTGCCCTGGAGTGTCAATGAGGTTAATCAGGTATTCGTGGCCTTCAAGGTTATGTATCATTGAAACGTTGGCAGCATCAATGGTTATCCCGCGAGCCTGCTCGTCGGGCTTGAAGTCAAGAACAAGCTGCCTCCCTGCCGTCTCAGAGGACATCATGCCAGCTCCCGCAATAAGGTTGTCTGAGAAGGTCGTCTTGCCGTGGTCAATGTGGGCAGACGTGCAGATATTCCTGATATGCTCAGGATCGCGGCTAAGCCTCACAATCTTCTCAACAACCTTTTCGTCCATTTTTTTTGCTCAAGAAGCAGCAACTTTCAGGGTGTTTTTAAAGGTTACTGATTCGGGGCGTGAAAACGCGAAAACAGGCTGGCAATTAACTTTTTAAATAAAAGCGGCTTCCCCATAATTGATGGTTGACAGTCAAGTATCGCATGCGATGATTACAAGGGGATACGTCGACAGCCTTGTTCGTTCTCTGGATGAAAGGAAATACCAAATTGCCTTAGCAGAGGCTGACGTACTTCACGATGCCTACACGGGAAATAACGAAAGCCCCCCTTTGACGCTTCGGTCAGGATTTCTTCCACATGTGCAGCTGATAAGGGCTGTTGGCAGGCTGGGAATCCAGGCATGCATCGAGGCAGCGAGGATAGCGGCTGATGAAGTAGACAGGTTGACAATTGCAAGGCAAGGAATGGCTCCCACAATGACTGCAGACGTGCTTCTGGCTTTTAACATTGCGGTGGCAACGATTGGAAAAGGCGAACCCGGATATGCGCAGCGACTAATCAGCAGGGCCGCAGCAAACATGAGCCGCGGCGAGGATTCAACTTTTCTGGCTCGTGATATGCTGGTGAGGTCAATAGAAGGCACTCTTGGGACTACTTCTGGCCACAGGATATTAAATGACGGGCTACACAGGTTGGTGTCAAATATAGTAAGTGCTAAACCGTACCTATTACATGCAGTCTCTCAGGACCTTTACGACATGCCTAAAACTGCTACTCGGGTTTAGTTGCCCCTACCACTTCATCGCACTGCTTCACAATCCTGTCAATCTCGGTGATGTGGTAGCTTGCATCGATTTCTGAGAGAAGCCCTTCGTTGCGGTAGTAGTCAATCAGCGGCTTGTTCTGCTCCCCGTAAACCCTGAGGCGCTCGGTGATTATGCCCGGCTTCTCGTCAGAGCGCTGGTAAAGCTCCCCGCCGCACTTGTCACATATTCCATCTTTCTTTGGCGGGTTGTATTTGATGTGGTAAACTGAGCCGCACTTCCTGCACGTCCTCCTTCCGGATATGCGCTCAACAATCGTCTTGAACGGCGCCCTGAAGTCAAGCACGGCGTCAATGGCAGCAAATTCCTGCAGTGCCTTTGCCTGGGCTGAAGTGCGGGGATAGCCATCAAGGATAAAACCGTTTTTACAGTCAGGCAATGAGACTCTCTCCTTCACCATCTTCGTGACAAGCTCATCAGGCACAAGCCTGCCAGCATCCATGAACTCTTTTGCTTCCTTCCCGAGTGCTGTGCCCTTGGCAACAGCCTCCCTGAGCATGTTGCCTGTTGAAATGTGGGGAATCCTGTGCTTAGATGAGAGAATTGCGGCAACTGTCCCCTTGCCAACGCCCGGCGGCCCCAATAAAACGATATTCATGAGAATCACAGGATGTGAATGTCGTGGACGGTCCTGTAGGAGTGAAGCTCCTTTTGGCTGAACCACAGCTTTATTTCAGCGGCAGCATCCTGCTTGCTGGATGAGGCGTGCACAAGGTTCTTCACAGGAACTTTCTTCGCATCAGCATAGCCGTAGCTCATGTGGCTGAAATCCCCCCTGATTGTGCCTGGAGCTGCCGCCTTGGGCTCTGTGGAGCCGACAAGCTTTCTCGTGTTTTCAATGGCGTTTACGCCCTCAAGCACCATTGCAACCACAGGGCCTGTAGTCAGAAATTCGGCAATCATCTGCCTTACATGGGCGCCGGCCCTCTTCGCAAGCTCCTCAGTGTAGTGCTTAAGCGCGAATCTCTTGTCAACCCAAACCATCTTCATCCCAACGACCTTAAGGCCGGCATCCTCAAACCTGCCAAGAATCCTTCCCATAATGGCCCTCTGAACAGCATCGGGCTTCAGCAAAACAAGTGTTCGCTCTATCATGGGCATTAGTAACTTTGGCAACCACTATATAAGTTTTTTCGTTGCTGCTGCAACGGCTTAGAAATTTGTAAGCTTAAGCCCCGCCCTTGAGCTTCTTTGCGGCCGCGCCTGAAATGCCGACTTTCATCTTGCCAGCGGTTGCCGTTGCCTCTGCTTCTCGTTGGAGGGCCTCCTTTTCGACATCGGCAGCAATCTTGCCCTTTAGCTTCCTGAATTCCTGAGTCCACCTTGTGTGCCTGGGAATCCTGCCAAGGTCCACGTTCCTCTCGCATTTTGAAGAGCAGAAATTGCGCACCTTGCCAACCTTCTCAACGAATATCATGCCAGTTCCCTTCTCAATCTCGCTGCCACAGAAATTGCATTTAGCCATCTTGACGATCCACTCCCTGATTCAGTTACTTTCTTCCCTGATTTAAAGGCCTTGCCTCAATCTCTGTTTCCCTGAGCATCAGCACATCGCCAATCTGGACGGGCCCTTTGACATTTCTCCTCAAAACCTTGCTGGCGTCCCTTCCTTCAAGGACCTTGCACCTTATCTGAGTGGCCTCGCCCCTGGTCCCTGTGCGGCCAACAATCTCCTCAACCCTTGCAGGCACTGCAAACGTAAAGAAAACTGCGCCCTTGACCTCTTCCTTCGCCTGGGGCTGGCCAGCGGATTGTGCCTGTTGCGGCTTTTTACCACCAGCTGCTGGCGCTGCTGCGGCTGGAGCTGCAGCTTCCTTTCCTTCCTTTTTGTCAGCCTTTTTTTCAGTCATTTTACTATGGTTTACTCAAAATTGTTTACTGTGACTTGAACTCCTCGGCAATCTCCTTCACTATCGCCTTTGCGTCGCCTTCCTGGACAATAGCGATGCTCACTGCAGGAACAGTAAGGCCTGCCGCAACTCCCAGCTCTTCCTTGCTCGGGACCTCAACAACGGGTATGCCCTTCTCCTTCCCAAGAAGCGGGAGGTGCATCGTTATCTCCGGAGGGCTTACGTCCTTGGCAACAACGACAAGCTTCGCAGTGCCCCTCTCAATTGCCTTTGTTGCCTCGTTTGTGCCTTTCTTCAGCTTACCCGTAGTGCGGGCAAGCTCAACAGCTTCCAAGGCACGGTTACTCAAATTGTTATCAGCCATTCAACATCACCTTCACAAAATTTTACCACAATCCAACTACTTTGGTAGCAAAAAAAAGGATAAGCTACCTCATTCGCACATTAACTTAAGCAGCGGATAATAATTCGCCGCAGCTGCCAATGTGGTCATTAGTCACAGGTAAAGCAAGGAGAAAAAGAGGGTGTATTTAAGCGTTGCTGTTTCGTGGGCCGTAAAGTAAACGGGCGGTAGCTTCTCGGCCAGGTTGCAGAAGGTTTTTAAGCCTCACAGCACCCCCGAGTTCGCATGGAAACCAGGCGGGTCGTGATAACAGGCATTGGAGCAGTAACGCCGCTTGGCCTCGACATGCCAACTACTTGGCAAGGCGTCATTTCTGGAAAGTCTGGCATAAAAAGGGTGGAAGGAATCAATCCTGAGGTTGAAACTTTTGGAGTTGTTACAGGCTTTAACGCTGAAGACCATCTTGATAAAAAAACGGCAAGGAGACTTGACAGGTTTGCCCAGTTTGCAATTATTGCAGCTGGAGAAGCACTGAAGAATGCGCATCTTGAGGACCTGCTGAAAAATCCGGAATTTCGCCACGAGATTGGAAATTCAATAGGCACGGGCAACGGCGGGCAAATAACAAATGAGGAGCAGCACAGAACGTGGCTGGAGAAAGGCCCGGGCAGAGTGAGCGCTTTCGCTGTGCCAATGATAATGCCTAATGCTGCTGCTGGAAACGTTGCACTGCAATATGGCTTGAACGGCCCAGCACTGACTAACATAAGCGCATGTGCAACAGGCATTGACTCAATAATAGCCGCGTATAAGGCTGTCAGGGATGGCGATGCGAAAGTGATGCTGGGAGGAAGTGCAGATGCTGCAATCACGGCAATGGTGGTAGCAAGCTTTACTAACATGGGAGCTCTCGTCAAGAAGGCATGGCTCGAGCAGCACGGAATCCCGGTTGAAGCCGCGTCAAGGCCTTTTGACAAATACCGCGCAGGATTCGCAATGGCAGAAGGTGCAGCCGTAATGGTGCTCGAAGACCTGGAGCACGCAAAACAGCGCGGGGCAAAGATATATGCTGAAATGGCAGGCTACTGGCAGAACAATGATGCACACCATATAACCTCGCCGAATACTTCAACACAGGCCTTAGCCATAATTAAGGCACTGCAGCGGGCGGGTATAGGGCCTGAGGAAGTTGACTACATAAACGCGCATGGCACCTCAACTCCGCAGAATGACTCCTCAGAAACAGCAGCAATAAAAGCGGCACTCGGAGCACACGCTTACAGAACAATTGTAAGCTCCACAAAGTCGATGGTTGGGCATATGTGCGGTGCGGCAGGCTCGTTTGAAGCAGCTGTTACGGCAATGGCCATTCACAGCGGTATTATACCACCAACAATGAACCTCCAAACACCCGACGTTGAAAACGGCTGTGACCTAAACTATGCGGCAAATGCGGCAGTCAGAAAAGATATCAACGTTGCTGTGAAAATCTCCTTTGGCTTTGGCGGGCATAATGCCGTTCTTGTGCTCAGAAAATATCAGCCCTAAGCTTAAGCTTATTTCCCCTGCAGCATAATCAAATCCCTCGCTGTCAGCTTTTTCCCGCTCTTCAGCTTTTCGGTGAGCAGGGTTTCCTTCTGCTCGATTTCTGATTTTCTTCTCTCTTCAGCTGCGGCATCAATTCTCCCTTTCACCTCAGAAAGCTCACGCAAAGTTTGGCCAAGCGAAGAATTTGCCGCAGCGTAATCCCCCTTCGCCTTTTCCAGCTGCCCAAGAAGCAGCTTTTTGCGCTGCCGCAGTTCCTTGAGCTGCGGAATCAGCTTCAGCATCTCCTCATGAAGCCTCTGGCTCTCGGCAGCGTGCTGCTGAAGTTCCTTGTGGAACGCGTTTGACTGCTTCCTGATATCGGAGAATTTTGCAAACAGCTCCCTGTGCGATTTTGATGCCTCGGAAAACTGCTTGACGGACTCCAGCTGCCTTTTCTTTTCATTGATAACCTTCATGAGCTGCTTTTCCTTTTCAAACGGGATGACCTCGGTTTCAATTTTAAGCTCTATAGAAGCAATCTCGGAAATGAGCTGGCCCACGGATTTCTTTTGGGAAACAGTTTTTCCGTGGCTCCCGTGAGCCAATTCTTCTGCTGCCTCTTTTTCAGCCTCAACTGCCTTTTTCAGCTCAGCACTGATAAGCTTAAGCGACTCGTTTGCTTCCTGCCTCTTCGCTTTCAGCTCCCTTACTGTCGCGGTCTCCTTATCACGCCCTTCCCTGAGCTCCCTTACCTTAATGATGGCTGACTTGAATTTCGGGCTTATCTCGCGAAGCTGCCTGACAAGCGAGGAGCTGCTGCTACCAAGTGCCGAAAGCCTGGACTTCAGCTCACGGGCAAGCCTGCTGTCTTTCGCAAGGACAGATGGAAGCGATTCGGTGCTCCCTTTTTCGCTGCTGCCTGAGTCACTCATAAAGCATCATTCCCTGTTTTTACTATAAAAAGTTTGATGTTTTAAAGTTAGGCAGGTTTATGCGCCGGAGCCGGGATTTTCAACCCCTGACTATCGTCAAGAGTTTTGAACCCGGATGGCTGTGGAGCCACTTGCTTCTGAGACAAGCGCGTCTAACCAATTTCGCCACTCCGGCATTGCACTCCTGCACTGTCATCAAAGACAGCAGTGTACAAACTGAAATTAGAAGTTAATATGCCTTGCTCCGAATTTTACGCAGGATTTCCGACGGAATAATAGAAATCGCGGCTTCATCCGCAAAATTTTCAACAGAAGAAGGCTTTGTACAGAAATTTTTCGAAACTCCTAGAAATTCTTTAGTGGCATTTCAGATCCTCTGCGAGCAGCAACGAAAAGTTTAAATATAAACACATCTCTGAATGTTGTAGATGGCTGTGGAGTAACCCCGGGTTCGTCTGACCAGTTTCGGAACCCGATTTTTCTTTATTTTTTACCTTACGATTGGTTTGAAACAAAAAGAAAAAAGGAAAATTAAAAGAAAAAATCAAAACCGGCTTACCCAAACAGCGCTGACATAATGTTGCTACGGCAACAAATGTCAGCCAAAAAGGGCTGACAGCCCTGCGGCTGCTTCCTCTGCGGACTTCTTTTCGTCTTCCTTCTTGGCTTCAGGCTTGGCTTCCTTCTTTTCTGCGCCTGATGCTGCCGGGGCTGCTGCAACCGCAACCTGCTGGACTGCCGCTTCCTTTATGGCCTTGTCAAAGTCAACCCCATCCAATGAGGCAACAACTGCCTTTGACATGGCAACGTCAGCCTTTGCGCCGGCTGCCTCAAGAACCTTTCCCAAACTTGCCTCGTCAACCTTCTTGCCCGCCTTGTGCAAAAGCAGAGCCGCATACACGTATTCCATTCCCATATTGTATCCCTCCATTAGCAAATTCTGTCTTGTTTTTAAAATTATCCCTTTTCCGCAGCAGCCGGAAACTTTATCATGCTACCGATAGCTGCCGCCTCAAGCCCTGCCTTCCCAACCAGCTCCTCAGCCAGCTCGGAAACCATTATGCCATATTCCCTTGCGATGTGCCTTGCCTGCCTTGCAGACATTGTTATGAGCGTTCCAATGGTTTCAGCAGCCGGGAACCCTATGTGCAGGGCTACTGCCCTTGACTCCATAGCCGCCGAGACGAGCTCATTCACGTAAGTTGCCGGGTCAACAGACAAAACCTTCCTGCCGTAGATGATGCCATTCTCGTAAGCAGCAACAAGGTTAAGCCCGATCTCCATTGGCTGAATGCTGAACTTCGCCAGGACCTCAGCGACCTTCGGCTTGATTTTCTCGCCTTCCCGGACTATTGTTGAAGGCACCTTGACTGCAATCTTACCCCCCTCAACGCCCGCCTTTATGCCTACGGCAGCCAGCTCACTGATAATCGGGCCGGGCGCAAACTGGGTTGGGCCGGCAGGGATGACTATGTCGTAAGGCGCAGTCTGCCCTGGCTTTGCAGGTGCCTTTGACTTGCTCTTCTGCAGCAGGCTGGCTAGCTTGAATGGGTTCTGGTTTGTAAACAGCAATGCCGGCATTCCCGTAAGCAAGTCAAGAAGCTGCTCAACGCCCTTCAGCTTGCCCTTCACAGAAGCTATTGCGAGCCTAATGACAGACTTCTTGCACATTACTATCTGCAGGTCGTTGCCGAGGCTTTGCCTCAGCCTCTGAAGCTGGGCAGCGGGGAGGCTTTCAAGATTGACAACTGCAACAACGCCGTAAGTGCCAAAGGCCCTCACAAGCACATCAACTACTTTCTTCTTCTCCACCGCGGCCTTTGCAACATAATCTGCAGGCCTTCGCGCGTTTTTGTTGCCCATAGTCTTGGCTTTCATTTCAAACCATCACTTCCTGACCGACTTCCTGACCGCTCCCTTCCTTGCAGCTGCAACGGCTGCTTTTGCTGATGACGTTATCACCACAGGAGCACCCATCGTAAGCTTGACAAAGGCTGCCTTGACATTCTGCTCGCTTTGCGGAAGCACATGGACAAGCTGGTCGTAAACCGCAACAATATTGACAGCGAGGGCGTCATTGCCCATTGACTCATTGCCAACCTTACACTGCACAATCGGGACAGTCTTTGCCGTAACGTGGATTATGCTCTGGAGCTTTTCAACAAGCGGCTTCAGGGCTGCCTTTGGAGGAACAATGCAGCCTGCCTTCGGGTTTGGCATCTTGCCCTTGGGGCCCAAAACCCGGCCAAACGTTGATGCAATCTGCGGCATTATGTTGGCCTGGCCGATAAAGAAATCATACTGCCTGACAAGCTTCCTTGTAAGCTTCTTGTTCTTGCCGTAATTGGGAAAGTCCTCCTGCAAAACCATTCCGTCACAGGCTGACTTGGCTTCAGGCTGAAGCTCAGGCCCAATCAGGGCGCAGACCTTCATCTTCTTGCCAGAGCCGTTTGGAAGGCCGATAAAAAAATCAACCTGGTGCTCAGGCTTCTTAAGGTCAAGGCCGATAAGAGGCACGACAAGGTCAACGCTCTGCACAAACCCGCGCTTCCTTGATTTCCTTGCTGCCGCAAGTGCAGCTGCAACATCATCTTTCGTTATCGCCATTCTGAAACACTCTCAATACAATCTCGTGGCCCTCCTGCCGAAGCAGTAAAAAGGAGTGATGAAATCACTCGGGCAATTATGATGGATGAGGCACTGGTTTATAAAGGTAACGGCGACTTTAAGCAAATTTTATAATTACTTGATAGTGGTTAAAATAGAAAGATTTAAATAGTGCGAAGGGGCTGCTGAGAGATATGCCAAACGAACAGCAAACGATAGCAGTAGTCATTAGCACAGCACTGACTTTTCTTAACAAAGGCAAACCTGACGAGGCGCAGGACTTGCTAGTGCGAGCTAAAACAGCTGCCCAGCAAAATGGGCTGGAAGCACTGGTAAATGCTGCAAACAGAAACCTGGCTATTTCACACCTGATGCAAGCAGAAGTACACTACGGCACAGGAGATTTGGAGCAAGCCACAGACAAATACAGGCAAGCCGACAACGCCTTCAGAGAATTTGATGCTTCTTTTGGAACACCTGAAGAGCGTCAAATACTTCAACAGTGGTTTGCAAAGCTTTTCCCTTACTGGGCTGACGCTTGCCTTAAATTAGCAAACAATAACCATGGCCTTGGCAATCAGGCAATAACTGAGGCTGCAGCAAGAGAAAACAATAAGAGCGAAATAATTAAAGGCCTCAAAATGTGGGATGCTGCTTTGAACTGGTATAAAGCAGTAATAGGAATTTGCGGCCAAGCGGCCCAAAAGCAGATTCCAGTAGACGCAGGATATCAAACAATCTCCACAGACAAGATTAAGGAGGTATCCAATGCTGCTGCTGGCTGGTCAAATGCGATAGGCGAGCCAGAGCTTGCCAGTAAATATCTGCAAAACCTGTTGCCTTAAAATAAGCTTATATAGCAACAGTTTATTTCTATCCCCATGAACATTTACGACCCTGCAGAAGACAGCCAGCTCCTCGCAGCTGCAGTTGAGCAATATGCACATGGAAAAGTCCTTGACATGGGCACGGGAAGCGGCATACAGGCAATAACTGCAGCTAAAAAGAAAAAAGTCAAATCTGTTGTTGCCGCAGACGTAAATGATGATGCGCTAAAGTACGCTGCTGCTGCCGCAGGAAAAGAAAAAGTCGCCAGGAAAATCACGTTTGTAAAAAGCGACTTGTTCAGCAGCATAAAAGGCAAGTTTGACACCCTCATCTTCAACCCGCCTTACCTGCCGCAGGACAAGGGAATAGAGGATGCTGCCATCTATGGCGGCAGGCACGGCTACGAAACCCTGCAGCGGTTTATTGGCGGCTGCCGCGAATACCTAAAAGATAACGGAATAATCCTCATTGTGTTCAGCAGCAGGACAAACAAGCAGAAGGTTGACGAGGCAATAGAAGGCAGCTGCCTTGAGTTTGAGGAACTGGAGCAGAAGCATCTGTTTTTTGAAACGCTTTACACTTACTCAATCGGAAAATCACAGTTGCTGCTGCAGCTGCAGCAAAAAGGGATTAAGGGCGTTGCATTATTTGAGAAAGGCAACCGCGGAGCGCTGTACAAAGGCAGCTATAGCGGGAAAACTGTTGTAGTAAAGGCAAAAAGAAAAGAAAGCGCGGCTGTTGCAACGATAGAAAACGAAATCAACTGGCTCAGGAGGCTTAACAAGGAGGGAATCGGGCCAAAACTACTGATGCACTGGAAGGGCTCGGACTGGTTTGCCTACGAGTTTGTTGAAGGAGAGTTTATTACTGATTTCATCAGCACCTGCAAAGAAGCTGTGAAAGTAAAAGGCGTAATAATACAGCTGCTGCAGCAATGCAGAAGATTGGATGAAATGGGAGTTAACAAAGAGGAAATGCTGCGGCCGCAAAAGCACGTTTTAATCGGCAAAAGCGGGAAAATAACCATGCTCGACTTTGAAAGGTGCAGAAAAACGCTAAGGCCGAAAAACGTGACGCAGCTGTGCCAGTTCCTTGCCGGAGATTATGCTACTTCCATGCTGAGACAGAAAGGAATAAACATCAACAGAGAAGAACTGCTGGCGGCTGCCCAACAATATAAGCACAAACAAAATGAAGAAAATTTTAAAAGAGTAGAGAACGCCGTGCCTGGGGCTGACCGAAAATGAGCCTTGCACAAAAGAAATGCGTGCCTTGCGAAGGCGGAACGCCTCCACTCGGCCACGAAGAGACAGAAAAACTGCTGAGGCAGATAAACCTATGGCATCGGGTTGGCATTAACGGCGCATATGCGATAGAGCGAACCTTCAGGTTCAAGGACTTTGCCGAGGCAATGAAGTTCGTGAACAAGGTTGCTGCCGTTGCAGAAGAGGAGGGCCACCACCCTGACATAAAGATAAGCTGGAACAAGGTCATGCTGCAGCTTACAACTCACGCCATAAAAGGGCTTTCTGAGAACGATTTCATAATGGCAGCGAAGATTGATGAGCTGCTATAAGCCGTCTAAGTTTGTTTAAGCCATCTCACTCAGGCATCGTGCCTTTTATTGAAAGCATAGTCAAGCTCACATAAGCTCTTATACGATACTCCAGCAACGAAAACAATTCCTATGACAAAAAGAGACTCAAAAACAGGTTTACTTATCAGTCCAGCTAACCTTGCAACCATCACAACAACCATCCAAGCCGCATATACGTGGATAAATTTCATGGTGCTCTCTTAAGCTTCATTGATTCCATATGAAAGAGCCTCACCGACAGCCCAGTCAGTTCTTTACACGTTTCATTCTTAAATTGGTGCATCTCGTTCTTAAACTCCTTCTGCTCCTGAAAGAACCTGCCAAAGGAAAATGCTGCCAGTAACACCGGTGCCAGTTCGATAATCAAGGGCGTGTTAATCCAGCCAGCTGCCTTTGCTATGCCCCACAGGAATATTCCAGCAAGTGATAGCCACGTAAGTATATCCCAAACGTTTCCAAAGTAAGTCTCCCTTAACCTTTTGAACCTCTGACGCCAAGTTTCCATATTCAGCCCTTCCAAGCTATGCCAGTTTTGCTTCTATCCTTATCAGGCGGTTATCGTGCTTGTGAAGCCCATCCTTAATTTCATCAAATCTGAGTTCTGCTTTGCTCCTAAATTCGTGGAAGTCCCGGTCCAGGTGGTCAATTTTTTGTAATTGCCTGCCTGTTTTCTGAAAATAAGCCACGACAGCTACCAGGCTACCGGCGTATGGAAGTAGCACCTGCCAGGCTGGCGATTGAATTATGCCCGCTGCCTTTAGAACCATCCAAACTACTACAACAGTGACAGAAATCCAAAATATCCAGTCATACACTATTGGATTGATGCTGAACCTCTTCATGTGTTCAGCTTATAGGAGAACTACTTAATAAGCTTTGCCCCTGTTTTTCCGGAAGATTTCCGACGCCAAACGGATAAATTTTAATACTGCTGAAATATTTGCCCCTTTTATGCGATTTTCCGGAAGAATCTGGCTGCTGTGCAAAAAAGTTCCGGAAGGAAAAGTAACTACTTACAAGCTCCTTGCAGAAGCGGCAGGAACAAAGGCATACAGGGCAGTTGGCAACGCGATGAATAAGAATCCAAACGGGCTGCTCGCCTGCGGCTACGGAAAAAAGATGGTGCCGTGCCACAGAGTTGTTGGCAGCACTGGCCACCTTCACGGCTTTGCGCACGGCCTGAAAAGGAAGGCAGAGCTGCTTAGGAAGGAGGGGATTAGAATAAGGAACAACAGGGTCATGGATTTTGAGAAAGCAATCTATAAGTTCTGAGAAGCCGCATATAGGTGTGCGTAATTCGAAATATTTATTTATCCGAACAGGTTCCCACAATGCATGGACGAAGCTACCTTAAAGAAAAGGGTTTACAAATTCGACCCCTTTGCGGCGGTTCCTGAATACATAAAGGTTAACAGGGACCTTGTTGCTGTTGTGAACAGCCATGTACCTGGCGGCCTCACAGGAAAGAGGATAGGTGACATTGCCTGCGGCTTAGGCCTCATGACAAAGCTCGCCTGCGAAATTGCTTCTCCAGCTTCGAGTGCCCTGATGGACAGAAGTGATGAGGCACTGGAATTAGCGCAGCAAGAGCTCGGGCCTTATTCAGGAAAAACCGGGCTTGAATTTCACGTGGCAGACGCCCAGGAACCTCTGCCTGTAAAACCCGGCACGGTTGACGTTGGCTTCCTCGGAAACTGCATCCATAACTTCGCGAGGAAGGCCGAAGCCATTAAGTACGCGAAAGAGGCATTGGCACCAGGCGGCCTTCTGGCGGTAGTATCGACTTTCTTTGAAGGCGCCTATGTTCCGGGAACGGAAATTTTATGGCAAAGGTGGATAACACGTGCCCGAAGAATAATACAGGAAAAACACTGGCCCTTTGAAGGTCAGAAAGAGCGTGTGCAAGCCGGAAAAGACCACTGGTTAAGCCAACAGAAGTATTGCGATTTAATGACAGAGAATGGCCTGGTGATTGTGAGGACAGAACTGCAGACTGTAGAGCTCAAACAGAATGCATTGGAAGCAATTGCAGAATTCAATGACTTCGCCCAGGGAGCTTTAAGACCAGCACCGGAATATCTGCAAACCGCCACAGCAGCCCTGAAGCTTGCTGCAGGAGAAATATTCCAAGGACTCAAAGGCGTAAATGCCGTAACAGCCATACCAAGGTATTGGATGATGGTTATAGCCCAGAAACCGCTGCAGCCGCAATACGCTGAAACGACTTAATCAAACCGCGACCAGCTTCTTCTTTGCCTTCCTGATTTCCTTCTCAAGCTTGAGCTGCTCAAGGAGTTCCTTGTACCTGTTCCTGATTGTAACCTCTGTAACGCCGGCAACATCCGCGACTTCCCTCTGGGTTCGCTTCTCGCCGTGGATTAGCGCTGAAACGTACAACGCAGCTGCGGCAATGCCAGTAGGACCTCTACCACTAGTAAGCTCTTCCCTCTGTGCCCTCTCAAGAATCTCGATAGCCTTTGACTGCGTCTCAGCTGTCAGCTTGAGCGCAGAGGCAAACCTCGGGATGTAGTCAGCAGGGTTGCTGGGCAAGATGCTGATGCCAAGCTCCCTCGTAACAAACCTGTAAGTCCTGCCAATCTCCTTCTTTTCAATGCCAGAAGCCTCTGAAAGCTCGTCCAAAGTCCTTGGAACCTCATGCCTTCTGCAGGCAGCGTAAAGGGCTCCGGCAACAACCGACTCCATAGACCTGCCCCTTACCAAGCCGCGCTGGACAGCCATGGTGTAAATCCTAGCTGACTCTTCCTCAACAGACCTTGGAAGCTTCAAATACGAAGCAACCCTCTTTAGCTCCGCGAGAGCCAGCTTCAGGTTGCGCTCAATGGCTGTGGAAATCCTGTACTGCCACTTCCTCAAGCGAAAGAACTTGTTCCTGCTCTTGGCGCCCAGCTTGCTAAGGTCAGCCATCTTCCCCACTTCAGTGCCAAGGCCCTGGTCATACTGGGTATAGGTCATCGGAGCGCCAGCCCTCCTGAGCTTGTCACCTTCCTCAGAATCAAACTCCCTCCATTCCTGGCCGAAGTCAACCATCTTCTCCTCAATAACCAGGCCGCAGTCCTTGCAGATGACCTCGCCTTTTTCCTTGTTCCAGAAAAGGTTTATGCTGCCGCATTCCGGGCACTTCTTGACATATTCTGCCATTTTAGTATCCCCCTGTTAAACCCCGTTAATTATGAGCATAACCGCCATCATGAAAACGGATTTGCCTAAAACAGACAATCAAATGCCGTTGCCATCGACAAATTTCGATAACGGCTGACAGCAGCTGATAACGGCTGATGGCAGCACCTTAAACAGGAACTGAACTAATACCCCCCAAAACCAGTTCCAACAAACAACAAACTTTTTAAACAGTTATACTAACTTATATTTAAACCTTTCGGTCTGTCTTTTGAAAACTCCGCCGAGAACTGCCTTATGCGAACCTTTTTGAGGGGTTTTCTTCCAAGGACCACAGCACGGCTACTGCCGTAACAAGCTAATTGGTTACTAGCAAGTGGTTAAAAAAAGGAAACGTTTAAATAGCGAAGATAGTGCCAGGCGTGCATGGCAAATTTTCCACAACACTCACAAGATCCATTAGGGCTGGATGATTATGTGCAGGAACTTCTAAGGGCAGGCTATCTCGTGACCCCTGGGCAAGCTGTTCTACGCCAGAATTCCGGAAGAGGGCAGTTGCTGGACGTCCACACTTTTGAGCCAACAGAAGAGCTGCAAAAAAGGCTTGAGGAAGATGGCTACCTGCTTACAACCGCTGGCGGGGATTTCGAGATAACCGCCCCAAAGCGCATAACCTTTGCTCACGATGGCCCAATGTTACGAGGGGTAAAAGCAATAGAGAAAGATTACGACAAACCAAGGCAGGATATCATTCATGCAGTTGTTACCCATGGCGACCATGCGGTAAAATATACGGATTCCGGAGACACGCTTGAGGTTGGCTTATGGGGCGGCTATGACCCGAATCCTGTGATTATTAACGGCAGGGAAACCTGGGTCAGGCCTTCGGCTCTTGATTTTGACGGATTTCTGACATTTAATGGGGCATTAATTCATATCAATGACATACTCGTGGAATACGCCATTGATTCTGCAGGCGGAGGGCGCTTCAGGTCATTTAATACGCAAATTGAAGGTGTTGGCCGAGTGCGGATTGAGCAAGGAAAGAATGATGCGAGAGTGAAGGCACCGCCTCACCCATTCTGGACCCCCCTGCCTTACCAAAACAACGGCGTAACAGTTGACAGGCACAACAGCGGGAAAGACGGGTATGACGGATTAAGGATAGAACACCCAAACAGGACTGTTTTAATAGCCTGGCTGGACAGCATCGGACCAGCTGATATGCTGCTGGCGCGCCAACTGCTGCAATTGCCAGGCGAGCATCTGGAATGGCTGGGCCTGCCCTTTAACCTGCCTGTTCTTAACTACCAGAGAACAGGAAAAATACCAAAAGTTAAATTAAGCTGAACACAGTTACCTTATTCTTTGAAGAGCAAGCAGAGACAAGCATGAAAAACGAGAACCTTGCCAGGGGATTGGGGAAGAAGGAATTCATTGAACAGGTGGTTGCCAATAATCCAAGGGCTGACACTGCGCTGATGGGCAGGGCATACGACTTTGCCATGGCAGCCCATGCAGGCCAGAAGAGGATGTCCGGTGACGAGTACTTTGAGCACGTTCTCAACGTCGCCTACATCCTGTCCGGGATGCACATGGACTCGGAAACAATCGCTGCTGCGCTGCTGCATGACGTCCTTGAAGACACCAAGACATCAAAGGAGCAGCTGAAGAGGGAGTTCGGCAGCGCTGTTGCCTCGATAGTCGAGGGCGTGACTAAAAAAATTGCGCTGAAAACAACGCGGGAGGACAGGGCTGAGAACATCCGAAAGGTTTTGCTGGCAACGATAAAGGACATCCGAGTCATCCTTGTGAAACTGGCAGACAGGCTTCACAACATGCGTACTTTGAAATACCTCCCGCAGGAGCAGCAGCGGGAAATAGCCAGGGAAACGCTTGAGATTTACGTTCCTGTGGCTTACAAGCTCGGGATGTACAGGGTGAAGTCAGAGCTTGAGGACCTCTGCCTGAGGTTCCTCGAGCCAGGCATCTACCAGGAGCTCAAGGCGAGGATTGCGAAAAAGAAGGAGGAGAGGGAAAAAGAGGTAAAGAAGGTAGTTGCTGCCGTAAAGCGGCTCATTGAAGAGAATAACATCCCGGCTGCTGTTGTCGGAAGGGCCAAGAACTTCTATGGCATCTACAAGAAAATGCTTGCCAAAAAGAGGTCCAGATAAGGACACTGGAAATGCACCACATGGCAGAGGAAGGAATAGCTGCCCACTGGAGGTACAAGAAGACGGAGAAGGACAGGCAGTTTGACCGCAAAATCGCATGGCTCAAGCAGGTGCTGGAATGGAGGAGCTCGGAATCGGCAAAGGACTTCGTAGAGAGCCTGAAAGTGGACATGTTCAAGGACGAGATTTATGTCCTGACGCCTAAAGGCGACCCCGTGCACCTTCCTGAGAAAGCAACGCCGATAGACTTCGGGTATGCCGTGCACACAGAAATAGGCAACCACTGCAAGGCTGCAAAGGTGAACGGAAGCATTGCGCCACTGGATTATGAGCTGAACCCGGGCGATGTTGTAGAGATAATAACATCCAAAGACGCCAAGCCCTCAAGGCAGTGGCTGAAGTTCGTAAAGACAAACTTTGCACGGGAAAAGATAAGAAGGGCACTGGGAATAAGCGGGGAAGAGCTTGGGAAGAAGGAATGGGAGATTTTAACCCCGGCAGAGGTCATTGAAAAGCTCGATACGAAGGGAACAAAGCCGTCGCTGCTGCAAATGCCAAAATGCTGCTACCTCAAATACGGCGAGCCTGTCTGGGGCTACAAGTCAAAAGACGGCCACCTCATAGTGCACCACAACATTTGCGAAAACCTCAAAACACTGCCGCAGCACAGGCTGATGAAGCTCGG
>JACPBX010000015.1 GCA_016180085.1 Candidatus Woesearchaeota archaeon | reverse complement strand
CTGAAGGCTGCGAAGCCCACCTGTTTCTTAGACAGGCGCGTTTACCGTTCCGCCAGCCCGGCATTGCATAAAAGCGGCAGCATAGCTGCAAAAGAAATTTAGATTTTAGGATTAATATGTGTTGCTGTAGAGAATCAGTAATTATTCCATAGAGTTAGGATTTCTTACGATATGCTACGGAAGATTTTTACAAAAACGGCAAAATCCCGAAAATCTTTCAGAGAATCCGGACAAAGGTTTAAATATAAGTTCACTCTAATAGGTTGCTAGGCTGCGAAGTTAACTTTCGGGTTAGTTTACCATTCCGGAGCCCGATTTCTTTATTTTTTATGCTTATAGAAAAATCCTATTAAAATAATATTAAGATTGAGCTACCCTTTCGAAAGTCATGCCTGATTTTAATTTATAATCCGGATGAGCTGCCACAACGAGAGCTGCAATTAAGCCATATACGCCACTAGTTTGGGCTTCGAATGTAAATAAGTTTAGAGGATCTGTTCCTAAAGCCCCATCAAGCGCATTAAGAAACTGTTCCTGATCGCGCGGACTGCATGAATCGAATGGGCTGACACTAGCAACAGGTTCTCCTTTAGACATCTTCGCTTCAAGAGAATCCAAAACAGGTCTTATTCTAGGGTGCTGGATAGCGGTTAGAAGGGTTTGCGCATCACTTTGCGTAATGGCACTACCTTTAGGACCTTCGGCAACCCTTTGTAAAACCGGAGCAGTATTGCCGAGGTTAGTTCCAAAAAGAGCTGTCCCGATCATGGAACTGTTTTTAGGCCTGTAAGTTTGTCCCACATAAGGCGGCATGCTTTCACCCAACTAATAGCTAACAAAAGCTAACGAACATTGCTTTATAAAGCTTACCAAGGCAAACAGCGACTTACAGCTCCTTTCCAACAACCGCAATTTTGCCTATTGACGACCTGCCAATGCCTGCCTTGCCGCACAGTTCAAGGTATTTCTGCTTTGGGATTTTCTTTTCCAGCCCTTTCCCTAACGCTGCTGCCGCGACGACATCGGCAGCAACCGCATCCGCGGAAGAAACGCAAAAATTCGTTTCAAGGCCTTTTTTATTGACTACAGACTCAAACCCGTCAACAACAGCAAATGAGGGCTTTACAACCTTCAGAACCTCGGCAATTGCACTGCCGTAATATTTAGTGGAGCTCAGTTTCTCTTTGTCATTTTTCTTTAATGATTTGCCGTTGCTGATTATGCTCCCGATTGCTATGTTCGCCGTTGCCGCTGAGAAACGGCTACTCGCAAGTTTCGGGACGGCAAGCGAAACCCTGAAGTCGGAATTAAGGACAGTTTTAGCAACTCTTACAGAGAGGGCTTTTGAAACTGCTATTGTGACAAACCCGTCCCTGTTCAGGTCAACGTACTTCAGGCCGTAATCATCATGCAGCTCGTGCAAATCCGCTTTGTGGAATACCGGCTGAACCTCGCTGCCGTCATAAAGCCCTTCCGCTATCGTTATTTTCTTGTTGGTGAATTCCAGAATAAAGTCCAAAACTGCCTTCACGGCATCAACATCTGTTGACATTCCCTGTCCTGTGAAAAAGAAGTCGGGCTTTATCACAATACGCATGCTGCTGGCAATCCTTTCACTAACTGATTCTTCTATAAGCTGCAGCGATTTAAGAACCGTGTCGTAGCGAACATGGCCCCTTGCTAGGCCAACAGTTGACTTATGCTTTGGCGGCATATTGCAAATTCCGCTTTTTAAGTTATAAAAACTTTGCTAAAAAGGATGTTAAATAAGATTAAGCAATATCCCTCACCTTCCCAAAATGGTATGTCTCGTCACCAACAATGAAAACGTCAAACCTGCTTAAGTCCCGCTGCATGAACGGGCTGATGAACTTTTCCTTTAGGATGTCTGTGCCTATCGTGATTTGGTTGAATGACGGCATCACAACCATTTTCTTTTCTTTCCCGCTGCCTTTCCAGTTGCCAAGCAGGAAGCACTTGTAAAGCTCTGTTCTGGCGCCATCCCGAAGCGAGACTGCCGGGTGCTCATTCCCAACAACGATAATTTTTGACTTTACAAACTCGCTGCTGCCGGGAACCTCATGGCCGTGGCAGACGAACTTGTCATTGATGGCTATGTTCTCGACAACGACGATGTTTCTCTTCCGGGCTATCGGGGAAAGCTTGACATCGTGGTTGCCCTTCACAAGTATGACCTGCTCCGAATGCTGAAGCAGGAAATCCAGCAGCTTCAAAATGTCACGCCACTCCTGGTCTGAAATGGAAGCGAAATCGTGCTTAAGGTCGCCGTTAACAACAATAGCTTCCAGCTTACCTTGCGGCAGGGACTTGAATATCTTACCCAGCCTTTCAATGGTGTCCTTGAACTGGAATCTCGGAAGGAATATGCCCTGCTTGCTCATCGCATCCTCGTAGCCGAGATGCACGTCGCCAATGACGAGGATGTTTTCCTTTTTGAGGTAGAGTGCCAAGTCAGCCAGTTCAATGCCTGGAAGGATTTCAACAACGTTCATAAGAGCGCAGAAAAGAAAACAGGTATAAATTGGTTACTGAACCAGAATAAAAAGGAATAAAAAAGAAAAAAAGGAGAAAAGGGGTTTAAGCCCCGTAGCCGTTTGGTGCTGCCCGTGCAAACCAAATGTGGCCCGGACCGAAGCTAGGATCTTTTCCCTGGTCCATGACGACTTCAAACTGGCCCCAGATGCAGTAGCCACCATCAACTGACGGCACTCCTGAGGTTGCACAACCAGCATCCCACTTAATCTTGTAGTGCCACACTGCTCCTGAGCCTCCTTTCATGCCATTCCACTCGTTATCAGTCCAGGCATCGTAGCCGTTAGGGTCAGTCCACCCTTCATCATTTCCCCTGTCCCATTCGGCGTTCCACTTCATCACCAGCTTGTCGCCTGAGTATATGCCAAGGCAGTCCCCGGAAAGTCCTTTCGCCAAGCACCATGACGAGCCTGTCCCGACAAAGTTCCTTGCCTGATAGTTATACCCGTACTGGTTAAATCCGGCTGCCATCACTGTTCCCACTGTAGTCAGCAGCATTGCCACAATCAAGCCCACTAATGCTATCACGGCTTTTTTCATTTTTACATTCCCCTCCTTTTTAATTCATTATCCGAAGCTTTCCGGCATGACCCCTTTGCGAAAGCGGTCAATCGGAAAACGATTACTACCCAAAACTCTCAGGAAGCTCCATTTCACCCAAGCTGCACCTTCGGCTGCCTCGGCTGCCGCTGTTGCTTCTTTGCATGCCTCTTCGCATGCTTTTTTGCGTGCCTTGCCCCATGCCTCTTTGAAACACGAGAAACAGAAACCTTTCGCCTGGCAGCCCTGGCAGCCTTATGCGGCCTCCTGCCAGAACGCCCTTTCTTAGCCTTACCGGCCTTGCTGCGTTTCTTCATAGCCAAAACCCATTTTACTCGCCTGTGGGCTTTAAATAGTTTTTGGTAAAAAACACATCAGACGAGAAAGCCTAATTTGCAACGGTTTCTGCTTTCTCTGCCACAGCAGCTGAAGGGTATTTTGAACCTATCTGCGCCAGCACCTTCTGGTGCATCCTTTTCAGGAACTCCATTTTGTCCTCAATGCGCATGACATCGGTATGGGCTTCAAGCACGATGTTGAAGGCAAATGGGGAGGGCATCGTGGTGTTAAGCTGCTTCACCTTTATTTTGCCGTCTTCAATGAGCTTCAGGACTGCTGCAGTGCTGGGAAGGTCCATGAGGTCTTCAAGCACCTCCCTTCTGGCTTCCTTGAGGATGCAGAAATCGGGGCTGATGCGCCTCACGGCGTTAATCAGTATC
>JACPBX010000030.1 GCA_016180085.1 Candidatus Woesearchaeota archaeon | reverse complement strand
CAAGCACAGCTATGACGCAGACCACATAATAGCTGTTGCCAACTTTCTAAGAAAAGCCAATACGCTCAAGTCAGCTGTGAAGGTGAGTGCAAGCTGGGCGCTCGGCCACATGATTACCGCAGCCATGGTCACGACAATACTTTACGTTTTCAGGGAGTCCTTGCTTAATGCATTCCTTGCTAACTTTGAAAAAGTTGTGGGGGTAATGCTCATAGCGCTCGGCCTGTTCAGCCTGAAGGACCTGCTTAAGCCGCATGGCGTTCACAGCCATCCGCATAAGCACGACAGCAAGCAGCATGTTCATGCCCACTCCCACGACCAGCCGGACCATCTTGGGCATATCCACAGGCACATGTTCGGCATAGGCATAATCCACGGCCTTGCCAGCAATGACGAGCTCCTGATACTGCTCACAGCGTCGCTTGGCCTGGCAACCCTGGCCGGTATTCTTTTTGGAGTCGCAGTGTTCAGCCTCGGAGTTGTTTTGGGCATGGTTGCCTTTGCGCTCATCTTTTCCTACCCTGTGCTTAAAGCAAAAAGCGACGCAGTCTATAAAGCAGTTACTGTAATTACCGGAGTCATAAGCGTGGCTTACGGGGCATCGATGCTGGCTGGAGTTGTTTAGCGGAAGCTGCCATGACAATAACAGCAACAATTAAATAAGCTGATTCTACCCCCGTCTTCATGGAAACTCGCAACGAGCGGGACAGCCTTGGCAGTATGGATGTGCCGGCTGATGCCTATTACGGCATATTCACTGAACGGGCAAGGAGGAATTTCCGGATTTCTGGCATTAAGGCTGAAAGGAGTTTCATAAAGGCTTTGGCCCTGATTAAGAAAGCGGCTGCCGCCGTAAACACAGAATTGGGGCTTCTGGATAAAAGGGTGGGCGAAGCCATTGTTGCCGCTGCCGGAGAAGTTGCGGAAGCGAAATGGGATGGGCAATTCCCGCTTGACGTGTTCCAGGCAGGGGCAGGAACCCCATTTAACATGAACTGCAACGAGGTAATAGCCAACATAGCGATAGAAAAGCTGGGCGGCAGGAAGGGCGACTACTCTGTTGTTCACCCGAACAACCACGTCAACATGGCCCAGTCTTCCAATGACGTAATCCCAACGGCAATAAGGATTTCCACTTTGTTCTCGCTGCAGCCGCTGCTGTCGGAAATCGGAAAGCTGGCTGCCGCATTCAGGAAAAAAGCAGAACAATACAACGATATTGTAAAGACCGGAAGAACGCACCTTGAGGATGCTGTCCCTATAAGGTTTGGGCAGGTGTTCAACAGCTACGCAAAGGCCCTTGACGATTGTGCGAGAAGAATAAAGGCCGCTGAGGATTCACTGCTGCAGCTCGGAATCGGGGGTACTGCAGTGGGCACAGGAATAAATACGCATCCCCGGTTCAAGCAGCGATTATGCTTCCGGAGGTTGAGCCTGGCTCTTCCATAATGCCGGGCAAGGTCAACCCTTCTGTGCCCGAGTGTGCAATAATGGTCTGCTACCAGGTGCTGGGGAATGATTATGCTGTTGCCGAAGCTGCAAAGTCCGGGCAGATGGAACTCAACGTAATGACTCCCCTGATTGCCTTTGACTTGTTGTGGTCGATAAGGCTCATGGCCAATACGCTTGGAATGCTGGATGAGTTCTGCGTAAGGGGACTGTCTGTTGACGCCGGGAGGTCGCAGCAGCTTTTGGAAAAGGGCTTAAGCCTGGTCACTGCACTGAACCCTTACATAGGGTATGAGGTTGCAGCTGAGGTTGTCAAGATAGCGCTCCGCGACAACAAGCCGCTGCCTCAAGTGATTCTGGAAGGCAAAATACTCGAAGAAAAGGATTTGAGGAAAATCCTGGATGCAAAGACAATGACTGAGCCTGGCATTGTTGATAAGGAGCTTCAGCAGAAGATACAGGACAGTGAAAACTTCAAAAAGTTTAAGCAATCGCTGAGGCTGAAGTAGGGCTAAAATAATCTCTTCCCTTTCTGCTGCTGGGGCTGCCTCGCGAAAGGCTGGCTTGGATGGCTGGGATAAAACGGCTGTTGCTGCCGAGGCCATACTGGCTGCTGTTGCCCACGCTGCTGGCCCAGCTGGCCTGAGCCGAAAACGTCCTGGCCGAAATCACCACCTATGCCCCCCATGGAGCCAAGGCCCAGGTCTTTGCTTAAATCCTTCTCCTCTTCCTCAGCCTCAAATGTCCTGGGGGTGGGAAGCATCCTGTCAAGCAGCTCGATTGCTATGTAAAAAAGCGGCAGGAAGGCGAGGATGACGAGAAGGGTCCTAAAACTGAAATCGACAACACCGTAAATGACTGGCGTGAACATAAGCATGAGGTAAGTGACCTCCCTCACTCTGCCTATCGCCCTCACAACCGGCTTAGCCTTCACTCCAAGGAAGATTATTGACAGCCCAAAAATTATTATGAACGCAGCTATTGACAGCTTGATAAGCGACGCTACGTCTAAGGATGCGGTTCCTAAGCCGACCTGGCGGATTATGTACCTCACCCAGTCAACGCCAACAAACAGCATAACAACGCCGTTGCTTATTGCATTCCCAAAGCTTGTGCCCTTTTTCTCTTGGAAGAATTCAGCGAAAAACCAGGAAGCCCATATCGGAATAATAATCCAGAGCATGTCAGGGTTCTCAAAAGGCGCTGCGAATATCCTAATCCAGTCAACAAACGCGCCTCCAACTGCCGGCAGGAAACCTGAAAAGTCAACCATAAAGCACCATCTTTTTTGTGTCAGGCTAATAAGCAGCATATAAATATCTTTCCAACTTCTTTGGAAGCCAAGCAAACGTTTAAATAACAAGCTGCGCGGCTTTTTGCCATGAAAAGCCAGCAGATCCTGCTTACTCTGCCGCAGCTGCTTCTCCTGTCAGCAATCGTCATTGCTGTCCTTGCCCTTCCGGGCTCTGACATATACACGCATATCCACGAAGCTTGGCTTTTTAATCACATGATGCAAAACAAGGTTGTCCTGCAGGAGGACTTCTCGATGCTTAGCGGCCACCAGCCGCTTTACGGGGTTGGCGCATTCTCCTATGCCGTTGCCGGCCTGGGGTGGTTTGTTTTTCAAAAATCAGCAATCAAAGCCCTTGAAGTCCTGATGTTTCTTGGAATAGTGCTGCTTTCCCTTAAGATTTTCAGAAACAAAAACGTCCTGTTTTTCTGGTTCGGGCTTATTTTCATCAAGATTCTGCTGCCGGACTCCTACACATACCTCTTCTCGATGTTCCTGTTTTACCTTGGGATTTATTTCATTAAAAGCAACAGCAAAGGCATTTTTGGGGACCTGTCGATTATGATTGCCGGGCTTAACCACCCGTATGTTGCCGTGACCAACCTTGCAACAATATTCCTTGGCAGGCCGCTGCTTTTTCTTGGAAGCATTATTGTCCTGCTGGTCCAGCTGCTTGTCACCAAATACGTTTTCTTTGCAGGCGCTGTCACGTTTGAGTTTGACAACCTTCTTGACCTGCTCATAAGGTCCGTAGTGCTGTTTTTTCCTTTTGTTGCTGAGTTTGTGCCAAAGTTTACTGCAAGATTCGTGAACCTGAGGAACGCCTACTACATTACAATAGCTGGGATGCTGTTCATCTATCCGGTTTTCTTTGTGCCGTTCGAGATGGGGTGGAAGGAAGGAATGGCATGCTACTACAGGGAAACCTATGGTGAGATTCCAAGCCTGCCTGGTAACATCCGTATAGTTGATGACTGCAGGAACTGGATATACTCCTTCCCGATTAAAGGCATGGTTACTTCACTGTCGCCATACTTTGAAGGGCAGTTTTACCAGCACGAGTGGGAAGAAGATGAGTACCTTGCGTACTTACGGCGCGAGACTAACACGAGCTACGTCATCTTCTGCAAGGACTGCAAGATAAGGACCAAAACGCTGCAGGAAACAGGAGAGCTTGAAATCCTGCAGAAAAACTTTCCTGTATACTCAGAATTGAAGGCTTACACCATTTTTCAAATGAACTGATATCGAAAGATTTGAAGATGATTTAGTGCACCAGTCTATTGCAAGCATAAGCCGGCTATGCTGCGCTTACAGCATTGCCGCCATTGGCTCTTGGCTTGCGCAGCACAGCACTTGTTCTGTGGAAGTTCTGCAGTATTTCCTTGTATGACCTGAAGAATCCTGTTTCATAATATTCTATGCCGCGTTCATTGCAGAAGAGCTTGACCAAAGCACGAGCCTTGCTCAGGTTGTTCCTTGGCATGGTCGGGAAGAGGTGGTGCTCAATCTGGTAGTTAAGCCCGCCAGTCCAAAGGTCAATTAGAGGGCTTCCCTTCACATTCCTGGCTGTGAGCACTTGTATACGGAGGAAATCTTGACGCGTCTTCTCTGTCAAAAGGGGCATGCCTTTGTGGTTGGTTGCAAAGACAGTGCCAATATAGAGTCCAGTAAGCGCATAATTGATTATGAAAAAAGTAAGAGCCTGCCACCATGCGAGGGAGAAAAAGATTAAGCCAAAATATGCGGTCATGCTCACGGCAATAAGAAAAATCTCAAGAGCGTAGTACAATCCACTTTTGCTCTTGGCATTCTTAATGAACGCTTTAGCGAGGTTTACAGTGTGGTTGGTCCTGATGCTGAACGCGGCTATGGCCATGAGAGGAAGCCAGAAGAACGCCTGATACTTCGTAATAAAAGCAGCCATTCCCTTCTTCTTAAGAGCCTGCCCCTCAGAATATGCAAGAAAAGGAATATTGACATCAGGATCTTCATCTAAGTCATTTGGGGAGCCGTGATGTTTGTTGTGACCGCTCATCCAAGACCAAACACTCGTGCCAGTAGCAAGATTGCCGGCAATCAGGCCTGCAAGCGTATTTTTCCAGTCAGCATTAAAAATCTGCCTGTGGCCTGCGTCGTGCATAAGCATGCCGCACTGAACAAAGACAAAAGCCGCCAGCACAGCATTCAGCAACTGCACTGCAAGGTTGTCAATGTTAAGCAGAATTAATATGCTCACAGCTAGCAGTCCAAGCGTTACTGCTGCCTTTATGGCGTAGTAGCTGTATTGCCGCTCCAGCAGCCCAGCATCTACCACCTGCTTTTTCAGTTCAACATAATCCATAACGATCAATGCTCTGTCAGCCCTATTTATATTTTTTACCTATGCACAAGATTTAAAAGAACGGCAAGTGCACTTCTTCGCAATGCCATCAGACAAGGAAATCAAGCTCGAATTCAGGAAAAAGGCGTCTCTGGAGCCGGACAAATACTACGCCACCTCTGTCCTGAAGGAAGAGGGCTTTGCCAGAAAACAGTGCGGCAGCTGCAGCAGGTTCTACTGGAGTGTTCTTCCCGATTCAAAGGTGTGCGGAGACCCGGCATGCAGTGGGGGGTTCAAGTTCATAGGCAGCTCGCCTGCCAAGAAGAAGCTTGGTTATGTCGAGGCTTGGCAGGAATTTGCCAGCCATTTCAAAAAGCTCGGCTACACGCCAATACGAAGATATCCTGTTGCTGCCCGATGGAGGGATGACACTGACTTCGTGCAGGCAAGCATCTACGACTTCCAGCCCTACGTTGTTTCAGGAGAGGTAGAGCCTCCGGCAAACCCGCTTGTTGTGCCGCAGTTCTGTTTGCGGTTTAATGACATAGACAATGTTGGCATTACCGGAGCCCACTATACCGGGTTTGTGATGATAGGCCAGCATGCCTTCATGCCTCCAGAAAAGTGGAGGCAGTCTGACTACTTCAGGGACATTCATTCGTGGCTGCGAGATGGGCTCGGGCTGCCCAATAAGGAAATAACTTATCATGAAGACGCATGGGCAGGGGGTGGGAACTTCGGGCCGTGCATGGAGTATTTCAGCCGGGGCCTGGAGTTGGGAAACCAGGTTTACATGATGTATGAGGTAACGCCTGAAGGTAACAAGGAGCTAAAGCTTAAAGTCCTTGACATGGGCATGGGCCAGGAAAGGAACGCATGGTTCACCGGAGCAGCCCCAACAAGCTACGAAACAACTTTCCCTACTGTTGTCAAAAAACTGCAGGAAATCACTGGAGTAAAGGTTGAGTCCCAGCTGCTGCAGCGCTTTTTGCCGTATAGCTCATACTTGAACATTGACGAAGTGGAAAACATAGACAAGGCATGGCAAACAGTAGCAGAGAAAATCAGCATCACTGCTGCTGAACTAAAAAAAACAATATTGCCGCTGTCAGCGCTTTACTCTGTTGCTGAACATTCCAGGAGCCTGCTTGTTGCTTTAAGCGATGGAGTGCTGCCGAGCAACGTTGCAGGCGGCTACAACCTAAGGGTCATTCTAAGGAGAGCATTGTCGTTCATTGACAGCTACGGCTGGCAGATTGATATGGCGAAGCTGTTCGAGCTTCACGCTGCTTACCTGAAGCCGCAGTTCCCGGAACTCGGCGATAACTTGAATGAAGTTGCAGAAATCTTGGATGTTGAAAAAAGGAAATTTGCCGAGACAAAGAAGAGGAGCGCCCAGCTGGTGCAGCATTTACTCAGCAAGGGCGGAGAAATCGGGGAAGAGAAACTAATACAGCTTTACGACAGCAACGGGATAAGCCCTGACCTGATTAGAGAAGAGGCTAAAAAGCTTGGGAAGGCTGTTGCTGTACCTGACAATTTCTATGCCCTGGTTGCAGAGAGGCACGGGAATGAAAAGCCCGCCGATGCAACCACTGCCACAAAAAGGGACGTGAAGCTCGATTTGGCTGATGTCCCGGCAACTAAAGTGCTTTACTACGCTGATTATACCGTTGTTGATTTTACCGCAACTATTCAGAAAATCATTGATGACAAATACGTTGTGCTTGACCAGACATACTTCTACCCAACATCAGGAGGGCAGGAGCACGACACCGGAAAGATGGGCGGATGCGAAGTAGCTGATGTTTTCAAGCAGGGCAATGTTGTAGTGCATGTCCTCAGGGACAATAACCGCGGATTAAAAGCAGGACAAAAAGTCGATTGCCAAATCAATTGGGAAAGAAGGCAGCAGCTCGCACAGCACCACACTACAACTCACATTTTAAACGGCATATGCAGAAAGCTGCTTGGCAACCACGTCTGGCAGGCTGGAGCAGCCAAGTTCGTTGACAAAGCCAGAATAGACATTACCCATTATGAGCAGCTAAGCGAGCAACAACTGCATCAGATTGAGGAAGAGGCAAACAAAATTATTGCTGCTGACGTGCCAGTTCACAAATCGTTTGTGCCGAGGACAGAGGCTGAACAAAAATACGGTTTCTCAATCTACCAGGGAGGAGTGGTGCCTGGAAAGCTGCTCAGGATTGTTGACGTGGAGGGCCTGGATGTTGAGGCATGCGGGGGAACGCACCTCAACCACACTGCAGAGGTTGGCAGGGTGAAGATTTTCCGCAGCAGCAAGATACAGGACGGAATTGTAAGGCTTGAATACGTTGCTGGAAAGGCGGAGTCATCAGCAGCTGCTGCGAAGGAAAACATCGTTGCCGAGGCTGCCAAGCTGCTAAACTGCGAACCCAGCCAGGTGCCCGGAAGGGTTGAGGAGCTGTTTGGGAAGTGGAAGGCTGCTGTGAAGAAAGGCAAGCAGGTAGATCCGCAGCTTAATTCAACCGCAAGGTATGATGGTGATGTTCTTGCTAAAGTAGTTGATGTGTTAAGGACGCAGCCGGAGAATGTAACAAAGACCCTCAGGCGGTTCCTGGATGAGCTTCATAAGACATAGTCCGCCTGGTTGCTTCTGACCTGATTGCCATCAACGCTTCCAGGCACCACAACGCATTGCCGGCTGCGCCAGCCACAAGGTTATTGACAGCCGTCCGGACGGATATCCGCCTCTGCCCCTCCTGCCTGAAATCCCCTACGAGCACGCTCCGTTCATTATCGCTATTGAGCTGCCTGGTATCCAAACCCCAGGCACCCTGCCTAAAGTACCTGTCTGTTCCGAATTGCAGCGAAGAAGCGGCAGCTGGCATTCTGTGAGAGAGAATTATGTCCTCTATTTCCCTGGCATAAATACTCCTGCCAAGGCCGTTAAACTCCGTGGTGACCACAGCAGCGTGCCCAACCTCAGCCTGGCTTCGGTGTGTGTGCGCGAATATTGGCGTGCAGCGGCCAGAGAACCCTCCAGCTATCCTTCTGTAAGCCGATTGAGCTTCCACCATACTGGCAACCTGCCCCAGCATTCTCCACGGCTCAGCCGTCGTGGCCCACTCCTCTCCGCTCAAACCCGAGAAGGACAGTTTCCAGTCGTTGAATACAGCGTGCGCTGTGCTGGCAAGATAACCCGGATCTAGGGCAGCATCACCTTTTCCAGACCTGGCCTGGTGAGTGGTAACCGTTACGCTCCCGACACTAAAATCCCGGTTTATCAGGTATGCCAGAATTGGCACGAAAAGAGGGATTGTGCAATTCGGCGTTACCACAAAAGGCAAGGCAGAAGGTAAAGCTGCTTTCTCTATGTCATGAAAATTCACTGCCGGGTTCACCAGCCTCGCCTGCGGATTCCACCTGTTATATTCAGAATGCGAAGAAACGGCTATGCCTTGCATGGCTAGGGGAAACTCTACCTTTGCAGCAACTGCATCCGGCAGCGCTGAAACAACAGCATCCACATTCCCCTTAAGGGATTCCAGGCTTGTTCTGGAAAACTTTAGGCCGGCCACGTTCTCAGGGCAAGGCGCGGCAGGCCTGCTGTAGAGTTTTGCCCAGGCGCCTTCCCTCAAGTTCCACCTGTCCGAGACAGGAGTTCCTGACAGCTCATCAGCTTCTGTAACAACAGTTACTTCATAGCCTTCAGCGCCATTAAGAAGCCTCGCAGCTGTCCTGCCTACAGGCCCAAAACCCAGAATGCCAACCCTTACAGTTTTCATGGCTGCCTTTTTGGGAGGCTCAATTGCTATATAAATTTTTTCAGCTTATGTCGAGAAAAGCGAAAAGTTAATATAATGGGATAGCGTGGGGAGCACATATAAGAGGGGGTGAATGTTCATGGCTAAAAAGGCAAGGAAAGGCAGGTCTGGCAAGTCCAGGCCTAAGTCTGCAAAGGGAAGGAAAAAGGCAGCTGCCAGAAAGCCGGCAACAAAGGCTAGGGCGGCTAGAAAGGCTGTTAAGCGAAGTGTTTCTAAGAAGGCCAAGGCGAGGCCAAAGGCAGCCAGACATGCTAAAGCTGCAAAAAGGAAGCCAGCCAGGGCTGCAAAAGCAGCCAAACAAGCGCCGCTTGGCTCAACACCGCTTAGGGGCACAGCAAATATGATTGTAACGTTTGACCCAAACCACAGGGGAACAGCCGAGCTTGAGCTTCGCGAAGTTCTGAAGCAGGCTGGCGAAAAACCCCAAATAGGCCAGACAGAGGTGGAAGGACTGTTCAAGGTTGCTGTTTCTGACGCAAAAAAGGCAACTGCAAAGATAAGAAACCTGTGCAGGAGCAACCCCAACCTCTTCTCTGTAACGCACCATTACACGCCGATAGACCGGTGGTGCGCTTCTGACGTGGCGGCTATGCAGAATGTCATAAGAGCTGCATCACAGGGCATAGGGCAGAGTGAGAAATGGAAGATGGGCCTGAACAAGAGGCACTGGGACAAGCTTGAAGGGGTCCAACTCATCATAAAGCTGACTGACGTCGTTGAGAGGAAAAACGTCGACCTTGACAACCCGGGCAAGATAGTGCAGGTTGAAATCATAGGCAAGGAAGCGGGAGTCGCCCTTCTGACGCCAAACGATATTGTTGACGTGGCAAAGGAAAAGGCGGAGTAATACGCTGCCCTTTTTCCTTTTTCTTGTTCTTCTTTATTTTCCTCTCCCTTCGATTCTTCTATTTTTACCGTGATTACCGTGGATTGGTTGGAGGAGGCGGGATACCGGGCAGCTTCAGCCGCATGTTTGGAGGAATCTTCCTGTGCATGAAGTGCATAATTTCGATGATGACTAAAATTGCGGCAACTATAGCGACAAGAGTCCATACCACCTTTGAGGCAAAACTGAAGCCTCCAAACAGTTCCTTGGGCTTTTTCTCAGCTTCCTGCTGCCTTGCCAGGGCGAGCCTTTCCTCTTCTGCCTTTCTGGCAGCCTCAGCAGCAGCCCTCTCTGCAGCTTCCCTTTCAGCTGCAGCTTTCTCTTCTTCTTCCTCTTCAGCTACCTTAGCAGCAGCTCCCTCCCTTTTCTCCCCCACTATGGCAAAGGTTGACAGACCCTCAACAGTGGCTTCATAGCTGGTGAAGCCGCCTGAATCACTGAGCAGCATTGTGGGATTGGAAACCCAGGCATTGCTGACAAGCTTTTTCAGTTTAACACTCGCCGGAACAATTGATTCTTTAGCAAACCAGCTGTTTGGCACCTTAAACCTTATCTTGGCTTCGGATATTTCCTCATTCTTGACTTTTTCCCTTGTTACAGAGAAGTATTTGAAGACTGCCTCTGTGCCTTCTCCAAACGGCTTTGGCGCGCTTTCCGAAAGCCTTGCCTCCTTGGCAGTCAGTTTCGCATTCTCCAGGTTGACATTCGCCCTGAAAGCAACCTCATAAACTGCAAAGTCTGCGAACTTGCCGAATGCAAAGGTCCCAATGCTGGCTGCAGGGATGGAAGCAACAATAACTGATTCGTCAACAAGCGCTGCGCCTCCTCCTCCACCACCTCCCCCTCCTCCACCACCGCCTGTTCCTCCGCTAGGTGATGGGCTGTTTCCGCTGCCTCCCCCGGTTGAGGTAACCGACCCTGCCACGTCATCAGTAACCCTGCCTGAGCCGGTGCCTGTCACGCTTACCGTGTAGGAGCAGTCATTGGCTCCCATGATAAGCTTCCACGAAACGCCTGTCTGGGCGCCCTCGGTAAGTGAGCCGACAATCTTTGATGCCTCCTCGCCGGTTGCCAGTGTGCAGTCCGAAACGTCTATTGTGGCTGTAACCGACATTGCCCCCCCTGTTGAAACTTCGGCAATAACATTGAATGGCGCATTCTGCGCGGCAGAAGAGGCGTTTGCCCTCACCCTTGACAGCCTTATGTCCATGACATTAACGACACTATCTGCAACGAATGTATCTGATACGCCATCAAGCAGGATATACGAAAACTTGTGGCTGCCCGGGGTCGTTGCTGTTACGTCTGTAAATACGGCTGTGGTGGAAGCGCCGGTAGTGAGCGATGTGCTGAACCCTGAGCCGCTGTAAGACTGTGTCGCCCAGCTGCCGTCAATATAGAGCTTTGCAGAGCTTAGCGAAGAAGTCGAATCGTCGGGGTTGTTGATGGTGGCAGTGCATGTGAATGCAAGGTTGTTCGGCACTGTGATTGTGCCTGTTTCACCATTGCATGAAAATGAAGTGACTTGGAGAGCGGCCAGTGCTTCCGGAGCTAGCAGCAACGCGGCCATAATCACCACAGCTAAAATTACTGAAGCCTTATGAGTTTTATATTTCGTTTTCACCATTTTCATGACCTCGTGAATGTCCAGTTATATGGAGCCCAAGCGTATGCTGAGTTGTTGGTAGCGTCAACACAGCGAGTGTTCCATATGTAATATCCAGTTCCCAAAAACAACGTGCCGGCGTTAATGCTTCCTGGACTTATGGAATTATTTGTTATGTTTGAAAGCCAAGCGCCGGTGAAGTTGCCCCACACGCTGCAGTTAAGCAGAGACGGTCCGCTTACGTTGAAGATAGGAACCATGTTAGTGTTTATTATTGAGCTATTGGCGGGGCTCGAGAGGTTTACCGTTACGTTGGAAGAGGAGGAAGCTGAGCCTGTGAGGTTCACTACTGAGAGTGTAAAGTTGAAAGCTCCAAAGGCGTAGTTGCTGCTGTTAGAGTTGTCCTCGCACCTTGCGTTCCAGACGTATGTGCCGTTTACGAAGTTGGTATGGCTGGCTGTCTGTTGCCCCTGGGTTGCTGATGAGTTTGTGACGTTGACTTTCCATGCTCCTGTTGAGTTGCTCCATAATGCGCACGTCATCCCTGTTGAAGGTCCGCTCGCGTTGTAATTGAAAGTCACCGTGCTGGTGTTGACTGCTGAATTATTTGCTGGACTTGTAAGGTTTACGGAGGCAGGGACATAAGTTGTGTTGGAAGCGTTTGAAGCAGAGGAGTTTATTGCTGCCGTGAATGTAAAGTTCGCTGGTGCCCAAGCAGCGTTTGTCGTGTTGGTGGTTTGGTAGCAGTAGGTATTCCAGACGTATGTGCCGTTGTTGAAGCCTGAGATATTGGTTTTGGCTATTGTGGTGTTGGTACTGTTAAACGTTATGGCGCTGCTTGTTGCATTTGCCTGCCACATATTGCTCGTGTTTATGTAAACGCTGCAGCTTGCATTCACGCCAGGAGGTCCTGTAATATTGTATTGGAACGTTACATTGCCTGTGTTATTAATAACGGCGTTATTTGCCGGGCTTGAGAGATTCACAGTTACAGGAACATGCGGCTGTGAAACGTTAAGCGTAAATGCTGACCGTCCAGAGGCCACGTTCCAGTCTATGTCGTAACAGTCAGCCAGCAACCCGTAATCCTGGTTAGCAAGCCCTGCAACGTTGAAGGTGTAGTGGTGCGTCTTTCCTCCAGTGAAGACTTCGCCTGATGCATAATTCACCTGCTTGTAATAAAATGTGCTTCCGTTGAACCTTGAGCTGTTGCAGGCCGCGCTCCCATTTATTCCGCTGCAGTACATCAGCAAGAAATGGTCGTAATTTGCCAAAGTCACAGAGCACCTTGAGTTCTCGTTCGTTGTCGCGTTAAACAGGAATGTTGTTGCGTTTACCACAGCTCCAACCTGCGGCGAGACCATTGTAACATTGGGCAGCACCGTGTCCTTCACGTAAACATAGCCGCCCTTTATAACAGCGCTTCCTGCAGAGCCCTGAACCGTCGCTTTTATGGAATGCTGGCCGCGCTTCCAGCTGCCGCTCGGCTTTACTATCCTTATGGTCCCATTCCCTCTTATCTCGTTGCCTCCGCTGCCGTTAAGGATAACATACGAGTGATTGGAATAGGTCTTGCAGCTTTCAGACCAGCAGCTATCGCCGTCTTCGGACATTTCCACCTTTGTAACGTTAACATTCTGAGGAATATAATTGAGGTTTCGCGCAAACAGCCTTATTGTCAGGTTTTCGTCAAACCCGAAATAGTACTTATACTGGCCGCCCTCGTCCCAATTGCTGAAATAGCCGTCATAAGCCTGCACAGCATTGAACCAAGCGCTGTTGTCAGCCTGCAGCTTGCTCCCTCCGGTTGGTGAAACGAATTCCAAATACAGGTAGTGCCAGCCACTCGACCATCCGCTGCCTGGAACGACCAAAGTAACATTTTGTGTGCCATTCACCTGGCAGGCTGTCCCGTTAGCAGCAGAGGTGCAGTTCCCTACCGCAAAGCCGTACTCTGTCTGTGTTGGGTATGTCCACTCGTAAACCCTGGACAGATTAGCCGGGGTTGCAGCATTAGTGATAGCCTTCCTTACAGTAACTGGCACAGTGACATTGCCTGATTGCGAAATCGCATACTGGTTTCCAAACACGCTGCCTACAGTAATTGAAAACGGCACAGCCCTGAAAGAAACCCAGCCATTTTGGGTGGTGTTGTCGCCGTTGTCCCGAACCACGACTGTGAGGTAATGGTAGCCATTGTTTGCGCTGCTCCAGACCGTTGAGGGCGATATGTTAAGGAGCGTCGTTGCATTGAACCAGCTTGTGTTGGCTGGGAAGTAGTTTGTATAGAAAGTCCTTGTCCTTCCTGAACCAGACCATATGTCTTCGTAAACCTGCGCCACAGTGTAATTTCCGGAAATAAGGTTATTGTTAGACCAGTCGGGCTGCCTGACGTTCAGGTTAACGCTAACATTGGCATCGCTATCAATGGTGTACTGGTTGGTGGATGTATCCACCCTAAATGGCCTGACGCTGAACCACATATAGCCTGTCCCGGTTGAGTTTTCGGAATCCTGCATGGTGATTTCACCCCAGTAATAGCCTGCAGGCCAGTTGCCTGTGACGTTGACCTGAAGCAGGGCAGTGCCGTTAACCTGCAATGGCGAGACGTTAAGGTCCTCAGGATAGTTGTACTCGACAGTCTGCCACGTGCTTTCCAGCCATGTCCTCAAAACAAGGTCCTTGAATGTGGTGTTAATGTAGTCAGCTGCGCCATAGTTACCGTAGCTTGCCTTCTGGTTCTTTGTTGTTGTTATGTTGAAGTAAACCGGACCGTTGCCCTTGGTGGTGTAAGTGTAAGTGCCGCTGGCATTTGTTGGCTGGGTGTTTACATTGAAAGAGATAACGTTGAACCAGCCATAACCAGTCTCTGTTCCGTTCACGTCAAGGATGACGTTATAGTAGCCGCTGTTCCACCTTCCGCTGGTTGGGCTGATGTTCATAACGTATTTGGAATGAGTGTTTGGGTTGGCACTGTAGTACCACGGGCTTGAGGTGCTTACGTTAATCTTGCCCACAGTGTAAGCGCTTGTGTTAAGCTCGGTAGGAGGCCACGTGGTATAGTGTTGCAGCTTCTTGACGCCAACAACAAGTTTCTCCCCTCCGGCCAGGTTTGTTCCCCCATTATCGCTCCAGTCTCCCGCGTTTGTTATGCGGATGTAGAGTGTTGCATTCTCTTTTGTGCTAAAAGAGTTCTTGTATGCGTAAGAGCTGCCTGACTGCTCTACAGGAGTTGAGTAAGCGTCCCACTGCTTTATGCCGAACCATGCCTGGCCATAATCGCTCTCGCCAGTGGCAGTATTTGTGCCCTTTATGGTTGCGAAGTAATAGCCTGGCTCCCACCTTCCCTTTGGCAGCCTTGATGTTTCAAGCGTGAATGTGCCTCTGCCATTTGTGACGTTGGATGCGTTAAGGCCTGTTGTGTTGTAGCTGATATCAATTGGTGGCCACAGCCATTCCCCGTCCTTACCGTTGTATTCAATCTTTTGTACGGCAACCTCGCCAGTGATGCCGCCAGTGCTGCCATAGTTGCTCCACCAGTTTGTTCCTGCCTCATACAGTTGGACGTTGAAGGTTATGTTGCTGGCTGGCTTGTTAGTCCACGAGTTGCTGTATGCCCAGAGGTAGAAAGCCCTTGCTTCAAATATGCTCTCTGCCCTGTCCCTGGTTTCGCCGTCAGAGCCTGTAATCTGCATCTTAACCGCATACCTTCCGCCATCCCACTTGGTCAGAGGCTTTACCGTGCAGGTGTATGTCCCTGAGTTGTCGTCTGCAGAGCATGTTGAGGCAGTGGTGTTGATTGAGGCAGTTGCGCCATTCTGGAGGTTGACAACGCTTGTGACCTCAATCGTGGCGTTTGTTATTGCCTGAGACTTTGTTGTGTCAAGCTGGCAGGCGCTGCCCATGCCGTAGTAGGAACTGCTGAAAGTCCCGTTAGGTGCAGCTGCCTTTCCCAAGCCATTCTGTGCCTGGGAAACCTTAAGCTCAAAATAGACTGTGTCGGTTGTCTTGTATTGCCAAACGTAGAAGCTGCTTGAGGAATCAACGCTGCCTGCTGTGTTCTTTGCAGTACTGCACGCAGAGTAAGGGTTAATGCCGAACTTCGTGCTTGCCGCTGCAGACCTGTTGTTCGCAAAAACAGTGATTAAGTAATCCCCTCCAGCCTTCGGAGCATCGAGTTTAATGCGCTGCGCAGAGGCGTTCCAGGCCCATTCAAGGGCAGAATTGCTTGAGTTAATGTCACTCCACGAGTTAACCTCCGTAAAGTTGAACTTTGTGCCGTTCTCGTACACTACAGACTCAACAAACACATCAGTAATGTTCACAGCAGAGGTCTGGTTCTTTGCACTCAAGCTGACATAAACAAACTCGGTAGTGCCGAAAACCTCCTTCAGCAGCCCGTCCTGGCTGCTTGGGAGAGCCGAAAGTGAGGTGGAGGTCACGCCGATAATCCTGTGGACAGTCTGCGCGTCGCTGCTGTAATTAAGCGAAACAGCCAGGAGGTACCTTCCGGCAGCCGCAGGCGTAGCCAGGACGAAGGTGTAGCATCCTGAGCTGCTGCAAGAGGAATTCCACGTTGAATTGCCGATGGCTATGACATCGCCTGTCTTGCCTGTAAGCGTTATGTTAAACTGGGTGCTGTTCAGCCCTGTAATCACGGTTCCGTTCTCTGATTCCTTTGGAAACACTTCAAAGGAGATGTTCTTGTTTGCAAAGGCAGTGTACTCGTACTCAAAGCCGGAATCCTTGGTTGCCTTTGTGACTGTTAAAGTCCACGACCTGACTTGGAAAGAGGTTGAAGCAGCAACACTGCTTCCTCCGGTTTTGTAAACTGTGACCGAGACATAATAAACGCCATTTGTAAAGGCATTTGAGACAGTGAAAGAGAACCTGTTCGTATAGGAGTTGTTGCTGTTAAGCTCTGTTGAAGTTATGTTGGCAATCACATTGCTGCTTGAGTCTGTTATGGTGCCATTGAAAACAAAATCGCCTGTGGGGGTAGTGCCATTAAACAGCACCTTTGCCTCAACAGTCGCTACCTCATTTGCCTTCAGAATCTCCTTAAAGCTTTCACCTGTGGAGTCCTTGACGTAGACGAACGCCTCGAATGGCACCACAACAAAAGAAGATGTGCTCAGGAAATTGTTCGCCTCAAGGATGTATGTGCCTGTTTGTGAAGGCGCAGTTACCTTCACAAGGCAAACACCGCCAGAATTAGTCGTGCAGGAAAATGTTGAAATTACAGTGCGGTTTGTGTAGCGCATTGAGCCATTAACGCTGACATTGGCAAGGGCAACTTTCTTATCGCCAACATACCTCAAGGCCCTCAAGTTAACAGGCACAATGTCACCAGCGTAATACCTTGCGAAGTCAGGGCTTATCGAGATGTAGTCAATTGAGGTGCCAAAAACGCGCACAACACCGCCAACCTTCCAAACGTCAGTGTTCGGGTCGGTATAAGCAACAGAGAAATTGTAATAGCCGTCGGCAGCAGGTGCATTGATCTGGATGCCTGCAGGGAAGTTGTCGCTTCTTGACTTGAAGCTGCCGTCACCGGACGTGTTAAGGAGGTGCTGGGCCTGTATGCCGGAAGCGTTTTCCAGCGTGAAATTTATGGAAGCGTTTGAGTTTGCAACAGCCAAAAAACTCGTGTCATTGGCTGAGAGGTTGCTGAGCAAAACAGAGCCGCTAAGGTGCATCTCCTCGTTTGTGCCATACAGCGACTTTTCCAGAGAAGCCTGAAGCTTGGCAACATAAGTTGCAGCTGAAACGTCGATAGAGGCAAGAAGCAGAAACAGTGCCATTACTGCCAAAAACAGTACACAGCCTCTTTTATCCAACCGGCACACCTAAGAGGCACTTTTTCCCTTTGATGCTTATAAACCTTTCTCACACAACCTGCAGCCTGGCGAAGTCAGACAGCCTCTTCTGCACGAACTCTTCCCTGAACAGCGTGCTGTGCTGCAGCCACGTGCCCATAGAGATCCTGAGCCGCCGCGAGGCATAAGCAAGCGCTTCATTAAATGTGTAAAAGCTGCGGCAGCCAAGCTGCATTGCTATCCTCATGTTCTCGCGCACGTTCCAGACACCGAGAGGGATGTAGCCCGGATAAGCTTCCCTCAGAATTATGACACCTGCTTGCTTTTCCTCTCCCTTCAGCTTTTCTGCCACAGCAAGCCTTGCTGAGTAGTAGCAGCCGCCAATCGCAGCATATTCCTTTTTCCTTTCAAACCTTTCATAATCGCCGAACACCTCAAGCTTCTCCCCAACAATGCTGGGGAAAAAGGCTTCTATTGTCTCATACCTCCATGTGGTTGGCAGCATCATGACGATAAAGCGGTTGTTCAGGCTGTTGGCTTCGTACACCCTGTAATCGCTTATTGGCTCGTGGTATCTTATCTCATTCAGGAGATGCTCCGAGAGAGTGCTGTCAACCGCTGTGATTGACCATCTTGTGGGCACAAGCTTACGGTTCTTTTCCAGCCCAAACGCGCCTGTGCTGAATGCCTTCTGGATTGATGAGAACAATACGCCTTTTTCGTAGAGCTGAATGACAGCTTCCTTTGCCTTCAAATCAGTGTCATAATGCGCCTTCTCAAGCTGCGGATGAAACCTGCTGTTGCCGACGCTGAACTCTTTCAGGGCAGCGCTTGGGCCAAACGGCTGCACCTCCTCATGGAAAAACCTTCCAACAGGCTTCTTCTTGAACTCAGCTTCCATCTCAAGCGGGCTTTTCGCCAATGCTATTTCCTGCAGCTTAGTCACAATTCCCCTGCTTGAGCTGGGATTCCTTACGTTGACAGGCTGCTTTCCCCTTATCAGCTGCATCCTGAAATCAACTATGTCAGCAGCTGTCTTGTTGCCCGGAAGCCACTCCTCAGGCAGGTCAAGGATGCTGCTGTC
>JACPBX010000029.1 GCA_016180085.1 Candidatus Woesearchaeota archaeon | reverse complement strand
AAGAACGCCAAAGCGGTTACGCTCCTGATAAGGGGCGGGACAGCGCACGTTGTTGACGAGGTCAAAAGGGCAGTTGAGGACGCAATTGGGGATGTTGCCTCTGCTCTCTCAAGCGGAAAAGTGGTTGCCGGTGCAGGCGCAACCGAAATAGAGCTCGCACTGCAGCTCAGAAGGTATGCGGGATCGCTATCAGGCAGGGAACAATTAGCGGTAAACTCGTTTGCAGATGCTGTTGAAATCATACCAAAGACCCTGGCAGAGAACTCAGGGCTTGACCCGATAGACATCCTTACAGAGCTCAAAAGCCAGCATGACAAGGGCAGGAAGTGGGCAGGCATAGACGTCTTTACAGGAAAGGTCATGGACTCCTGGAAAGAAGGCGTGCTTGAGCCATTGAAGGTCAAAACCCAGGCCATAAGCTCCGCAAGCGAAGTAGCAGGCATGATTTTGAGGATAGATGACGTGATTGCCTCTGGAAAATCAGAGTCCAGAGGCCCTGCAATGCCTCCCGGCGGCCCTGAAGGAATGGGAGGCGACTACTAGCTCGCTTAAGTTCGCTTAACTAACTTTACCTACGTTTAAGTTCGTTTAAACAGCCATCAAGTATACAATAGCGTATACTAATAGCTTTATTTGGCTATTTTCAAGCGTTGTTATTAACTTTTTCTTAATGGTTTGGACTCATAATTAACAAAGTTTAAATAATAGAAGTGCTTACTAACTGCATAGGGGAAATTTAATTGGGCAATTAATTTCACCGCATAAGTTTACAAAAATAGGTAAAGAATAGAGTTCAATATCATTCACAAATATCACAACTTAACGTTCCTGCCTCCTGGGCGTAGGCGTTTTGCACACCTCTTTTTCGCTTACGCCTTGGGGCTGGAAATTCTAACTGCTTGTTTTATTCGTTTAATTCTTCTGATCCGTTGCAAATTAAAAAAGTTTAAAAACAACAGCAGCCAAATAACGGCTTAATTAGTGAATTCAGTGAAAAGAGTGTATGACCTTTTCAGAAAAGGTCAATCAAAAAGGTGCTATTATGAGTGTTGAACGTATTGTTGGGCCCTCAAGCTCAAGGCCTGCTTCTGAGAAAGAGGCGCTGAAAGACAGCGTTGAGGAGCTAATCATGGTAGTGAGGACCTTAGTTGATGTTTTTGAAAAGGCAAAGGACGAAATAAAGGCCGAACCAACACAGCAGGTGCTCATGAAGCTTGACGAGCTTACCATTTACAACAAGCAGCTCATTGAGCAAAACAGGGAGATTCTCCAGCAAACAGGTAAAGTTCTTCAGCAGAACAAGGATGTTGCGCACTCGCTTCTTACGCTTCTCGACCTTCACAGGGAGCATTTGCCGGAGATAGCAAAGCACACCAGGCTTTCATCAGAAGTAAGAAGGACGCCTCCTCCTGGATTCCCAGGCGCGCCATTCCCGAGAACCAGGCACCTGAGGCAGCATGGCAATCCTTTGCAGCAGCCATGAGCGTCTTTAGGTGAATACTGCCATGTTTTCAAGCCCCGTAACGCACTATTTCAGGCACGCCTTACTCGCATACCATGAAAGCGGCGGGAATCTCAGGCGTAAGCTTAGTGTAAGAAGGGAGCTGAATTCCCTAGAAGCCTCATGCCTGAAACTGCAGCAAGAGCATCCCAGGCATCCGAAGATTCCGGCCCTGATTGAGCGGATAAGAAGAATGAAGGCGTCGCTCTGAGCCTGTAACTATAAGTCCCTGCCCATTAGTGTTCTTCTGTTGTTTGCCCTTGCCCGCTCTATGGCTTCCTCAACCACTTTCTTGACTTTCGCGTTAATGGCAGGAAGAAAGTCATCCGCAATATTGTTGATTGAGTAGCCTTTTTGCCTGCTTATCTCTTTTACGGCAGCCGATATGTTTGTTTTTACTACAAGACCCATTTTTATCACCGTCCAAAAACTCAGTTGTGGCAGTAAATGAACGAAAGCTCCTTTGCATGCTCGTTCTTGCTTTCAAGCCTGCAAAAGCCGAACCTCGCGAACTGCACAATTTCTCCTGCTTTAAGTCCAGCAGTAGCTGACTCTGCCAGGCCTTTGCTTGTGCTTCCGTCAGGCATCAGCACTTTCACGCTAAGAAGGCTTTTGTCATCTGCAGGCAGCCAGTGTATGATGGTGCTGCCGCTCATCCTGTAGCGCTCGTATTCAACCGAGTCAAACACAAAGCCGCTGTCGGACTTCTTGAAGTTGAGGCAATCCATCAGCCTGACGAGTGAAGCGCCTTTCAGCTTTGAAATGGCGTCAAGGTCTTTCTTTGACAGGTAAAAAGCATCGCTGACGAAAAACTGCCTGCTGCCCCTTTCCGGAGCATCAGGATGCAGCTTAAGCTCCACCTTCCTTTGAGGAGCGCCCTTCACAGTTGCCTTTTGCGGATTCTCGACGTAAAAATAGCGGCTGCATTTCGGGTCAAGCACCTTCCTGTTGAAGGCTGAAATCATTTGCCAGTCAAAGTTTGTCTCGGTTGGAGAAAGCCCGACCTCAATCGCAAGCTCCCAGAACGTCTCAGGCTGTATCCCTCTCCTCCTGAGCGCTTTAATCGTGACAAGCTGCGGGTCATCCCAGCTTTTAATGGCGCCGGTTTCCATAAGCTTTCTTATCTCCCTTCCCTGGGTCACAGCTCCCCTGACATTGAACCTTCCGTACTGGATTATGGTTTGCCTGGGCAGCTTGAGAAGGTCTTTGATCCTGTCCTGAAGCTCTATCCTCATTGTGCCGAACTCGCTGCTCCTCATAACATGTGTAATGCCCATAGTCCCATCTTCCACCGAATTTGCAAAGTCGTACAGGGGCCAGACGCAGTACTTTGCGCCCTGCAAGTAATGTTCCTTGTAAGTCACCCTGAACAGCACCGGGTCGCGCATAACATGGTTGGGCGAGCTCATATCGCCTTTCAGCCTTAACACGGCCTCGCCTTCTTTGTAATTTTTGCCAAGCACTTTTTTCCATTCATCCAAGTTGCGTTTGGTGTCATCATTCCTGCAGCTGCAGCCAAACCCCTCATGGCGAAGCTCCCTCATCTTCTCCTGACTGCAAAAACATACAAACGCATTACCCTGCCTTATCAGCTTCTCAGCCTGCTCATAAAGCATGGGCAGGTCGCTGCTGATGCTGACAACCTTAACAGGCTGTATCCCCAGGTACTTAATGTCCTCCAACAAAGCACTTGCCATTGTACTTTTTTGCGTACATGTAATTTATGAGAAAGCTCAGCGCATGCCCTATGTGGGCGTACTTTGAAGGCTCAGGGGGAATCCTTGTCACTACCTTTCCCATAATCGCATTCTTCAGTTCAGGCAAATCCTTTTTCTCTGCTTTCTTCTTTTCAAGCAGCTCAGGAGCCAGCTTGCCAAGCTCTTCAACCTGCTTTTCAACATCAAGCCTGTTGACGGATTTAAGCACAGCACTGACAGCAGCAGCTATTTCCTTTATCGCAGGCTTCAGGGAAGGGTTCTCGGCCAGAATCTTGCCAATCACAGCGCCGGATGCAGCCTTGCCCCCGAACTGGGCAGCGTTCTGCAGGGCGTACTTCCTTATCGTGGTTTCAATGTCTTTCGGCAGCGCCATCATAGAAAGGTTTCTGATGAGCGTATTTAAAGTTTACCACATTGCTTTAGGCATGAAATTTATAAATCCCTGCCTGTTCCTTCGAAGGCAGCTATGCCTCTTGAACACCTGACTGATTCGGCTTTTGGAAGTGTGCTGTCTGCTCTTACTGGCAGGCAACCTTTAGTAGCGCTAAGCATGTTGGACGGCATGGTTAAATCGTCTTTGGGAAAGATTGATGACGGCTTTCCTTATAGGAAAACATTCGTGCTGCGGCTCTCAGCTTACTGGAACCTCAAAGAATCAAACGCCTGGGAAGCAAGAATGGCAAGGGAATTTGGATTAGAAGACAGGGCGAACTTTTTCGAACATCGTGCACTAGTTTACGGCGAGCTTAGGGCGGCTGAAGTAGCCCTTCACAATGGAGAGAACTCCATGGCAGCGGGAAGCTTTTACATTGCCGAGGCATTGGCAGCCGGAGCGGGCATTAAAATCGGACAGTCATTTCAGCAACTGGACGAGTTTTACTTCTGGGCAAGGCACCTGTGACTGAACCAGATTCTTATCTGAGGCAACAAACTATTTAAACCACCATTTTGCCCCTTAATGTCGGACCGGGCCGGTAGTTAAACCTGGTAAGGGGCCTACTTAGGTGTAAGCCCTCCAGACTAACGCGCCGCTGGCCGCGGTGAGGCTTCGGCAATTGCTTAAGCATCCGCTAAGGCTTCGGGTTCAAATCAGCCCTTTTTGCTCAGTGCGCTTCGCAAAAACCAAGTCGAGGAAAACTCGACTGGTCCCGTCGTCTTGCGACGACGTGGAGCCCTGGGGGAAAACGGCTATGAAAGTCCCGACCGGTCCACCATTTTATTCTTAAAGTTTAAAAACAAAGCTGCATTCCCTGCCATTATGGATCGTGACTTAGTTGAAAGAATACATCATTGCGTGAAAGAGCTTGGATTAGATCATAAACTGTCTGAGCTAGCGGAACTTTTGCTTTATGAAACTGAAAAACATCCGCCCCTTGATTCTGCATTTCTCTATTCAAATACGCAGGATAATCAGGCGTCTGTGTTCGGTGGAGCTGCAGAGCTTAAACAAAAAAGGCTGGCACATTCATACTTACTCATAGGAAGCGATGATGACAGCACTGGCTTCCAAGGGTATACGAGATGGAGCACGGCACTTGAGGCCGTTGTTGGCCGTGGAAATATAAGGCCGGTTCCTTTGCTTCCGATGAAGAAAAATGGCGTTATTAACGTTAATAACCTTTCTGAATCAGAATCGCTTGTTGATTATGCAGCAAAACAAGGAATTCAGGCGCTATACGTTGTCGCTTGGAATGTTCAGCAGTTACGCGCTGTGATGACTGCTGTAAGCGTGGTGCTTAAAGAAGGTTCCCAATTAAGCATCTTCAGCCACTCTGGAACAAAGCTGCCTTGGGATAGTGTTGTCCACCATTCGCAAGGTAATGAGGTAGGTACAAGAGCAGAATTTGTTTCAAGAGAACTAGTAATGAAAATCGCAAAATACCAGGCCGAAGGAGACATCCTTCCTGCCAGGGACATAATTCAATACATGGAGCGCCGAGCACTTCCGCCGCAGCCACCGCAACAGTTAAATAGCGGCGGTCTTGCGCACCAGTCATGAAAAACGCCGGACTAGTTTACGCTGTTCTCTCATCGCTGTTTCTTTCAACAGGCTTCATCCTTGCAAAGCACTTTCTCCAGTACACCAACCCTGAAACCCTGAACACGCTGTGGTTCGGGATTGCGTTTGTAGCTTCAATTACCCTGCTGCTGATAAGGAACGCTTCGAAAACCCTGAGGACGTTTAGGGAGCACTGGAAAGACGGCGTGGTCATTGGAGGGGCTAACGCTGTTGCCGCAGCTTTCTGGTTCCAGGCGATAAGCATTGCAGGCCCAACCCTGACTGCATTCCTGGTAAGGTTCAGCACAATCTTCATCATATTCTTGGGAATATTTTTCCTGAAGGAGAAGCTGCACATGCAGGATGTAGCTGGCATGGTGATTGCGCTGGGTGGCGCTTTCACGATAAGCTTTGCCAACGGCGAATACCTGACAATGGGAGTGGTGGTGGCGCTTGCAGCCTCCTTCGCGATAGCCGTGCACCAGGTGCTGTCGAAGGTTTACGTCAAGAGCATAAACCCTTTGGCGCTTGTTAGCTTAAGGACGCTTTACACCGCGCTGTTTCTGCTCATATACGCTGTTGTCTTTTCAAAGCTCCAGCCTTTCCCGCTGAGCCAGCTGCCCTTCCTTACCATTGCTGTAGCAGTTAACGCTGTTCTCGGCTTTGTCTTCTTCTACAAGGCGCTTGAGCTCCTGGACGTCTCAAAGGTTGCAATAATCAGGACGCTTGACCCGTTCGTTGTCGTCGTATACGCTCTGATTATCTTCCAGACGCTCCCGTCGCTTAACGAGCTCTTCGGAGGCACGCTCGTAGTTATTGGCGTGCTGGTAACAATGTACGGCCACAACATCCGCACGCTTGTCAGGCTTGTGAAAGACCTGCCGTGGTTTTGATAACACAAAAATTTTTATAGAACCGCAACTGTCGCAGCTGATGAAAAATGGCAGCAGCAAATAATGCTAAACAAACAGACGACTGCATATTCTGCAAGATAATTGAAGGAGGCCTGCCTGCGTACAAGGTTTACGAGGACAGCAATACCCTGGCTTTCCTTGACATATTCCCGATACATTCCGGCCACACCCTTGTTGTTCCGAAAAGGCATTACGTTGACATCTTTGACACTCCAGACTCTGAGTTGCGGAACGTTATTGCTGTGGCTAAGAAAATAGCGCCTGCTGTAATGAAGGCAACGAAGGCTGACGGCATAAACATTGGCATGAACAACAGGCCGGCATCAGGGCAGGTTGTCATGCATACCCACCTGCACGTAATTCCCCGTTACAAGGACGATGGCCTGAAGACATGGCCGCAGAAGCCCTACAACAATGACGCTGAGAAGGAAAAGGTTGCGGCTGCAATAAAAAGTTCGCTGTGAAAGCCCGAGTTCTTTATTAAAAACCTTTAAAAGCTGCTCAAGATGCCGCTTGTCTCATGTCGGGGTAATTCAGCCTGGTTAGAATGTGGCGCTCATACGTTTTGAGCTCTGAGCTGCGAAGGCAGCGATGACCTTACCTCTAACAAGGCGGAGAGACGCCATTGTCGCGAGTTCAAATGACCTTTTTGCAAGCAAAAAGCTCAACCAAAAAGCTGTTGCAAAGAGGCTTGAAAGTCTCGCCCCCGACACTATTCTTATCGCGTCATAAAGACCGTTTGCATAGGGAAAATCAGGCTGCCGCGGCTGTTTAACTGTAAATATTTATAAAATGTTGCTGTTTTGCTGGTTAAGCGGTGGATGAATGAAAATAGCCCTTGTTTGCCCGTATGACATAGCATACCCCGGCGGTGTGCAGAACCATGTTCTTCAGTTTGCACATCACGCCAGGAGGCTCGGGCATAGCGTTACAGTCCTGGCCCCAGCTTCAAGGGAAAACTGTTACGTGGACCATAAGGGCGTAGACTTTGTCAACATGGGCAGGACTGTCCCACTGCCTATAGGCATAGGAACCGTTTCCAGGTTCACTTTTTCCTTCTGGAACAAGGGCAGGCTGCATGAGTTTCTGTCAAACGGCAACTTTGACGTGGTGCACATCCATTCGCCTGAAGCGCCCATACTCGGGCCCCTCGCGGCGAAGTATGTAAACACCGAATCAACCGTGTTGGTGACAACGTCGCACTCCAACACTTCGCCTAATCCTGTTACCTGGTTCTATAGCATGCTTGCAAGGCTTTTTGGGATTGATAAGCTGATTCAAAAGGTTGACGTGAGGCTTGCAGTCTCAGAGGCGGCAAAGGCAAAGGCCAACCACTACCTCCCTGGGAATTACACAGTCATACCTAACGGCATTGACACTGAAAGGTTCAGCCCAAAAGTTGGAGGCATAGAGAAATATCTTGACGGCAAGGTAAACATCCTTTTCGTGGGCAGGCTCGGCAATAATGAAAGGAGAAAAGGCCTTTACTACCTCGTTTCTGCTTTCAGCCAGATGCACTTGAATCCAAAATACTCAAACACCAGGCTGCTGGTTGTCGGGCCAGGAGAGCCTGACGCGATGACAAGGCAACTGCTGGGCGCAGTTGACAACAAGGACATAGTGCTGGTTGGCGGAGTTCCCACAATCGAGCTGCAAAGGTACTACGCAACTGCACACATATTCGCGGCAACGCCCACTGACGGCGAAAGCTTCGGCTTTGTGGTTCCAGAGGCGATGGCTTCAGGAAAGCCCGTTGTCACCACAAACATTCCAGGGCCACGGGACGTGCTGCTCGGATTCCGCAAGTACGGGGAAGAGGTCATGAATTCTGAATTCTTCGTGGCAGAGGCAGGTATCCTCGTGCAGCCAAGGGACATAGAAGCAACTGCCGCAGCACTTGAAAGGCTCGTTCTCAATGAGGAGATGCGCCTCAGAATGGGGCAAAATGGCAGGAGGATTGTTGTTGAAAACTTCAGCTGGGACGTTGTTGCGCCAAGAATCCTGGCAGTTTACGAGCAGCTAATGGCGGTTAGACAGCAGCGGCAGCAACAAAAAGAGCTAGCAGGCATAGCCTGAATTATAAGCGCCGGGACAGGACGGCGGACGAGCAGTGCGACGTCGCACCCAATCTGACCGCCATTCAAAAGGCTGATGTCCTGCTTGGATTCTGCTGCTTAAATTCTAAGTTCAAAGTCAGGTAGTGCAGGGGCATACTGTGCTAAGGGACTATGGCGAGCCGCAACTATTGCTACAACCTTATCCCGATGCCATCTACCATCAACGCTATACCTAATTTGTCCTGCAAGGCCATCAGCCACGGCAAGCAACCGTGCAGCACAGCAATCAAGGTTAAGATTATATCCATTTCGCCCCCCGGTTTTCGGTGTAAAAGCAAGCCGTAATGATCCAAATTGCTCATTCCATTGCTCATCCCTGAAATATTTTGGCTTTTCACCGTCCACAAAAACCTGGTCGATACTACCGGGAACATTGAGCTCTTCCAACTTCATTTCAACAAGTTCTATGCCGTATCTAATACCGTGAGACCAAAACTTGACCTGTTCTCCCTTTTTTGTACCAGACTTAACAGCCATGCCAACCACAATCAAGTCATACGCGGCAGGATTAACAAAAATTCTCCACGCAAGATCGGGTGTAATGCGGTGTTGGGAATCACGCCTGTGTGACAACAAAGCGGGATTTAAATCAGGTCTTGGAAGCGAGCAAACGACCGCCATGTAAGTCAAGCCGGGCCGCGCATCGGAATATGACTCATCAACAGCGACAAGAACTCTGTTGTCCAGAGGGCACTGGCTTTCTTTTATTCGATTAAATTGAGTTTGTTTGTTCATTATAGCTTGTAATGAGATTTATTATTTAACTCTTTTGTAAATATAACATTTATTTTTTATAACCCGGCTTTAGCCAAGATGGCTGATATATTCCGCCGCTAAAACCGGTCGTACTTTAAACCAAGAAGAAAACGCCGGGACAGGGATTTGAACCCCGATAGCTTTCGCAATCCGCTTTCACTTTTTGGTTGAGCCACAGTCGACATGTTGTCTCCGTGGGTCATTCGAGGCGGACGGACGCACCGGATCGTCCACTCCCGGCATAAAGGGAAGAACGTTACGTTTAGCTTATAAAGATTACCAAGAAATAATGTTAGTCTGGTAACCCTAATATTCAAACATTTCGATTTTGTAGAATTATAATGCCTTTACTTTCCTTATCGTGAGCCAGCCTGTTGATGGGATTATTTTTACGGTTACGCCTTTGCTAAGGTTCATATGGCTGGCCAGCTCCTGTGGAATTGTTACTGCCAGACTCCTGCCTGTAACGGTTATTTTTCTGTGGAAGCCGAAGGTGCTTTCAATAAGCGCATTTGTCCTTTGCTTCATGCGTGCTGCTTGTTCCTCAGTGAAGAACACGTTGCCGCATTTAGGGCATTTGTAAGCCTGCACATTGCTAAGAGGGTGACCTTCTAGGTACTCGTAACTTGGAAGCAGCGCCAGTCTCATCTCAGAGTCGCATTTTGCACAATAAAGAGCGCCTTCCTTCATTTTGTTTGCCATTTTTTCCTTCTGACTGTGTAGCACGTTACCACCCTTGTTTTTTCTCAAAATTCAAATACTGGACATATACTTCAAAGAATTTTTTGTAAGTTGTTTTGTATTTGTCAATAAGGAGTCTCTTCAGCTTGTCGCTGTAACCATGGTCAAACGCCTCTAAACCGGCCAGATAAGCAATCCTGTGTGTCTTTCTTATGATAAGTGGCGGGTAGCCGTTGTCCATCAGCATTATGTTAATCAGCAGCCTGCCTACCCTGCCATTTCCATCTTCAAAGGGGTGTATAGTCTCGAACCTGCCATGGAAAATTGATGCCCTTTCGAGCGGGTGCATTCTTTCATTTTCATGATACCAGGTTATCAGCTCACGCATCTCCTCTTCCACCTTTTCAGGCGGAGTAGTCTGCGTGTCACGCCCTAAGAGGAAATTCGGCAGCTTTTTGTAGCCAAAAGCAACATCTGTGTTCCGTACAAGGATTTTGTGCAATTTAATTATGTCATGTTCACTTATCTTAAGCTTGTTGTTGAATATGAGCTTCATTGCCTCCCGCGTGTTCAAAGCCTCATAAATTTCCCTGAGGTCCTTTCCTTCTATAGCCTTTTTCTCATGCAGGACAATTGCCACATCTTTAAGAGTTAATGAATTACCCTCAATAGCGTTTGACTCATACGTGAAATTGACAGTAAATCTATCTATAACATCCTGAAGCTGTTTCTTGCTTATTTTCTTTCTGAGCCCGTTGTAAGCCAGTTTTACCTCTTCAAGCCCTTTAATGACTCCGTTGCTAAAAATGCTCGATTTCGTGTAGAACTCTGCGACATGGTTTATCACAGTTGCACGCGCTTTTGCATTAAGCAATGCAACATAGCTATCAAGACCTCTTAATCCGCTTTTAGGCTCATAATCCTTGAGATAAACTGAGAACTTCTTCACAGCGCCGCCAGGAAGCCGCACTGACTTCTCTAGGTAATACCTCATCTTGCCCTTAATGCCCTTCTTGCTGACAAACACCATATAAAGAAGGTAACCCTACAAATATTTAAAACTTTGCATTTTGTAGGGTTATAATCGGTATAAGGATTAGGTGCCCCGTCCGGGATTTGAACCCGGGTCCCGGCCTTACCTCGTGACGTTTTTGGTTGAGCTTTTGCTCGCTCGCAAGCGAGTAAAAGGTCACGCGAAAGGGCCGTGTCCTTGACCGGACTGAACGAACGGGGCAAAACCCTTTTAGAAAAAGGGTTTATCCAAAAACGGATTCCTTCTCCCGAAAAGGGTCAATCGAGAAACAACTGCGGAACGCTTTTTAAAGGTTTATACTATTTTTTCACGTACGCCTTCGTGATGACGATATCCTCAACAGGCCAGTCAGAGTTGCCTTCCCTGTTGCCGGTTTCTACAGCGGCTATGGCGTTTACAGCTTCCATGCCGCTCACCACTTTTCCGAACGCAGCGTAGCCGTCGTTGCCCGGCGCGTAGTTCAGGAAGTCGTTGTTTGCCACGTTTATGAAGAACTGGCTCGTTGCGCTGTCGGGCACTGACGTCCTTGCCATGGCGATTGTCCCCATTTCATTCTTGAGGCCGTTGTTTGATTCAAGCTTGATGGGCTCTCTGGTTGGCTTCTGGGTGCCATCTGGAGTAAACCCGCCTCCCTGTATCATGAAGCCAGGAATTACGCGGTGGAAAACAGTGCCGTCATAATGCCCTTCATTAACGTATGCGAGAAAGTTTGCAACAGTAACTGGTGCTTGCTGCTGGTTAAGCTCTATTTCTATTGTTCCTTTGCTTGTTTCCAGAATGACGCGGGTGTTCATTTTTTCTTTTTCAGCTGAGCAACCTGATATTAATAAGGCAACAATTGCAACAGTGACGAAAAGCAATTTTAGCCTCATAAATAGGATTTTGCCGACACTCATTTAAAAAATTTACTGATGGAAGTATTCGCTGACTAGCTTTTGGCTGCTGCTTTTCTGCTCCAGGTGAGCCATCCTTATCCCAACCTGCCTTATCTTTCTTTTGTCAGAGAAGAACGGCTGCAGCAGCTGTTTTGCAACTTTTCTAATTGTGTTGATGTCTGCTGTTGCCTCGCTCAGCGTTTTTTCTTTGGTGTGCGTTTCAAAGTCCTCAAATCTTACCCTTACGCCAACGGTTCTGCAGCAAAAGTTGTTCGCTGCAAGAGCATTGTGTGCGTCCTCCAGCATCTCGTCAATGGCTGCGAAGATGAGTTGGTCGTCCTTGGTATCCTCTTCAAAGGTGAAGTTCCGGTTTATGGACTTTATCTCATAATTTTCTTCGACTTCGCTGTTGTCAATGCCGTTGGCTGCGTCATGGAGGTAAAGGCCGTATTTGCCAAATTCTTTGTGGAGGAAGTCTTCCGGCAAAGCGGCCAGCTCGCCGATTGTGCTGATGCCCAGCCCTTTCAGAACTGCCTCTGTTTTCTCGCCAACGCCAATCAGCTTTCGCGCAGGCAGCGGTGACAGGAAATCCTTTTCCTTTCCGGGCTCGACAATTGTCAAGCCGTCAGGTTTTTTAAAGTCTGACGCAACCTTCGCAACGAGCTTGTTTGAGGCAACGCCGATGCTGCAGCTCAGCTTTTCCTTTTCACCAATTTCGTTTTTTATTGCAGCTGCGAATTTGTCTATTTCGCTTTTATCGCCGCTGCTAACCTTTGCTGTTACGTCAATGAATGCTTCGTCAATGCTGACCTGCTCAAACTTGTCGCTGAAGCTGCGGAGAATGTTCATCACAGCTTCGGATGCTGCGGTGTAAAGGGGAAAGTTTGGCGGCGTGTATATTGCGGTTGGGCAAAGCCTGTACGCTTTTGAGATTGGCATTGCCGACTTTATGCCGAACTTTCGCCCTTCGTAGCTGCAGGTCATTACAACGCCACGGCCTTTGCCTCCCTTGGGGTCTGCGCCAACAACAACAGGCAGCCCTTTCCATTCCGGATGCTCGCGCTGCTCAACTGCAGCGTAGAAGGCGTCAAGGTCCATGTGCATTATTATTCGCGGCATAGGCTTCAGGAAGAGGATAGGATTAAAAAAGCTTTGCCGCACAAGTGTCCAGTGCCCAGTGGAAAACTATTTAATCGCTTGGGCAACCGCATATGTTATGGTAGCGGATAAAAACCTCACTATTACCCTGTGCATGATTGTGAAGAATGAATCTGCTTGGATTGAGAAATGCATCAGCTCTGTCAAAGGGCTTGTTGACCAAGTTATAGTGATTGACACAGGCAGCAGTGACGATACAGTTGAAATTGCCAAAAAGCTGGGTGCGGAGGTTTACTTTTTTGAATGGAACGATGACACATCAGCAGCCAGAAACGAAGGAATAAAGCATGCAAGAGGAGACTGGATTCTTGTGTTGGATGCCGACGAGGCAATAGCAGCTTCTGACTTTGACAAAATAAAGCGGCTGATTTCTGATAATGAATACGATGGCTACAGTCTCGTGCAAAGAAACTACACCAACAACACCTACCGCGAGGATTTTCTTTGGACGATAAATGACACATACGAAGAGAGCGAAGGGTTTACAGGATGGGTTCCCCGCCTAATAGTCCGTCTGTTCAGGAACAGGACAGAAATAAAGTTTGAGGGAATTGCTCATGAGCTTGTTGAGCCATCTATTGAAAGAAGCGGCGGCAAGTATGCAGTTGTTGACGTGCCTATCCACCATTTCAAGGAAAAGAAATCAGCAGATTACCTAAAGGCGAAGCCTGAGCACTACCGCAGGATTGGTCTGAAAAAGATCGCAGCAGACCCTAATAACCCGCGTTCTTGGATGGAGATGGGCACAGTGGAAAGAGAGGCTGAAAACTTTGCAAAGGCGAAGGAGTATTTTGAAAAAGCAATTGAGCTTGACAGCAAATTCGTTGAGGCTTACCAAAGCCTTGGGGTCTGCCTCAGCAAGCTGGGCGAACTGGACAGCGCTATTGAAACGTTCAAAAAAGCCGTAGAGCTGAACGAGCATTACCCATCACCTTACTTTAGCCTGGGGGTTGCCTACTCAAGGAAGGGAATGCTTAACGCAGCCAGGGACGTTATAGTCGAGGGGCTGAAAAGGAACCCGAACGATTTTAACGCCCTGACAAATCTCGGGGCAATTTACGAGCAGGGCGGTCATCCTGAAAAGGCTGTTAAGATTTTGCAGCAGGTAGTAAAGGTTGACAACAGCAACGGCAGAGCATTCTATAACCTGGGCGTTGCGCTGGAAAAATCAAACAGGCATAAAGAAGCAGCAGAAGCTTATGAAAAAGCAGCTGAGCTTAATTACGCGAAAAAAGCGGAAGCTTTGAGAAGGGCACAGGTTCTGAGAAGTTTAAGCACGGGAAAATAAAGCGCCGGGACGGAGCCCTGAACATTCAGTTCATTTTTCTCTTACAGTTTAGTAATGCAACGACCTTCTTGATTCAGTTTGCCTTTATGACTTCAATACAATCCGAGGCATGCGTTTAAAGTCTGTAGTAAGCATATCCGCTACGCCGCGTAGAGCTCGCTCAACTGCATCGCCAATGAATGCGTATCTTCCTTCTTCATCTAATCCGCGATATTTACGGACATCCGTTACATTTCTTTCAAAAAACAGCGGTCTTGAAATTTTGCCATAAATAGCGTTTGCTATACCTTCTAGTTCAGCCCTGCTCGGTTTTAATGAGTCATCAAGCTGGTACGTTGTGACGCCATACGGATGTATGACCCCACTGGTAATGGGGGCTTCGTCAATCATCAGGTGTATTGTATGTGCTACAATAATATCTCCATCTGTGGGAACTCCACTAGCAGCGTGTACCTGCATTAGCTTTTTTACACCCGCAAAGCTTGCTGGATACGGCTCGCCACCTTTTAACAAGCCTGGAAGTGTATGACTATGATACACGTGTAACTCACCGTACTCTTTTGCCAGACTTCTGAGAATCTTAGTATTTGTTTCTGAATATGTTCCTCTGAATCCGCCCGGGGCAATACCGTTACCGCTTTCCTTGTTGACATTGCGCCACTCATTTATCCGAGGTATGAATGCCCACATGGCCTCCAGCATTTCAGTGAGTGAAAGAACTCGCAGTTGCGCAAGTCCGGTATCTTCATCAGCCTTTACTGCTTGCACTTTCTCACCGCGAACAACGGCTGCTATTGAGTCAATGTATTCTATGTTGCCTTCTACCATGAATTTTGTTATTCAGCAATCAATTATAAACCTTTCTACTATTTATCACTAATAAATTGCAACAAAAAGAAAGCGCCGGGACTGGGACAACCTCGCCATAGCGGCTTGGAGCCCCAGCCCGTCGTTGCTTAACGCCGGGACTGGGATTTGAACCCAGATACCCTTGCGGGAACAGCCTTTCCAGGGTTACACTAAGTTTCTCTTATCTGCGCACTACCAGGTTATGCGATCCCGGCATCTGTAAGGCCTAGCCCGGCGTAAGTATTGGACTATGATTCCTTTATAAAATTTAGTGTTTGCTCCAACTTTTGTTTTTTCTGACTATGGTTAAAACCTATCTTTTCAAGAAACCTAATTCTTGAAACTTTCGTGTGGATGATTAGTATATGATTTGTGCGCCATCTGCTATTTTTGGGTTTGTACTCATACATATTAGTTTGGATGCCAAAATGCTCCAAGAGTTCCATAACTTGGTTCATTCCCTTTTTATTTACCGTTTGGATTTTTATATGGTCTTTTCCAACATAGCCTTCTGCGTCAAAAAATGCTCTTAACCATTCTATTTTTGATTGTTCATTACTAAGAAAGGCAAATGGAACTTCCCATTTAACCACCCCAAAACGCGCCGATGAAATAATATTAAAGAGAACTGTTTTTGAATCCACAGTTACACAATACTTATTCTTTAGTTGCTTAATTATAGGCGCTTTATTATAAACCTTTACAAAAGCCTCGCAAAATGGTTCCAGCAATGAAGAGTGATCCGGGAAGAATCTTATGCTGTAATGACGATTATGAATAGTTTTTCCAATATAGATGTTGCCATCTCCGGCTAAGTACCCCAGAATCCGAGCTTTTAGATGTATGTGTTGAGTGCCTACCTGTTCAATGTAATGTTTTTCTTTTTCTTGAATTTTTTTCCAACGCGAAATAATGTTTAATTTGTTTCTTGTTGCAATATTCATTTTTTTACCTCTGAAACCCCAATCAAGCGTTGAGATTTCTCACGCCTTGCTGAGAAATCTCGGTCTCGGGTGAGGAGGACGCTGAGCGGAGCTGCCTAATTGCTTTTAGGGCGCAAGCCCGACCTCGCCAGCAGGGAGGGAAAAGCATAATTTGGCAGCTCTGCGGTCCTCCGAGCCTTTTGAAGAAGTTGCTTATATACTCTCGCCGGGCATTTGTCCAGTGTCCAGTGCTAATTACGAAAATTTTGGAAAATTTTCAGAAGTTTATGCGATCCCGGCAATGGGGACTTAGGAAGTCCCCATACCCCAAAATAGGGCCCTTATCAACCCTCGCTTGAAGGTGGACAAGGCAAGTGCTCGCGCCCTTATCAACCCTACGAGATTTGTAAACGATTTATAAATCTGTTGCAGAAAAACAGAACTCACATCAAGCCTTGAATCCTTCCAGCCCCTTCACCCCGCCCATCTTGCCGAGCATCTGCTGCATCTTCTTGGGGCTGGCTCCCTTGAACATCTTTACAACTTTCTTGCTCTGCCTGTACTGCTTCAGAAGCTCTTTTATCTCACCGCTGCTGATTCCTGCGCCTTTTGCTATGCGGTCAATCCTGTCTGCGGTAAGAAGCTCAGGGTCTTCAAGCTCTTTCTTCGTCATGCTGTCCATCGCGAATTTCCACTTTTTCAGCTTCCCTTCCTGCACTTCAAGCATGTCCTTCGGCAGCTTGAGCTGGCCAAAGCCGGGTATCATTTCCATGACCTTTGCTATGGGACCCATCTTCTTCATGGCCTGCATCTGCTCGTAAAGGTCAAGCAAAGTAAACTCCCCCTTGAGGAATTTCTCGCTAATGTCCTTGGCTTCCTCTTCTGTCATTGCTTCCTTTGCCTTTTCAAGCAGGGCTTCAATATCGCCCATTCCCAATAAGCGGCCGACAAACCCTTTAGGGTTAAACCGTTCAAGGTCGTCAATCTTCTCACCAACACCAATGAACTTGACAGGAGCGCCAGAAACAGCACATGCACTGAGTGCCCCCCCTCCCTTCGCAGTGCCCTCAAGCTTGGTAATGATGACACCGGTGATTTTGCACGCTTCGTGGAAGGCTGTTGCCTGCTTCTCTGCTGCCTGCCCGATGTCAGCGCTGATGATGAGAAGGTTCTCCTTCGGCTTAATGGCATCGGCAACGGATTTAAGCTCATCTATGAGCTGTGTTGAAAGTGCATCCCTTCCTGCAGTGTCAACAATCGCAACATCAAATTTCTTAAGCTCGTTTTCGCAGCTGCCGTAAATTTTCAGCGGATCTTTCTCGGACTTGTTGCCGAAAACAGGCACGGTAATTTGCCTGCCAAGCTGCTGGAGCTGGTCAAATGCTGCCGGCCTGTAAACGTCAAGCTGCACAAGGGCTACTTTCAGGGCCCGTTTTGAGAAGTATCTGGCTAATTTTCCTGCTGTCGTTGTCTTGCCGGAGCCAAACAGGCCTGAAAGCATTATTGTTGTCGGCTTTGCAGAGGTATCAATCTGGCTTTCCTCGCCGCCAAGGAACTTTACAAGCTCCTCGTAAACTACTTTGACAAGGTATTCGCGCTTTGTCAGGCCTCCAGGAACCTCCTCTTTCAGGACTCGCTCCTTGATTCGCTGGCTGAGGCCGAACACGAGCTTTACGTTCACATCAGACTGCAGAAGAGCCCTCTGCAGTTCCTTGACCAACTCGTTCACCAGAGTGTCATCTACAAAGATGCTCTTAGCAACTTTCTGCAGAGCATCCTTCAGCGATTCTCCAAGCTTCTCAAGTACCATTTTGCCGTGGAAGAATTCGGGATTCAGCAGCCTATTTAAAAGTATTCACAAAACTCACAGCGTTATGGTTTTGCTTATTTCGCTCTCAACCTTGCTAAGCGCTGTTTCCAGAGCGAACATCATGTCCTTGCCTGTCACTGTTGAAGTGAAGATTTTGCCCTTGTCAAAAGCCGAAACGTGCATTTCGTATTTTTCTGAGTGCTTCTGGGCGTGCACCTTCTTCATCCTTACAGCGAGCCTTTCAAAGCCAGAGCATATCTTGGAATACCTGCTCAGATAGTAGCTGATTCTGTCGTTGACAACGGCCATTGCAGAGTCATCAACGCCCTTGAAGCCTGAGAGTTCCACTTTTTCGCGAGAAGATGCCATTTTTTCAAATAGAATGCTTGTAAGGATGTATAAATAGTTTGTGAATCAGTTGCTGAGCGCTGAGCGGCAAAACTATTTAAAACCATTACCACCTGCAGCGCCAGCATGAAAGTCTTCATTGAGACATACGGCTGCTCTGCCAACGTGAATGATTCTGAGATAATGGCGGGCTTGCTGAATAAAAGCGGCCATCAAATGGTGGCTGCAGCTGAAGATGCCGATGCTGTCATTGTCAACACCTGCACAGTCAAGGGCCCTACTGAAGAGAAAATAAGGGCCAGAATAAGGCAGCTAGAGGAGAATAATGGCCAAAAAAAGTTAATAGTCGCGGGATGCATGGCAGAAGCCCAGACTGAAAGCGTCAGAAAACTGGCACCAGCTGCTGCTATTATCGGAACTCGCAAAATAAATGAAATCGTTGATGTCGTTGAAGGCAGAAAACCGGTTGCGGTTGGCGGCAACAGCAGCTTGAATAAAGCTGAACTGCCAAAAATAAACGTAAACAATCTCGTAAGCATAATCCAGATTAACGATGGCTGCCTCGGGGCATGCTCATTCTGCATAACAAAATTTGCAAGGGGCAACACCTTCTCTTACCCGATGGGCACAATCCGCAACAGTGTTGAGGAGGCTGTGAAAAGCGGATGCAGTGAGGTATGGCTCACAAGCCAGGACACTGGCACTTACGGACTTGACAGAAGGACCAATTTGCCTCAGCTGCTGCAGAACATCTGCACAGTTGAAGGTGAGTTCTCAGTGAGGGTTGGGATGATGAACCCGACACTGGCCAGCCATTTGCTACAGCCGCTGATTGATGCCTATAAGCACGACAAGGTTTTCAAATTCCTCCACCTGCCGCTACAGTCAGGCAGCAGCAAAGTTTTGGCGGCGATGAAGAGAGGCTACAGGGTTGAGACGTTCAAGAAAATAGTTGGAGAGTTTAAGGCTCAGCTTCCACAAGTGACTATAGCAACTGACATCATCTGCGGCTTCCCGGCAGAAACAGGAGAGGATTTTAACGAAACCATCGCTGTCGTTGAAGAAACAAGGCCTGACGTTGTGAACATCTCAAGGTTCTGGCCGAGGCCAGGCACGGCAGCTGCGGGCATGGAAAGGCTGCCGGACAGCATTGTAATGGGCAGGAGCAGGAAGCTCCACAACCTTGCAAGGAAAATCGCTCTTGAGAACAACCGGAAATGGGCAGGATGGAGGGGAAAAATTGTTGTTGATGAAAAGGGCAAGCTTCCCGGCACTTATGTTGGCAGGAATTTTGCCTATAAGCCTGTCCTGGTTGAGAGCGAAGATAATTTGCTCGGCAAGCTTGTTGAGATAAAAGTAACTGACTGCGCAGTCACACACCTTAAAGGCAGGCTTCTATGATGAAGCTTCATATGTTGTCTTACCTTCTCACATAAGCGAAATGTTTAAATACGGAACTGCCCATTGCAGTGCGAAACGTGGCAGGGGTTCTGGAATGAAAGAAAGGGTAACGCTTACGCTTGATGGCAGCGTGCTGGCCGAGGTTGACCGCAAGGTTGACGGCCACAGGATTAAGAACAGGAGCCACGCTGTTGAGCTTCTTCTCATGCAGGCTCTCGGAAGTGCAGATATGCCCAAGGTAGCTGTTATACTTGCCGGTGGTGTGGGCACGAGGCTTCAGCCCATAACCTTTGAGATTCCAAAGCCGCTTGTCCTGGTTCACGACAGAACTCTGTTGGAGCACCAGTTCGACCTTTTCAAGAAATTCGGCATAAAGAACATAGTCCTGTCCATCGGCTACAAGGGAGAAAAGATAAAGCACGCCATTGGCGATGGAAGGCGGTTTGGGGTTAACGTGAGCTATGTTGAGGAGGCCAAGGCCCTGGGCACGGCAGGGCCTTTGAGGCTTGCCAAGGCGTTCCTTTCAGAGACTTGACAATTGCTTTAACAACCGTAGACAACCCGAGCATGTATGGCGTTGCCAGGATGCAGGGAGGCAAGATACTTGAATTCGTTGAGAAGCCAAAAAAGGACGAGGCACCGTCAAACCTGATTAACTCAGGCCTGTACATGATGGAGCCTGAAGTGCTTGATTATATCAAAAGCGATGGCTTTTCCATGCTTGAGAAGGATGTCTTTCCAAAGCTTGCTCAGGAAGGCAAACTCTTCGGCTATCCTTTTTCAGGCCAGTGGTACAACACCGGCACGCTGGAGCTTTACGAGAAGGCAATAAAGGAATGGAAAGACATCATCTGATTATTGATTTTTCTATTTGGCAAAAAATGTGATAAAAATGGACACAAGCTTTTTCCACGCTTACGACATACGCGGCCTGATTGACACAGAGCTGAATGACGAAACAGCTGAAAACATAGGAAAGGCTTTCGGCACAATAATAAAGGGAAAGCCGGTTGTTGTTGGCAGGGACATAAGGTATTCTTCAAAAAAGATTGCCCCGGCGTTCATCAGGGGGCTTGTTTCAGCTGGCTGCACCGTGACTGACATTGGGGAGTGCCCGAGCCCCATGCTTTTTTTCAATGCGTTTCACCTTAAGCAGTTCGGCGCCATAATTACGGCAAGCCACAATCCCGCGGAATACACAGGCTTCAAGTTTGTCGAGCCAAACGGCCTGTCGTTCCTGCACCAGTACGAGGAAATGAAGAGGATTTATGAGCAACAGCAGTTCATTGGAGGAAAAGGCAGTGTCAAAAAGGCAGATGGCTACAGCCCTTACCGCGACTTCCTGCGAAGCATACTAAAATTGAATCCGGGGAAAAAAATCACAGTTGCTGTCGAGTGCCTGTACGCCTCTGGCGCTGTAATCATCCCAAGACTGTATGAGGAGCTTGGGCTTAATGTCATACCAGTCCATGCCGTGCCAATGCCTGACTTCAACAAGCAAAGGCCTGAGCCGAAAGGCGAGAACCTGAAAGAGCTTGGCAGCATCATCGCTGCAAAAGGCGCTGATTTCGGCGTTGCCCTTGACGGCGACTGCGACAGATCAGTAATAGTTGACGACAAAGGCAGGGAATTGAACGGCAGCATAAGCTCCGCCATTTTCATCAAGAAAATTCTTCCGCGGCAGCCGCAGCAGCGAAGAAACGTAGTAATCACGGTAGATTGCAACAGCGAGCTGAAGCAGCTGGCGGAAAGCCTTGGCGGAAAGCTTGTGTGGAGCGATGTTGGCCACAGTTTCATCGGGAAGGCAGTGCACGACAGCGGTGCTGTTTATGGGGGAGAGATGAGCAGCCACATGTGGTTCGAGCATTTCCCTTTCAGCGACGGCTTCCTGTGCGGGCTGAAAATGGCTGAGATTCTCAGCAACAGCAGCGAGAAACTCTCTCAGATGGCGGACAACGTAAAATTTGCTCCAATGGTTAAGGAGTACGTAACCTGCGGCACTCACGAAAAGAAAGAAAAAATCATTGAAAAATTGGTCGCAGCCGCGAAGAAACAGCACCCAAACGCAACATTAACAAGAGACGGCATAAAGTTCTTCCTCAACGACCTCGAATGGGTCATGCTTAGGAAAAGCAATAACCTTCCTGAAGTGTGCATTGTTATTGAGGCACAGGATGATGGAAGGCTGAAGCGGTTGCACAGCGAGTACAGGGAGCTGGTGGATACTACTATTTCTGCGACCAAC
>JACPBX010000037.1 GCA_016180085.1 Candidatus Woesearchaeota archaeon | reverse complement strand
GTTGCTGAGCTCCTTTATCCTGAAAGCGTCCCCAACCTTCAGGGCCTCCACGCCCTGCCCAAGCACCTCAAGAATGTCCTGCCGCACAACCTCTTCCATGCGCTTTCCACAGGCACAATTGTTTATTAATCTTTTTGCCGCTGCCACGGCTAAGGCTAATTCGCACGGATTAAACTCTGCTCTAAAACAAAAACCTTTTTATATGTATTTCAGGATGAAAGTGTTATAATTACTGCGAAGGTTGCTGAAAAAAGGTGCGTGGCAAAGGCGTAGAGGAAGGGAACAATGCTTGATGTTGTGCAGAAGTTTATCCAGAAGGTTCTGAGGGAGCTGTTCAGGCGGAGGAGAAACCTCAAGCTTGGGCTCTACGGGCCTCCGAACGGGGGAAAAACGACCCTTGCAAACCGCGTATGCCAGGACTGGCTTGGCGAGGACATGGGCATAGTCAGCTCCATACCACATGAGACAAGGGAGATAAAGATAAAGGAGCAAATCAGCATAAAATCGGGCAAGAAGGAACTATCATTCAACCTTGTGGACACTCCCGGAATAGCTACCAAGATAGATTACGAGGACTTTGTAAAGCACGGCCTTAGCGTCAAGAAGGCAAAGCAAAGGGCAAAGGAAGCCACGAAGGGGGTAATTGACGCGATAAAGTGGCTTGATGATATGGACGCTGTCGTTGTTGTGCTTGATTCCACATATGACCCTTACTCCCAGGTCAACATAACCATAATAGGCAACCTCCAGGCAAGGAACATACCTGTCCTTATAGTTGCAAACAAGATGGACCTGAAAAAGTCAGACATGAAGAAAGTGGAAGCCGCATTTCCCCAGTACAATGTTGTCGGGATATCGGCAAAATACGGAAAGAACATGGACAAGTTTTACGAGGCGCTGTTCGCCCTGGTAAAGTAGGAGTGGTGAGAAAGGAAATGCTGACGCTGCAATTCGTGCCTTACGAGGAGGTTGAGGAGCTCACATCAAACGAGCGCATCAAAAAGCTTCTTGGCATGGTTAAGGACGAAAGGATAGTCGTGCTTGAAGGCAGGCTCAGGAAACAAGAGGAGGCAGAGCTTATCAGGAGGACCATGGAAGAGATAAATGAGCGGTTCAAGGGAATTGAGGTGTCTGTGGTTTATCCTGAAAAGAAGAAAGGCACTTTCGGTAGGAAGCTGAAAAGCAACATAGCTGAGATGCTCCTGGGCGACAGGCAGGGACTTACCATCCTTGGTCCGGCTTCGCTGATAAAGGAGATAAGAAAGGATCCTGACAAGATACAGCTTTTCACGCAAGAACGGAAAGCCAAGAAAAAGAAAAGGTAAAAATGCCCCACCAGTGCGTAAGGTGCAACACGTTCTATGGAGACGGTTCAGACGAGCTGCTGAAAGGCTGCAAGTGCGGCGGCAAGCTGTTCTTCTACATCAGGAATGAAAGCCTCAATAAGGCAAAGCAGATGGTCACAAACCTGTCCGAGAAGGAAAAAGGCCAGATAGAGCAGGACGTCCTTGACATCGTTGGCCAGACAGGAGAGCCCAACGAGCCGGTAATCCTTGACCTGGAGTCAATAAGAGTTGCAAAGCCGGGAAAATATGAAATAGACCTCGTAAGGCTTTTCAAGGGCGAGCCGGTAATCTACCAGCTCGAGGAAGGCAAATACATCATAGACATCATAAAGAGCTTTGCAGCTGCGAAGAAGTGAAGGCAGGCGCAATACGAGTTATTTCTATTTCCCACTCACAATCTCAACAACATCCCTGTTCTGAAGCACGTGGTCCTTGCCGACAGGAAGCTTCTTTTTGACGTCAATTGCCCTGATGAAGTTCTTGCCAAAGTCTGTGTGCAGCTTGAACGCAAAATCCAGCGCAGTCGTTTTTGGCGGCATAAGGAAGCAATCCGGAAGGACCCTGCCGAACTGGTCGGCAAGCTTGCTTACGCCTCCCGGAAACACCGAAACGTAGCCAAGCAGCTCAAATACTGCCGCGTTGATTGCCTGTTGCACCCCGGTGCTGCCATAAGCGTCAAGCACATTGGCTTTAATGAATTCCAGCGCCTTTCGCTGCTGCTGCGATAATTTCGAGTCGTCAGCAATTTCAAAGCTGCTGTCGCCGGGCGTATATTTTATCAGCCCTGCCTTTGCTGCCATTTTCAAAGTGAGTTCTGAATCTGCGCTGCACGGCATTATTCTGTAATCCGGAAATTGCTGCTGCAGCCGCTTGATGTTCTCTGCAGCTGTTGGAAGGTCGCACTTGTTGGCAGCTATGAGCATGGGCTTGGTCTTCCTCCTTAAGGTAGTGGCAAACTGCCTGAGGTCGTCGTCAGACCATTTCACGGCGTTCTCCTCGTCCAGCTTAAGGCCCTTGATTGCCTCCTCAGCCATTGCTTCGGTCACTCCAAGTCCTGAAAACCTGTGGGCTATTGCCCCTCCAAGCTTCTTGTGCTCAATGAAAGCAACCTTTGCAAAACCCTCCCACGACTTTTTCAAAAGGCCAAAATACCACAGGTCTATCTCCTGCTCAAGAAACCTTACGTCATTAGCCGGATCGTAGCTGCCGGGCTTTCCAATCTCGCCTTTTTCGTTAGCGCTGCCTGAAGCGTCAACAACGTGAATAAGCGCATCAGCCTGCCTCAGGTCGTCAAGGAACTGGTTACCCAGCCCTTTGCCCTGGTGGGCGCCAGGAACAAGCCCTGCAACGTCAAGCACCTCAACAGGCACAAACCGGTTATGCCCGAGGCAGTAGCCCTCCCTTGGATTGCACTGCACGCCAAAGTCTGTATCGACGCACTGAATCCTGACATGGCCGGCTCCCCTGTTCGGCTTTATTGTCGTGAACGGATAGGAGGCTATCGCTACGTCAGCTAATGTGAGTGCTTTGAAAAAAGTGCTTTTTCCGCACGATGGCTTCCCAACAAGGCCGAGTAACATTTGTTTTCGCTACAACAGGAACTCCGGCGTTTTATAAATTATTTTGTCGCTTTCGGTGCTTTGCTTCCAAAAAGCTTATAAACAGCCAGTTGCAATAAAGGTATTCCAGTATAGGATTTCGTGTATTTAGGATATTGGGTCGGGTGCGTCTTGAAATGCCAACATACGTGAGGCTTCCAAACCTTGAGGTTATTTACAGGGATGTCTGGGTCATGCAGCCCCTGTACAGGGCAACGAGGCAGTGGTTCCTGGAAAATGAGTATGTTGACTCACAGAACGATGAGACAATGAATGCTATGGAGATACTCTACTGGATAAAGAAGGGCACAACCATGAACCCAAATGAGCGTGAGTTCAGGATTTGGTGGCGTGCGCAAAAGAAAAAGGTACCATCCGGAACAGCCGGCTCAGACTTCTACAAGCACCATATTGACATTGACTGGAACGCAATCCAGACGGTTGACATGGAAATCATGCGCGAGGGCAAGAAGGAGAAGAATGCCTGACATAAGCAAGACGCCCATACTCGGGTGGTTTGACTACTGGTTCAGGACCAGGCTGATAAAGAAGAACATAGAAGAAAACAGGAAGATGCTCTACCAGGACGCTTACAGGCTTCAGGGCATGATCAAGAAGTATCTCGAGCTCAAATCGTTCCTGCCTGAGGAAGAGGTATTCCACGAGAAGTTCGAGTTTATATGAGCGCCATGCAGCGCTGCGCAGTGCTATCAATATCTCTGCTGCCTTATCTTTTCCTTTTTCTTTTTGCCTTCCTTCTTTCTGATTTCTTGTTGTTGCTGTTTATGACTTCAGCAAGCTTTTTGTTGACAATCTTGAAAATGTCTATTCCCTCGCTCGAAATGAAAAAGAAGGATACCATAAGCAGGATTATGTCCTTTATCCTGAGAACGAGCGAAAGCGCTATTCCGGCATGAGGGTTGGCTGAGAAGAGCTTGAAGGCAGAGAACTGGCCTGCTTCCTGCACTCCAAGGGCTGCTGGTATTGGCAGAAGGGCAGTGAAGCTGAGGACAACAACGCTCAGCAGTATCTGGACAAACGAGGCATCAAAGCCAATAGTAAGCAGCGCGAGCTTGTACTGCAGGAGCGTGAGGGGCCAGCTAAGCGCGGCATAAAACAGCGCCAGAAAGAGCGTCTTTGGCCTCTTTGCGAGCATCTCCCTCATGTAAAACTCTGATTTTGCAACCTTTTCATGCAAAATCGCAAAGAACCTCCGTTTGTAAGTGCCTGTTAGCCTGCCTACTATTTCCAGTAAATAGGAAAAAACGCTTCGCCCTTTCTTGATAAGGACAAAATAGGCTGCGGCAACAATCCCCAGCGAAGTCAGGCCTGTCATTAAAAACAGCTCCTTGACATGGCTTGGAAATTTGGTTGTTGTAAGAACGATTGTGATAAGGATAATGGCAGCCACTGCAGCATCAAAGCCCATCCCTATAAAGTTGTCAACCACAACTGAGGCAAAGGACTTTGATGACTTTATGCGCTGCTTCTTCAGAAGGATAACCTTTAATGGCTCGCCTCCGAGGCGCGCCGTTGGCGTGAAATAGTTTATGCTGAAGACAACGAATTTGTACTTCAGCAGGGTCCAGAATGGGACATTGACTCCTTCCCCTGACAGGACTATTTTCCAGCGGTAAGTGGCAGCCCAAAAAAGGGCTGCGCTGACAACAAGAAAAGGTGCAAAATAAATGGGCGAGAAGCCCCTGACTGCGCCCAGCACGTTCTCCAGCCCTGCAAGCTTTATGACAAGTGCGAACACGGCAAATCCTATAACAAGCGACAGGAAATTCGCCAGAAGCGTTTTCTTCATAAGCTAATCCTCTTTTTCTCTTTTTTAATCCCAGAGTATGAGCGTGCCTGCAGGGACTTTCACAACCATTTGCATCCAACATTAAAAACCTTGTGCAAAGTGGTATTTTGAACCCTGGACCTAGGGGTTAGGAACCCCTCGCTCTGTTCCGGGCTGAGCTACAGGCACGGCATGACCTTTTTTCTAAAAAGGTCAATCAAAAAATGTGTTGTGCAAAGCTTAATAAAGTTTTGCAAAAGCCGGGCTGTGGATGGCTAAGAAACTTGAGGCTGTTGCCGGCTTCCTGCGCGACAACAAAGGCAAAATGCTCGTTGCCATAGCTGCGCTGCTGCTGGTTTCCCTGCTTTTCGGCATACCCCTGAAAACAGTCTTTATAATTCCCCTGCTGGTAGCGGCTGCGTCATTCTCAACTTTTTACTTTAACTACTTTGCCGCCCCTGTTAATTTTGAGCTGGTCAAGCTCGCCACGGTGCTTGCAGCGGTTGCTTACGGCTTTCTGCCGGGGCTTGCAGTGGGCGTAGCCTCAACATTCTTCGGGAAAGTGCTCATCGGAAGAATTGACGAGAAGCTGCCTTTGTCAATGCTTATGATATCGATAATTGCAGTCGCGGCAGCAGTTTTTGGAGGGGTAAACGTAACAACTTTGGGAATAACGCTTGTCTTGGCTTACAACGTTACCATGTTTGCCCTCGCCCAGGTAATGGGCGGGGATTTGATGTGGAACCTGCCTTATGAGGGAACAAACTTTGTGTTCAACGTGTTCCTGTTTGTAAAAGTTGCGCCGTTCCTGCTGCAGGTTATGGGTTCCTAAGAACTTCGCATTAGCCCATGTAACCGGCAGCTTCGCCTTCGTCAGTTTCCTTCTCCCAGGACTCCTTGAGCTTCCTTACTAGCTTTATAAGCTGCGGCTTTAACGTTTTCCACTCGGCTGAGAACGATTTTATGAAAGCTGCGTCAAGCTTTTCATCGCTGCTTATGAACAGCTCCACGCATTTTCTCTCTGCTGCCATGAGTTTCTTATACATTTCAAAAAGCTCCTTCTTCTCCTGCTCATCCAGGACGCGGCTCTCGTAGAGGTCCGCCAGGTTTGTTTCCGGGTGCAGCACCTGCTCAACCGTGCCGCACACATGGCCTATCTTGTCTGCAATCTTTTTCCTTACCTCGCGCAGGACCGAGCCGTCAGGCTCTATGTCACTGATTTCGAACTCGGCATCAAGCTCCTCAAAGCCCGGAAGCTTGTGCTTTTTCCTGAGCGCATCGTATTTTTTCTTTACACCTTTCGCCATCGCAAACCACGCGATAGGTGGATGGTATAAAAATCTTTTCAAGGAAAGAGGCCTGCTGAATCAGGAAATCGGTAAAAACAACAAAAAAGAAGGAAAAGGAATCAGGCCTTTAGCCTGACCCTTTCAGCCAGAAGCACTATGCCTATGCCTATCAACAGCGTCCTCACAACAGGGACAAGCCCGTTTACCACCTCAATAGCGGGATTGACTATGTTGATGTAGGTGCTTATGAATGGCAGCCCAAACGCCACGACACTTTTTATGATGCCCTGAGCTGCAGCAATGTAAACCAGCACCGAGAGCAGGAAAACAAGCGCGTCAGCTGTTTTCGGGTAGCGGAGGACCTCGGCGGCAATTGCCTTGACCTTTGGCAGCACATACTGCACAGCAGCATAAGCGCCTCCAGCGTAGGCAGCAGCGCCAAGGAGATTCATTATTACAACTTCAGCTGTTGGCATTAACAACATCACCTCTCTTTTGTTTGATAATCAATTTGATTCCCGTTAACTTAACTGTAAAAACCGCTGTTGTCGTTTAAAAACCTTTTCATTTCTTCCCCATCTGCTCTTTTTCCCACTTATCGAACTCTTCTGCCGTCAGTATTGCCCTTGCCCTTTTATTTTTCCCGCTGCCGAAGCTTAATGGCTTCTTACCCTTGATGACAAAGCCTGAAGCAACGCCTGCTGCCAGGCCTGCAAGGTGTCCGGCATTGGCAATTCCCTGCGGCACTACAAAGCCGAACAGGTCAACAACAGCCCAGACAACCGCTGCCATGTACATCGGCATCGGTATGTAGTAAACCCACACGGTC
>JACPBX010000038.1 GCA_016180085.1 Candidatus Woesearchaeota archaeon | reverse complement strand
GCTTGCACTCACCTTCACAGCTGACTTGAGCGTATTGGCTTTTCTTAGAAAGTTGGCAACAGCTATTATGTGGTCTGCGTCATAGCTGTGCTTGAAGCCCAAAAGCAGTGCCAGTCCAGCAAAAGGGAGGTAGTCAAGCATTTTCTGTCAGCTCTGCCAGGCGTTTACAGTTCCTTAAGATGCCCGTAGAAGGCGTCAACAGCCATGCACTTTATGCCAAGCTCCTCGGCTGCCCTGACAAGGCCCTGGTCAAGCGTTATTATTGCCGCATCAAGCTCCTTGGCAAGCATCAGCACCTCAAAATCCTCCTCGCTGTCAAGTATCCCTTCCCTGAGCGCTTCCTTGTACTGGACCCTGAGCCTGTGCAGCTTTTCGTCTATTGGCATGTTTTGGTCCTTTACAAACTTCTCGCTCACCCTTAAGCCAGCATTCACCCTTGTCCTCATCTCATCAAGGAGCTTCCACATGACTATCGCCGGAACCTTCATCTCGTGAAGCGACGGGGACTTTATTACGATAATGCGCTTGAAGTTTGGCAGCTCTTTCTGTGCAAAGTATTTCAGCTCTTTCTGGACAGATGGGGGCATGTAGAACTGCACGCCTTTCAATTTCGCGGCAGTGGCAAGGAAATTGCTTACAGCGCCATCTATTGTTTCGCCAAAGTATTTCCTCGCATCCGGATTGACAAACATGCTTGTATCAAGCACGTAGCCATTGCCTTTCCTCTGGAACATTCTCTTAAATACCATAGCGGCTGTGTTTTTTCAACAGCTTTAAAAATCTTTGTTACACAGCTACTGCGCGATGAAATGGGCTGCAAAACCGAAAACCTTAAATAAGTTATTCTACTTATATTACTTAGGTGATGTGGAATGACTAACATGACTTTGGCAGTGCCAGAGGATTTGAAGAGTATGATGGACAAGCACAAGGAAGTTAAGTGGAGTGAAGTGGCAAGGGTAGCGCTTTGGGAGCACGCTAGGAGACTTGAGCTTATGGACAGATTAGTTGCAAAAAGCAAACTCACTGAAAAGGATGCCATAGAAATAGGAAGGAAAATAAAAGAGGGAGTAGCCAAACGGCACGGCTGGTAGCATGAGGGTCGTTGTAGATGCCAATATGGTAATGGCTGCTCTGATAAAGGAGAGCAAGGCGAGAGAAGTCCTAGAAAATGGTATGTTCGAGTTTTTCTCTCCCGAATTTATTCTTGAAGAGATAGACAAATACAAAGGACTTATCCTCGAGAAGTCAGGATTGGGAGAGGATGAGTTTGAACTGCTCAATAGCATGGTTTTCAAAAACATAAAAACAGTCCCTGCTTCAGGTTACGAAGCATTTAAAGAAGCTGCGACAGAAATAATAAAAGAGGATGTAAAAGATGCTCCATACGTTGCCTGTTATTTTGCTTTAAAATGTGACGGGATTTGGACAAACGACCCTGATTACAAAGGAAAAGAAGGAGTGAAAATATTCAGCACGAAGCAATTGCTGAATTTGATTGAAGACCATGGCAATCTACACGAAAAAGACGATATTGAGAAAAAAGAACAGTAATATAGCTATTTTTGAACCAAATAGCATAGTGAGTGACGAATGAAAAACGCCGAGGTTGCGCAGCTTTTATACGACATAGCCGACATGCTGGAGATGCAGGGCGTGCAGTTCAAGCCTGGCGCTTACAGGAAGGCAGCGCGGTCAGTGGAAACCCTTTCCAGCGACGTAGCGGAAGTCTTCGGCAAGGGAGGAAAGGAAGGCAGGGAAAAGTTAATGGCTTTGCCCGGAGTTGGCGAGAGCATTGCCGAGAAGATTGAGGAATTTCTTACAACAGGAAAGTTAAGGTATTACGACGGCCTTAAGAAAAAGTTCCCTAAGCACATCATTGAGCTAATGAATGTTCCGGGCATTGGGCCCAAGAGGATTAAGCTTCTGCACGACAAGCTTGGGATTAAGACGGTTGCCCAACTTGAGGCTGCTGCAGAGGCCCACAGGATAGCAAAGCTTCCGGGCTTCGGGGAAAAGTCCGAAGAAGACATACTGAAAGGCATTGGCACTTTCAGAAAAGGCCAGGAAAGGATGCTTTTAGGGTATGCCCTGCCAATAGCGGCGGAGATAGAGCAGCGCCTGAGGAAGCTGAAGGAAACAGAGCATGTTTCCATTGCAGGTTCAACCCGCAGAATGAAGGAAACCATTGGCGATGTTGACATCCTTGCCAGCTGCAAGGGCTCATCTGCTGCTGCCAAGATTATGCGTTTCTTTACAACAATGCCGGACGTGACAAGAATACTGGCAAAGGGAGAAACAAAATCAAGCATCGTCCTGAAAACAGGGCTTCAGGTTGACCTGAGAGTGGTTGACGACAACAGCTTCGGGGCTGCCTTGCAGTATTTTACCGGCAGCAAGGAGCACAATGTCGTTGTCCGCGAGCTGGCCATAAAGAGGGGGCTTAAGCTTAACGAGTACGGCGTTTTCAGGAAAAGCAGCAACAGGAGGATTGCAGGAAAGTCCGAGGAAGAAGTCTACGAGGCAATCGGCATAAGATATATGGAACCGGAAATCCGCGAGAACAGTGGCGAAGTTGAGGCAGCAGCGAGGAATAAGTTGCCAAAACTCGTGCAATACGGCAGCGTAAAAGGAGATTTCCATTGCCACACCGTAAAGAGTGATGGCAGTAACAGGCTTGAGGATATGGTAACGGCAGCAAAGCAGCTCGGCTATGAATACGTTGCAATTACCGACCACAGCAAGAGCGAAAGGATAGCCCATGGATTGCCTGATGAGGAAATGGAGCAGTGGCTGAAGCAAATCAAGGCAGCTGCAGCAAAGGAAAAGAAAATAAAAATCCTTGCCGGTTCAGAAGTGGATATTTTGCCAAGCGGCGAGCTCGACTACCCGGATGACCTTCTCAGGAAAATGGATGTTGTTGTCGGCTCGGTGCATTCAAGATTCAAATCAACAAAAGAAGAGATGACCGAAAGAATCCTTGCAGCCCTCGACAACAGGTATCTTGATATTCTTGCACATCCTACCGGAAGGATGATTGGCAAAAGGGAGCCTTACGAAGTAGATTTGAAGAGAATTTTCGCTGCCGCGGCTGAAAAAAAGGTGTTGCTTGAGATAAACGCCTATCCTGACAGGACTGACCTGAAAGACGTGCATGCGAGGGAGGCGAAGGGCTTTGGCTGCAAATTCGTGATAAACACAGACTCCCATAACACAGAAAACCTGAAGTTCATGGACTTGGGAGTCGCCATTGCGAGAAGGGCATGGCTTTCTCCTGAGGATGTTGTCAACACGAGGCCTCTGAAGGGGCTGCCTAAGTTTTTCAGAAAGATAAAAGTTTGAGCTGCTGCTTTATTTGCGACAAATCCTTTTCAAAATGCTCGGCCGCCCTTATGGCCAGCTCTGCCGCAGCTTCGTTCGGCAGCTCGGCTTCTGCTTCGTCTAACTTGAAGCCGGCTTCCCTGATAATGTGGTCTGATACTGTTCTCCCTTCTTCAAGGATCTTGTTTATAGGCCTCAGAAGTTTCCTTTCGCCTGTTGGCACAAAAGTTTTGGCAAGCTTGACAAATGCCTTGCAGTATTTGCTTATTTCCCAGTCGCTGAGACCTTCGTATGCTGAAAGGTATTGGAGCTTTTTTCTGACATAATCATCAGGAGGCACCAGTATCGAGTTTCCTTCAAGCTTGAAAGGCTCCTTAACAGCAAGTTCTGTGGGCTTGACTGCCAGGTATTTTGTTTGCACCTCCCTCAGCAGGTATGTCAGAAGTGTTGAGGCTGCTGCCGCATAAGACAGCAGGTTCATGTCCATACCCCTCACCTCAATCGTGCCGAGGGAGTTTATCCTGACAGGGTTCCACGTAGTGTCGAGCTGCGAAGGGTATTTTGCGAGAGGCCGCAACCCGAACCTTGCCTGAGATATCAGCCTTGCCCAATCCAAGTACTTCTCTTTTATTTTGTGGATTATGTCATTCCCGTAAGCCTTGTAACTTGGAAGCCCGCCAAACTCGTGGAGCTTTGCATAAAAACCCTCCTTGTAACCAAGCAGGCTGCCTCCGCGATAAACAATTACCCTGGAATCTTTTCCTATGTGCGCTCCCTGGTAGAACGGGGAAGACTGCATCAGTGTTGTTATGGCAGGATCAGAGGCGGATCAGAGGCAATGCAAAGGTTATGCGTATCTACAACAGTGCGTTTTATCTTTGACTCGGAAAGCTGCTTTAAAGCCCGGTTCTGCTTGTCAAAAACACCCCACGGCAACACTTTATGAAAATGGAAGCCTACGCACCTGCCTGCTATTTTGAACCTCTCAGCACCGAACACTTCGCTTTTAATTCCGTACAGCCCTGTCGTTCTCATAACAGGCTCAAACCTGCCAGGGTAGGTTCCATAAGGGTAAAACATCAAGCCGCGGCTATGTGCTTTTTTAAGTGCATGCTCAATTCCGCTCATCAGGTCAAGGAATGCTCGGTGGAGGTAAAAATGCGGTTTGCACCCGAACTCAATCATGTTTTTTGCGCATTCTTCTTTTACGTCAACAAGCTCGTTAGCAAGCTTTGCCTCACGGATTATCTCGTCAGCTGAATTAGATATCAGGCCGTTATTGTCAATGACGAAAAACTCTGTTTCCATGCCAACAGTTGGTATTTTAAGGTACTGCTTGGGTTTTTTAGCTGTTCGCTTAGCGCTTGCCATAGTAAGGTTGGGTTTTCGGGGCTTTATCTAGTTTTTGCAAATATCGGTTAGCTAAGGGAATTTTGGCAAAAAGTTTATATGGGAAATCTCTGGGTTGACTTGCATGAATGAGGCATACTTTGAGGTGTGGAATAAGATAGCCGGCAGGTACGCAAAAGACAGCGTGACTGGCAAAACCCACCCAGAGGAGGAGTCTGTTCTTTTGCAGGAAATGAAAAAAGGGAGCTCTGTCCTTGACGTTGGCTGCGTAAGCGGGGCTCATGTGGTTTTTCTTGCAAAAAAAGGCTTTGACGTTACAGGGATAGACCTGGCTGAGAGGATGATAGAAGAGGCCAAGGCAAGCATAGCAAGAAACAGGGTAAAGGCGGAAGTGCGCGTTGGTGATGCGACAAAGCTTGATTTTCTTGACAAGTCCTTTGATTATGTCATATGTATGGGCAATTTGCTTGGCGCTATACCAGGGAATAGGTCAAGGCAGAAAGCGCTCTGCGAAATGGTGAGGGTAGCGCGCAGGAAGGTTATCCTCGAGCTTCTGAAGTCTGACACAACTGCAGAGGTCAGGAACAAGTACTGGTTTTCAAATAACAAGGAGCATTATATTACAAAAAGGTGGAATGAGGAAGAGATTGCCGGCATTCTGAATAAGCTGAAATTAAGGTTTAACATCAGGATAGGCAGGAAGTCACTAATGGAAAAGTATATCTTTTATGCAATGGTAGAAACTGGAGGAAGAAGTAGCAACCTGTAAGGTTATTCCAGCAAAATGCCAAATGGAAAATTTATTAAAAGCGCCGTTTATCAACAGGTTTTATGAGTGACAAAAAGTTTGATGCGATAATCGTCCTTGGCGCCGGCATTACCAGAAAAGGCAACCTCACAAGGGTCGCAAAATCAAGCGAGGCTTCCGTAATGAGGCGTTACGCCATTAGGAAAGGCGTCAAAGCAGCTGACGTGCTGGTGGAATCCAAAGCGAGGGACACCATAGGCAATGCGTTTTTCACCTGCAAGAAGTTTTTGCTTCCCAACAGCTGGCGCAGGATAATTGTTGTGACCTCAATTTTTCACCTTCCGAGAGCCAGGTTTATTTTCGGGAAAGTCCTGGGAAAAAGCTACGCGATAAAACTTGTTGCTTCAAAACGCGTCTTGTCAAAAAAGCTGTTTGAGAAAATGCTGAAGATTGAGCAGGGCCTGTTTATGCTGACGAAAATCCTGAGCATCCTGGTGGCCGACGGCGACATGAAGGCAATCGGGAATTTCATAAGGAAGAACCCTCTCTACACTCTCTACAACAGAGTTTCTGCTGGCAAAGCGTAGCAAGGCATAGCTCGTTACTTTTCCGCCGCTTTCTCCATCGCCTGCCGTGCCTTGTCCGCAATCCTGTGCGCAAGGTGCAGCGGCTCTGGCAATTTGTGGGGGGACTGCGTTGTTTTCTGCACAATGTCAACAGCCCTTTCCAGGCTTACCCTGTGCCCCACAGAAACGTAAATGGGCTTTGCATGCTCCTTTGCCTTGAACTCTGCGCCGATTATCTCGCTGCCAACCCGAATGTTGCCGGCCTCGTCTTCCTCTCCAAGCAACCTTGTCTTAGCTATTCCGATTGTTGGCTGGTCAAGCTCAACCCCCAGCTGCGAAGCTAGGCCGCACCTGAGCGGATGAAGCACTCCATTCCCATCAACAAGCAAAACGTCAGGCTTGTTTTTCAGCTTTGCAAATGCCTCCTTTATCGCCTTGCCCTCACGGTAGTACAGGAGCCCGGGCATGTAGGGAAAGTCGTTCTCGACAGTTGCAACTTGTTTTTCCATGATTTTTAGCTTGTCGTCACAAACAACAACTGCAGCTATCACGGTGTTGTTGACGTATGCGCAGTCGCACCCGGCTATTGTCCTTGCCTCGCCAAGCTCATCTGTTGTGATAACCTTGCAGGCTGTTGCCAGCTGCTCCTCTTTTAGCTTCTCGATGTTCATCATAGTTTTTTGATAAACCTTTTTCTCAAAAAGGTTTAGTGGGCCTGCTCGGATTCGAACCGAGGACATCCTCCCTGTGAAGGAGGCATCGTAACCAGGCTAGATCACAGGCCCGTAGTGGCATGGCTGCAGCTGCGGATTTATAAAAGTTATTCAGTTTTTGCTGCCAACGTATTTCCTGTGCGCGCTTATGTACGCCCTGATGAAGTAGCTGAGGAAGTCATTTTCTGTCCTTGAAAGCGCGTGGTAGTATGACCTTCTTTTTTTGTACTCGATTATTAGCATCGGGTAGCCTCTTTTTTTGAGTATGTA
>JACPBX010000026.1 GCA_016180085.1 Candidatus Woesearchaeota archaeon | reverse complement strand
GACGGCTTCATAGCGTTCATGAACATCCTGAACGACATCAGGGAAAGGCTTAAAAAAGCCGGGGAAGAAAAGGCGATGAAGGCAGCGCTGAATGCGGCCATAGGATAAGTAGAATAACACAAATTTTAAAAACAATCAAAACATGAAGGATTTAGCCATAAAAGAGGTGAGTTGGGTGTCAAAAACAAAAAGGTCTTCTGAAAAGAGCTCTGGAAACGCCGGGAAAGGCGTTACTGTGGTTCAAAAGAGCGTTTACCGCACACCAAACACAACACGGCTCGAGATACTTGTCAAGAAGATAGGCGAAGCACCGCATGACAAGCGCTTTGTGCTCAAAGACGGCCGGGTGCTTAAAGACCTTATTGAACTGTCTCATGCCATAGAGCACATGAGCGATGACGTGTTCAACCACCATGTCAATGCCTTCAAAAATGACTTTCGCAACTGGGTGAGGGACGTTTTCGGCAAGAAAGAACTCGCCGCAGAGCTGGAAAAAGCAAAAACAAGGAGCGACATCCAGCTTGCTGTGCTTAAGCACATAGTGAAGGAAACATTTTCGTGAATCGTAAACAACAGCTAAAAAAAGAGGTGATTTTGCTGACAAAATTAAGCCGGGAGGAAGCAATAAGATTCTTACTGAACGCCCCTCCTGAAAAGGCGTTCTGGGTAAACAACGGCCCTGTGCTGAAAAGCATTATTGAGCTGGCAACAGCAGCGAAAAAGCTCACACAACAGCAGTTCACGCACCATGTCAACAGCGCGAAGAATGATTTTGCAAAATGGGTTGATGAGATAATCAGAGATTCAGAGCTTGCAAAACAGCTCAGGCGGATAAAATCAAAGGACGAGCTTGCCCATATCGTGACAAACAGGCTGAGGCAGCTGCAAAAGCTGCTAAAGTAAAACTGGGCTTTGAGCAGGTTAAAAAGGGTTGGGGGAAGTTTGAGTTGGACATACTTGAGAATGCAAAGCCTGAAAATTGCTTCTACTGCATAGACGGCTCTGTCCTGCGCAACATGCTGGAGCTTGAGCAGAAGCTCAGGACAATAAGCAACAGGGCATTTTACCACCACGCCAGCCAGTCAAGGAACGACTTTCGCAACTGGGTGAGGGACGTTTTCCACGAGCACAATCTGGCAGACGAGCTGCTAAAAGCGATAACCCCTGCCGAGGCGGCAGCCGCTGTAAGAAGGCACATCCGAAAAGCATTCCTGGCAGAGGAGGAGATTGAAAGCGCCATAAGGAAAGTTGTGGAAGCGGGAAAACCAGCAGAGGCAAGGGTAAAGGCAAAGGCGAAGGGAAAAACCATTGCAGCAGCTGCGAAGAAGATGCCGAAACTGGCGAAGCTGCCAAAGCGGAAAACACGAGCCAAAAAAGCTGCAAACGTTGCCATTGCTGCAGCTAAAACGAAAAAACAACGCACTAACTTTAAAAACAGAAAGCTTAATAAGAAGCAAAGGAAAAAGACAGTCAGCAGAAGTAATCACGGAAAAAGAGGCAAAACCGCTCACAGCCGCAATCGTAATGGCGGCGCCGGGCTGCAAAAAACAGTCAAGAAACAGATGAGGCAGTGGCTGAAATGGCTAAACATAAACCCAGAACTATAATCAGGCTTTCGAATGCCCCAAAAACGCCAAAGGCAAGCCAGTTTCTTGCACATTACTTCGCAATGGACCGGCCTAACACAACGCACCTTTTCTTCTCAAAAGGCATCATCGACTTCCTTTTGGGATTTGTGATTGGAATCCTTGTCGGGATAATAATCGCGATAATGACAGCAGGCGCTTCTTAGAAGACTAATCAGGCAATCCAGCTATTCTAACAAAATTGTCGTAAGGCTGTGCGAGCTGCCGCAGTAAAGGTAGCAGTTGGCAATGTTCATGCCCTCGCCCAGATAGCGGCTAAGCTTCCTGAGCTGCCTCTTTGCTTTCGTTATTCTGGGAGAGCACTTTACCTCGTAAAGGTCAACATTCCCGCCTTTCCTGGCAAGGACATCCACTTCAGCAAGCATGCGCTTCTTCGCCCTTATCGTAATGTGCTTAGAAACCGAATCATAACTGTCCTTGATCCTGGCGCAGAGCTCCTCCACATACTGGTCGTGCTTTGAAAGCCTCAAGCCGCTGGAGCTGTTAAGAGCCACGAGACAACGTCCTCTTGCCTTGCTTCCTGTCCTTGGTTTCTCTTTCCCGCTTCTCTCCACTTCTGCAATAAATGCTGAGAATACCCCAACATTATTTAATGGAACTTCTCGTATTTAAACTTATGGCATATGTTTTTAAACAAAGGCATTCGCTAACAAATCCGCTAACAATAGCGGGGTGATGAAACAATGGCAGCAACACCAAAAGGAATATCAAAAATAAAGCTGGACATGATGGTAGTTGAAAGGTCAGTCTACGATGAGTACACAAGGTGGTGCTCAAAGCACGGCTACTCGTCAAACGTGCTGATTGAAAAATTCATGAGAGAGACTGTCCTAAAGCCGTAGCAAAACCTTTTTAGCGAAAAAGGTTTATCAAAAACTATGATGGAATACAAAACAATTGCGGGGGTAAAGCTCCCGGCCATTGGCATAGGAACCTGGGGAATGGGAAAAGCACCGGGCCCAGGCGAAAGGCCGGACTACGGCAACGACGAGAAATGCGTAGCAGCGATAAGGGAAGCCATAAAACTCGGCATGTGGCACATCGACACTGCAGAGATGTACAGCTCAGGCCATGCTGAAGAAATAGTTGCGGCAGCGATAAAAGGCATTCCGGGCAAAAAAGTTTTCATCACGACGAAAGTCCTGCCAAACCACCTGAAACGCGATGACCTCATCAATGCCGCAGAGGCAAGCCTTGCACGGTTGCAGCTCAAATACGCTGACCTTTACCTCATTCACTGGGTTAACGCCTCATCCCAGATTAAGGAGGCAGTTGCTGCGATGGACGAGCTCGTTGCAGCCGGAAAAGTCAGGCACATTGGAGTAAGCAATTTCTCTGTAAAGCAGCTGCAGATTGCGCAGTCATATACTAAAAACAAGATTGTTACGAACCAAGTTGAGTATAACCTTCTTGACAGCAGCTGCGAGAAAGAGCTGCTGCCCTATTGCCAAGACAACGACATAATCCTAACCGCTTACAGCCCGTTGGCGCAGGGAAATTCGCGGCTTTTGAAAAATAAAGCCCTCGCTGCTGTTGCTGCCAAGCACGGAAAGACGACAGCGCAGGTTGCCCTCAACTGGCTTGTTTCGCAGAAAAACGTGATTGTGATACCAAAATCCTCATCCATTGAGCGGGTAAAGGAAAATGCGGGAGCGGTTGGGTGGGAGCTTGATGCAGAGGACTTGGAACTGATTGAAAAGGAATTCTGAAACATTAAAACAAAGTCTGCGCTGCTAAAAATAAAACGTTACCGGACTATGATAATATATACCCAATCTATAAATAGCCGTTTAACTACTGCAGCCAATGTCCTGAACAAGGATAAGTTGCGAGGTGATGCACAAAGTGTGTAAGCAAATAAAGATTCAGGACACAAGCTTCGCAACCGTGAAAACGACGGGCTGATGAGAACTTCAGATGCCTAACGATGCGGTGGCGTAAAAGGGCAATAGCGACTTTGCTCAAAAGGCAAACGGTTGCACAAAACGCTCTGGCCATTAATAAACATAAGCGCCATTAAGAACTGCATTGGCCGGTTGGAAGCTTGATTCTCTTCTCAGAAAAAATTAAATAACTTATAAAGCATTTCTCTCGCTGTTGGCAGGTGGCTGGTCTGCACATCTGGAGTGCTGTAATAAGCTCTTACGCGGGCATCTAACGAGGGCGGAGTCTGTTCGTTTCTGTATAACTTAGGATCAGGAGCAAAATTTGTGCCTGGCGATGCAAAGGCAAGTGCAGGTCGTCCGTAATTTTTGCCCACAAGATATTTATCAATACCCTTAACCGCAAGGTCGATTGCCCTAGTAGCTAATTTGTAACCAATATGCATAGGAGTGCTGTAAACGGTCGTTTAATTTAAATTTTTTGCTGAATGGCTTAGTTAAGCGAACAAATGTAGATTTTACCACACTAGTCTACTTGTATTACGCTATAGTATATATATCTAAATTGCGAAATGTTTAAATACTTTATATATCAAAGAAAAGTGATATTTTTGCTTTTTTGACAAAAACTAGAAATCGGATCAAATCCGCTCGTCTGGACAACGACCGGGTTTAATCAAACATTATCGGACAATTCGTTGGACAATTCAACAGACAGTTCGACTGGACA
>JACPBX010000020.1 GCA_016180085.1 Candidatus Woesearchaeota archaeon | reverse complement strand
CAGGTCTGCTATGTTGCCGCCAAGCAAAGTCCCAAGCCCAAGGGACGATTCCCCTTTTATTGCCGACACAACGGATATGAACCCTTCAGGGAATGACGAGACAACACCTATGAGCAAAAAACTGGTTAGGAAAACGCTCAGCTTGTCAGCCCTTGCAATATTTGAGATGAACTGGACTGCGTAGCTGCCGGCCCTTACCATGACAATGGCGGCAAGCGCAAACCCTATCAAGTTGTACAGCAACATTTACTTTGCTACCTCTTTTTTCTTAATTAAAATAAACAGCTACTTTGACAATGTCTTAAGCTTTTCCACAATCTTCTGGCCAGGGGCTTTTCCCCGCAGCCTTTCCATGGCCTTTCCAATGAGCGCGTTGAATGGCAGGCTTTTATTTGCGGCAACAATCGCCTTTAGCTCTTTCTCCAGCTCAGTATCAGTCATAACAGCAAATTTCGAAAGGCCAAGCTTTCCTGTTTTCGTGATGTCAGCCAAAGCAGCAACGACGGATTCCTTTGCCAGCTTTCCTGAATTCACGGCAGCGAAAACCTGCCTCAGTGAGTCATCGCTTACTGCTGCCGCAGCCTCGGCAGAAACTCCCAGAATTGCCATTTCCTTTGCAAAGCTCATCAGTGTATCAGCAATATACGCCGGATTGAGAGTTTGGAACTTGCCAGCAAGCTCCTCAAACAGTTCTGCATAGTCGCTGCGAACAATTGACCTTGCAAGGTCAGGTGAAAGGCCGAGCTTCTGGTAATCAGCTGTTTTTTCGATAAGTAGCCTTGGCAGCGTTATTCCCTCCAGTTGTGGTGCAACAAGCGGCACGTCAGTCTCGGGATACATCCTCGCCGAGCCAGGCATCGGCCTCAGGAAAGTGGTTGTGCCATCGTCATTTGCCTTCCTGACTTCAGAAGGAACGCACTTCATTGCCTGCTTTGCCCTTTCAAGAGCGGCTTTTATCCCCTTCCCAGCACTTTCCCTGTTTGCAGCAACAATGATAAACGCATCATTGTCTCCACAGCCCAAAAACCTGTTTAACTTGTCAACGTCAGCAGCTGTTATGCCGTAGTTTGGCAGCTCATCGCTATGCACAACACCTCCAACACCTGCATAAGCCCTCGCATAGCCGCTGAGCTCCTTTCCAAGCCTTACAACAGGCTGGCCCTCGGGCAGGAAATGCCTCCCAATCAGCCCCTTAAAGCCAGAAAGTTTTGCCGCCAGCACAGCCCCGCCCTTCACAGTGGCTGAAAGTATAACCTCAGACGCGCAGCTTTCCAGCACCTTTGTCACATCAACAGCCTTCCCAACAGAAGCTGACCTCTTCTTCAGCTCAGCAGCAACCTCAACCAATCCTTTCTGCCTCAGTGCTTCGTATTCCACCAGCTTTGGAATCAGCCGCAGCTCCTGTGCGCCCTTAATCTCAACCCTCGCCCCTTCCCTTATGGAAACGTTCACGTCCTGCCTTATCGTTCCAAGGCCGCGCTTGACTTTGCCAGTGCTCCTGAGAACCATTCCGATATACTCGGCAACCTCCTTAACTTCTTCCGGAGAGCGCATGTCAGCAGCTGTTGCAACCTCAACCAGGGGGATTCCCAGCCTGGACAGGTTGTAAGTGTCATAATCCGCAGCCCTCTCAACTATCTTTGCCGATTCCTCTTCAACGCATACCGAGCTTATCCCGACAGCCCTGCCATCGACTGCTATTTTTCCGTTCCTTGCAGCCAGTGCAGTCCTCTGGAAGCCTGAAGTGTTCGAGCCGTCAACAACTGTCTTCCTCATCACCTGTATCCTGTCAACAGGCTTTGCCTTCAGCAGCAGGGCAACCTGAAGAACAATGCCCAATGCCTCGCTGTTGAGGCTGTGGATTGGCTCCTCATCAAGCTCAACATCACAAACAGTATCGTTATAAGCATTGTAAATGAAGTATTTGCCGCGAAGCTGCTCATAAGCTGCAGCGACGTCCATCTCGCCAGTCTCGCCGGCAGAAGCCCTCAGCCTGCGCTTAATTACAACGTCAGCCTTGTCATCCCTAATCTGTGTAGGGCAGCTGCAGAAAAGCTTGTGGTTGGTGTCGAGCTGCTGGTGAATCTCTAGACCAGCCTTAAGGCCAAGTTCTTCATAGTTCATTTTTGCGAAGCCTCTCCCTTAATACTTCTACGCCCTCTGTTGTCAATTGTTCAATGAGCAGTTTCAGCTTTGTTACAAATTCTTGTGCCATTCTTGTAAGGTCCTCTACTTCATTGTCAGTCACTTCAAAGTCCACATAGTATTGCTTATCTATCCTTTCCTCCTTGGCATCGGAAATCATTTTATAAAGTTTAACTTCATTAAAAAGGTCTCTAAGCAACAATATGTTTCCTGAATGGTTCTCACACTTTATTCCACACTTAAACATAAGAGCCAGAAGCGAATGATACATTGAGTAATAAGCCATCGAAACAGCCTCCTCAAGCAGCCCCGATTCAAACAGGATGTTTGATGCTTTAAGTGAATTTGCAGACTTTTCCAGATAAGAATCCTTTATCTCGCTTGAAGGGTCTACAAGCTCCAGTTTTCCTTCTTCTTTCAATTTACTCAAAAAACTTTGTTTTCTCATAGAAAACCTCCACGCCTTTGATTATGGCGTGGTTTTTTATTATTTCCTTTATCAGGCTATTGCTCAAGTCGAATTTGCCTATCTTCAGATTTATTTTGCCGCTTATTTGCTTGAGTTTCTCCTTCAGACTCCTGTCCTTTGTCTCCATGAATACGTCTATATCACTGTCGGCTTTGGCGCTAAAACCGGCATAACTTCCAAATAGGACTATCAAGTCAGAAGTTGTGCTTTCTAACACGTCCTTCATCACAACACCCAATTCCGGATAGTTTTCCAGTACCTTGTTTGCTTTGTAGCCCTCAGCCATGTAAACATAATTTTTTGCCTTGAGTGTCTTCTTCAGGCTAAAGACCCTGTTTTTCCCTTCTTTTTTGTAGTCAAGCGCGTTAGCCTTGACAAGCGCTTCAGCTTTCCTCAGGACAGTGGTGTGAGAAACGCCCAAATCATTTGCAATCCCTCTTAAATGGTTCTCGCCCTTCCTCAAGAGGTTCAGCACTATTTCCAGCTCTACATTCATCAACTTAACGGTTTTGGTGCTCTTTTGAACCATATGGAACATTTATGAACCATTAGTATTTAAGCTTTTCGGAAGGAAAAGACCTGCATCACGCGCGCTTAAGAAATCAAGCCTAAATTAAAAGCGGAGCGTTATTGAAATTTGCGATGCTGCTTAACCCTGAGGCGGCGTCACTTCGCCGGCAAAGTTTGTCCTCATGGCGGTTTTAAAGTCCTCAATCGTTGAGCATATGCCATTGCCAAGCAGCCACCTGACCTTGACATCAACCGCAACATCGGTATGGTCGAAGCAGGGTATGCCGCCTGCCTTTATCGCCTCAAACCCGACTTCGTAATGGGTCGCGACAGCGCTGCCACCTGCAAATTTAGTGGTAATGAACATGGGTGTCATGTACTCCGTTGTTGCCTGCTTCAGGACAGGAAGCAGGTTGTACTGGCCTTCAGAGCACACGTTGCCCTCGCCCAATGATTTCAGTATCATGGCAGAGACTCCGCCATTGGTGATGAACCCCAGCACTACATTGGGGTCAATGCCCGGGGAAAGCTCAAAGCTTATCACTCCTCTCCCGAACTTTGGCGCAATCTCGAGCTTTTCAGAGGAATCTTTCTTTTTCCGCAAGAGATTTTTAGACAGGTGCACTCCGTTTGAATCTATAACGCCGACTGGAGGATAGGAGGGTGACTGGAAAGCGTCAAACTTCCTCTCGCTCATCTTCAGCGAACGGCAGCCCAGGAGGACAACATCCCAAAAATTCACCATCACATCGGCGATGCCTTCTTCAACAGCCTCATTTAGAGTCCTGAAGAGGTTTTCCACATTGAATCGTCCGTCCCCTCCTGGCGCATAAATCGGATTCTGCGCTCCAGTGAGGCAGACAGGTATCCTGAGGCCGCTCTTGCCGGGAGTTTTGCCATGCAGTGCCATCGCCAATGCGGTTGCAGTATAGGCGAGCGTATCTGTGCCGTGCGCTATGCCAACGGCATCGTACCCTTCCTCGTCCTGCGCTTTTTTAATCCTGAATATGAGCTTTTCCCAGTCATTGGGAGTCATGTTCGTGCTGTCTTTTGCCGTGACGAACTCAAAAACAACATCCGCGTCCTTCTTCACCTTTTCAATTGCGGGCTCGCACGCGCTTTGGAATATTGTGCTGTCCTTTGGCGGCACAAGGACTATCTGGCCGTCCCGCTCCTCAGGAACCTGCCCTATTGTCCCGCCGTTGTACAGGAACAGGATTTTCTTCTTTGGCATGTTATTTCACCAAGCAGGGCGCCACTTTTTATTTTTTATTATTTTTATTATTATAGCAGTTTCGCTGCCGAGGCATTGCCCCTGTGCAAGCTGCAAAGCGCACGATAAGCGTCCTGCATTCGCATCTGAATGTACCCACCGCCTCTTTCAAGCGGGATGCCAGTTGAAAAGTCATGAGGTTCTGGCCTTGCAAGGCTTGGTTCATCAAATATAATCATGGTGAGGGTCCTGAAATCCTGAGAGACAAAAGGCGCGAATGCCGGCGCTTCCATTTCACCTTTCAGAAGCAGCCGCGCCTTGTTTTTTGCCCTATCCGCATTTTTTACTCCTGTTGCTTCGGTAAGGGCAGATTTGCTTATGTGTTCATTGGTGGGCTGCGAGTATAGCAAAAAGTATAGGATGTCTCTCGTTCCATCTACTCCCCCTTCTGCATGCGGTTTTGGCAGGGCATAAGCCATAGTGGCGGCATTGGGGCCATGGCGCAAATGGCTTAGGACGTAGGAAATGTGCGTCCTGTTTGCATCTTGAAGAAACCTGCCTGTACCTCTGGAAACGAGAATGCCGTTGATTGACTCTGCGCGGGCATAGAGGCCACTTTCGCCTTCTTTTTCTTTGAGAATTATGTCCATCCCCGACTCTTGCATTCGCAGAAGCCACACAGCAAAATCTTCCGCAGCGGACACTATTCGTTTTCCGGCGTTTGTGTACTCGACATGCCCGGAATTGATGCTGTGAATCCTGACTTCAAGCGTGTTGTTTGGGCTCATTTGGTTCGCCACTAAATAATAACAAATATTTGTTCAGTTATTATAACCTAAATAAAAAAATATCGGCAGAAATATGGAATATTATGCAAAAAATAACAAGTTTTATATAATAAATGGAGTGTTTATTCCAAAATATGAGAAGAAAATCCGTGGTGGTTTTGGATGAGAAGGACTCTGCCATAGTTGCCGTGCTGAAAGAGAATGCAAAGCTGTCCACCCATCAAATTGCCAAACGTACGCGAATTCCAATAACCACAGTCCACAATAGAATCAAAAAACTTGAGAAGAGAGGCGTAATCAGGGGCTACACCGTTATTCTGGACAACAAGAAAATAGGGAAGCCACTCGCGGCATTTATTATGGTTACTGTTGACTACAAGCGGCTTAAAGAGCTCAAGAGGTCGCAGTACGAGCTTGCCAAGCAGCTCCTTAGGCATCCTGCTGTTGAGTCGTCAGCGATGATCACTGGTGCGGCAGACATAATAATCAAGCTGAGGGTGGAAAATGTGGAGGGGCTCAATGAGTTCGTGACTGTTTATTTGAGGAACGTAGAGGGAGTTGAAAAGACCCAGACAGCCATTGTGCTTAACGAGGCCTAAATGACGATTCTCGCTGTGGCTGTAAAATACGTGCACGACCACGTAAGGGTCGTGCTGAAGGAGCATGCTTAGGTTCTTTGAAGATACTCTTTTAAATGGATTCAGATTAGCTTTCTGAGAAAGAATGCCTACGAGTCCTGCAAATTTAGCTTCTGCGGAAAGGGTAAAGAAGCTCATTACACCTGAGCAAATCAAGCGGGCAGACCTGCGACAAGGAATACCCCTGCTAGTCGAACACGCATTAATGTGCTTTGGCATAAGCCTTGCTGCTCCGAAAGCACGCATGCCCACTTTTGAAGAATTTGCGCATTTGTACCTGCATCATAACCCACAGATTCACACGGTAATAAACAAGTTTAATGTTGTATTTTGGAGCTCATTTAGGATAAATCAGGATTTGTTAGAAGAAGCAAAGAGGGCAGGCATTAGGACATCCGATTTGCCGGACTGGGCATATATGGCTGCGCATTCAGAAGCTGATTTGAGATTTTTTGGCGATGTAGTTGCTTTTGTCCCGCCAATGCAGAAAAATCTTGATTACTTTGTTGTATCACACCCATTTGATAGCGTTACAGTGCAGGAAAAGCTAGCAGAAAGGCAAGCACAGACCTCATATATGGGACATCCTATTTTTGAAACAGTCTTAGTAAAAACAATTTGCCTTATGCATCCTGATAAGGGCTATATACTTGTCTCATTGCCAGGCAATGCGCAGATTGACTGGAAAAAGATTCCAGATGCTTTAGGTCTCCCTTCCAGACAGCGAAGCCAAATAAGACCATATGCTGGCTCTTTAGAAGAGGCCGTAGGCATGTTGCCTGGAAAGGTAACTCCGCTGGTTCAAGCGAGTAAGCTTCCAAACATGGCTGCGGTATTAATCGATTCCGGTCTGGAAAAAGCAACAGCGGGAAGTGATGAGCGGTGTTATCTTGAACTGCCCCTTAACATACATACTGAGTTGATCACTATGTCTAACTCCAATGTTTTAGATGTGTGGCGTAAAGACCCGGCCAGGCACCAAAATGATATAAAAGGCCCACGTGACAACGCACTTGTTTACGATCCAAGAAGACATAGCTTGGCTCAGGCATTAGAGGCGTGTTACGGTCATGGGAAAGTCATGGTTGCGGAAATAGCAAGAACGCAAGCGTAGAAAATTCCAGCGAAAGATTTAAATAGGCGTTTCTTCCTGGAAAGAAGAAGTATGAAAAAAGGTGCCAGAAAGAGCGGTTTCTCATTGCTTAACAAGCAAATCAGGAAGGAGATAGACCTGATGCACAAGGCAACAGCCGAATTTGTTGACGTTTGCATCGACGTAGCAAAGGCCCATCCAAGGGGGTTTGGCAGGATCAAGGGGAACGTCGAGAGAATTGCAGGCAACATGATGAAGCTTGACAAGCTGTATGCAGAGAGCAGGAGATAAAAAAGATGGCGTGGAACCCTGTCAGAGGCATGCTGGGGCGGTTGGGTAGGGAACGTGCTGACGCAGCTGTGGCCACCAAAGACGAGACCGTTGTTGAGAAGGAACAGGCTGAAGCCACAGCAGACATCGAGGCTTTTAGAGGCGGGCTGCGGGCTGAAGCAGGGCTGTTAAGGGATTTGGCCGGGCTTCAATCCAGGAAGTACGGCGCCTTAAGGTTAATAGAGACTGCCAATGCAGCGAATGCGAGAATTTCAGCAGCCAAGAAACAGCTGCTAAGCACGCTCTCTGTTGGGAGAAAAAGGATAGCTATTCTGAGCAGGAAAGCGAGAATCGGCTTTTCAGGTGCAACAGTTGTAGACCCCGCCTTTGGCCAGAAAATGTCGTTATGGGAACAGGAGCAGGCTAAAGAGATTCAACTGCTGGAAAGGGAAGTCGCGATTGCGATAAGGGAAGAGCAGCAGGAAGCGGCTTCTGTTGGCCCTGTAATCCAGCTAAACAAGGAAATCAGAGGAAAACTTAAGGAATATCAGGATGTGCTGGGTGCTGAAGACAGGCGGCTGATTGATGCTGTCAACATGGAACTGCAGGAGATAAGGAACTCCCGTGATTCAATAGCAAGGGAAAGGGACGAGCTAAGAACTGACATAGAGGACCTTAAGCGGCGCAGAGGGGTAACAGGGGTAACGCTTTAGCCTGATTATGCCCGATAGGATAAATTCCAACTTTCTTTTGAGTTACCGATTCTTTTATCGATTCTTAGCCTTCTGTTAAAATGGCCTTACTGGCGTTACCAGAAATGAAGCAATGCCAAGGAGTTAGCTTCCAGCGGGGCCTGTTGGGCCTGTTGTCCAGTTATAGAAACTGTCCGCGTTCGCTCCCCTCAGCATGAAAAACCTCACAGCACGCCTGATTGGGTATACCAGCAGTGCATAGGGCCCAAAACCCTTGGGTTTCACTTCGTGAATGGAATGCCCTGATGGCCATGCCAGAAAATTTGTGTCCACGTAGGCCAAGGCTATCCTGGCAAATGAATTCGCCTTCCCGGCAGGCAGCCCCTGCTTTATCAGGTAGGTTACATAGACGTCCTTAACAGCTGCAGCCAGGCCATCCGGGAATATCTCCTTCTTCGCTGCCTTAATTGCTTCACGCTGCCTCCAGATGTCTGCCCTCAGCAGAGCGTACTGTTCCTTTCTTGCTTGCGTAACAAGCCAATCAAGGGTTTCAACAAGAGCAGTTTCTGTTTCCGGATTCATCCCCTGATAAAGCCGAGTCTTAATTTCATTATTGCCGGAAAAGTGAATGAATGCGTTAATAGCTGCGGTGTCGATGCCTTCCTGCTTAATGTGCGGAGGGACCCAGTCGTCAAAATCGCCGTCAAGCAGCCTTTCCAGATTTGGTTTATTCCCCATAAGCGACAAGGGTAATGGGGATTCGTTTAAAAGCTTAATCCTGAACTTCCTAAACCAAGAAATCGGCAGGCTCTGTCCTCTCCGTTATCTCGCCGCGGAGGTTTTTGGTTATCAAATCCTTGACTTCTGCTTTTTTGTAGTTGCTCAGGAGCCATGCGAGCTTGATGAAGGTTGTTTCAGGCGTCATGTCGCTGAGGTGGCCAGCCACTCCAGCTGCTTGGATATCGCGGGCTGTTTGGTATACATTCATCTGCAGCCTTCCGTATATGCACTGCGAGGCCATTACTACAGGCATCTTTTTGCACAGCGCCTCAATTGCAGCAAGGATTTTTTTGTGTTCAGTTGTGAACTCATCTATGGCACTTACAGGCGCATGGCCAAGAGCAAATCCTTCTATCACCAGACCATCATAGCTTTGGTATGCCTTGAATTCTTCAGCGTGCATGTTTGGGTGGGTTTTTAGGATGCCAACTCTGAGTTTTTCATCAAACAGCTTAAGCATTATTTTGCTGTCCTTGTTTTTCTTTGCGTGGTTGCCTGATAGGAAAGAGATGTTGTTGTTCTCTACCTCTACCCGGGCAATTGCGGTTGAATTTATCGCCCTGAATGCATCTCGCCTGCTTGTGTGCATCTTCCTGGTTTTCGTTGCCGGAAGTATAAGACAGGCATTGTCACTCATGTTTTCATGCATGCATATTGCCACTCCTGAGAAATCTGCGTGCGCAATGAAGTAAGCCGCGGCAACAAGATTTAGGGCAGAGTCTGTGCTTCCCCTGTCAGAGCTTCTTTGTGAGCCAACCAAAATGACAGGGATTCCAATACCTTCAAGTGCAAACGCGAGGGCAGCTGAGCTGTAGTGCATGGTGTCTGTGCCATGTGTGATGATTATTCCATCAATACCTTTTGCAGCCTCTTTTGCAGCTTCCTTTGCCATAAGGTTGTAGTGGGCAAATCTCATGTCCTCTGACCACATGTTCCTAATGAGCTTGGAGTCTATGTTTGCAATCTCCTTAAGCTCAGGAAACATTGCAAGGATTTCCTCAGGCAGGAATTTCGCTATTACACCACCAGTCCTGTAGTCCACCTTGCTCGCAATAGTTCCTCCAGTGTGCAGTATCGAGATTTTTGGAAGCTTCTGCTTTTTAGTCGTAGCGGCTGCTGCAGTGATTCCCTTTTCTTCTTTTTCCTCCTGTTGCTGCTGGGGCGGAACGACTGTGATTCTTTTAACCTTATCTTTAGAAATCCCGATGTTGTAGCCGCTACCGAGCTTTATTACCACAACGCTTTTCTCAAGCTCCGGGCTCTGGAGGAGCGTGCCTTTTATCGTCTCGTCTGCTGTTACGACCTCAACGAAATCGCCTGGTTTTGGAATTGCAGTTGCCATTTAGGTCCAGCTTATGCTTAGAAACAGTTGCTATATTAAACTTATGATTTCTTCACCAGGCGCTCTGTGCTGCGCTTGAGCCTTTCCTTCTGCTTCAGAAACCTTTCAAGTGTCTTCGCAGCAAGCTCGCGCTGCCTGTCGCTGGGCGCTGTTCTCACAAAGCGCTGCAGCCTGTTAATCTGGTTCTCGTAAGCCTCAACCTTGGTAAGCTTGGACTCCGCACTTCTCACAGAGCCGTGCCGGGCTGAATAGCTGCTTGAGCTACCCATGATAATGCGAAGGAGGGCAAACCCTCCGACAACCGCAGCAGCTATGAGCATCAGGTTAGCCATAATGACTCTTTTTCAGAATACGTGTATATAAAACTTTTTGCTTGCAGCTGAGTGATTAAAAATAGAGTTTTTTTGATTACTCGGGTTAACCCATGTACATGGGCCTTTCTTCCTTGATCTCCTTTGCCCTTGCAGTGCTGATTGACTCCCTGACGTCTTCGTAGGCTTTTTCAATCTCTTTCGTGACAGATGGCCTTACCTTTTTGAGGGCTTCCATGAAGTGCCTTTCCTCAACAGCCTTTGCCGCCATGCTTTCCCTCAAAGCCAGTATCGCTGCCTCCCTGCAGACAGCCTCAATGTCAGCCCCGGCATAGCCCTCGGTCAGCTGGGCGAACTTCTCTAGGTTCACGTCCTTTAAGGGCATGTTTTTGGTGTGAACCTTGAATATCTCCAAGCGCGATTTGACGTCAGGCACCGGCGTCAGTATGAGCCTGTCAAACCTTCCGGGCCTTAGCAGTGCAGGGTCAATCATGTCCGGCCTGTTGGTTGCACCAATGATGACTGTGTCGTACAGCTCTTCAAGGCCGTCAACCTCGGTAAGGAGCTGGTTGACGACCCTCTCGGTTACGTGGCTGTCATGGCTGATTCCCCTTTTAGGGGTTAATGAGTCAAGCTCGTCAAAGAATATTATGGTGGGTGCGGTCTGCCTTGCCTTCTTGAAAACCTCCCTGACTGCTTTTTCTGATTCGCCAACCCATTTTGACAGCAGCTCAGGCCCTTTCACGAGTATGAAGTTCGCCTCTGACTCCGTGGCAACTGCTTTCGCAAGGAGGCTTTTGCCTGTGCCCGGTGCCCCGTAAAGAAGAATGCCCCTTGGAGGCCTGACACCAAGCTTCCTGAAGGCTTCAGGGTTCTTTATTGGCCACTCAACAGCTTCAATCAGCTGCTGCTTCACGTCTTCCAATCCCCCAATGTCTTTCCACCTGACGCTTGGAATTTCAACCAGGACTTCCCTCATTGCTGACGGCCTGACAGCCTTCTGGGCCTCTGCGAAGTCCTTTGCAGTCACCATAAGCTGCTCAAGAACGTTTTCAGGGATAGGCTCGTCCTCGCTAATCTTGCCCTTGACCAGAAGCTCCGGCAAAACGCGCCTCAGGACAATCATGGCAGCTTCCTTGCACAGCATTGCAAGGTCAGCGCCCACAAAGCCGTGGGTGTGTGCGGCAATGTCCTTTAGCAGCCTTTCCCTCTCCCTGTCATCCAAAGCTATGAACCTTCTGGCTTTCAGGTCGGTTCCGGTTCCTTCCCTGTTTTTTGAGGCCTCCTTGCCAATGGGCATGTTTCTGGTGTGTATCTTGAGAATGTCAAGCCTGCCTTCCTTGCCCGGAACACCAATCTCGATCTCGCGGTCAAACCTTCCGGGCCTTCTCAGTGCCGGGTCCAAAAGATTTGGAACATTTGTTGCTGCTATGACTACAACCTTGCCTCTTTCCTTCAGCCCGTCCATCAGGGCAAGAAGCTGCGCTACGACCCTCCTTTCAACCTCTCCGTGCAGCTCTTCCCTCTTGCTGGCTATGGCGTCAATCTCGTCGATGAAGATGATTGCTGGTGCGTTCTTCTCGGCTTCCTCAAACTTCTTGCGAAGGTTTTGCTCGCTCTGGCCGTAAAACTTGGACATTATTTCAGGGCCGTTTATGTGCGTGAAATAGGCGTTTGTCTCATTCGCGACAGCCTTGGCAACGAGCGTCTTGCCCGTTCCAGGAGGGCCATGAAGCAGCACGCCCTTTGGGGCGTCTATGCCCAGCCTTTCAAAAATCTCGGGGTGCTTCAATGGCAGCTCTACCATTTCCCTTACCTTCTTTATTTCCTCTGACAATCCTCCAATGTCCTCGTAGGTTATGTCCAGCCTTGGCTCTTCAGCCATGTCGGAAGCCTCAGGGTTGAAAACAACCTCTGTCAGGTCTGTGATTATCACAGCGCCCTTTGGCAGTGTATCGACAACGATGAACTTGATGTCAGAGAAGCCCAGACCCATGACATCCTCGTCAACCTCGTCAAGCATCTTGAATATCTCCTCGAACGGGCTGTGGACAAAGGTTGTCCTTCTCCTTGTTGTTCCGCCCAACGCCACAATGTCGCCCTTGACAACAGCCCTTCCAAGCAGCCCCTGCTTGAATATCTCAGAACTTGCCCTGATCATAATGCCCTTCCTTGCAGGCGCTATGATGACCTTTTTTGCGCCCTTTATGTCAGCCTTCCTTATCCTGACGAGCTCGCCAATGCCGGCCCTGGCATTCCTTCTTATTATCCCGTCCATCCTTATTATGCTAAGGCCAATGTCTCCGGGATAGGCACGGTCTGCAATGCCCACTGTAACGCGGCTGCCCTCTATCTCAACAATGTCGCCGGGCCTCACGACAATCTCGTGCATTAGCGTGGTGTCTATCCTGACTATGCCCTTGTTGACGTCATCCTGCACTGCTTCTGCGACTTTCAGCTTCAGCTCTGTTTCTGCCATTTTCCCGGTTCAGATAATGAAACTAAATAGATAAATGTTTCGCTTGGTTTCCTTAGTTTTGCTTAAAATGCCCTGCAGAAACTAGCTGTTCAGCCCTTTAGCCCTTTTTTCCCTTTTGCTGAGGCTGCTGTACTGTCTGTCCCTGCGCCTGCCCCCTTGTGAACTTTGGCAGCGGGATTGGCGGAGGCAAGCCGACAGTGCTTGAAAGCTGGATTGCCTGCAGTGCGCCCCTCACAGAAATGATGTTGTAAAGCTCAACCATAACGTCATCAGGAAACTTCTTGTCTTTTTTCCACGTCTTCATGAGGTCGTCGTGCCTTTTTTGGTCTGAGAGGTAGAATATTTCGCCATCAAGAATCAGGATGCCGAGGTCCGGCGTATACGTGTTCCTGTAGTCAAACAGGACCTTTATGCCTTTCTGCTTTTGCGCGCCCATTACAAAGTCTATCTCGTCTGCTGAAACAACGCCTATGTTGCTGTTTATGTTAACAGCGCCTTTTGCCTGTGACTTCCTTTCCACAAGCATCCTTGTAAATGTGAATCCGGCTATTGTCATGGGAAAAACAGCTCCACGGGTAAATATTTAAAGGTTGTGTTATGTTGCATTGAAAATGCTCCTCGCTGATGTCCACGCCCACCTTGACATATTCGGTGAAGAAGAAAGAACTGCTGTGGTTAAGAGGGCAGCCGCTGCCGGGGTTAAGGCGATAATAACCAGCGGCATCGATCCTGATTCCAACAGGAAAAGCCTGGAGCTTCAGCAACAATTTAAAATCGTTAAGGCTGCGTTGGGATTATATCCCACAGAGGCTCTTAAGTTGTCGGCAGCAGCGGTTGAGAAGGAACTGGATTTCATCCGCAGCAACAATGGTAAAATTGTTGCCATTGGCGAAATCGGCCTTGACTACCAGGAAGCCAAGAGCGAAAAAGAAAGGCAGCTGCAGCAGCGGCTGTTTGAGCAGCAGTTGAAGCTGGCAAGGGCGATTGGCAAGCCTGTGATTGTGCATTCAAGAAATGCGGAAAAGGCGGTGGTTGATACGCTGATTCGCTGCGGCTGCAAGAAAGCCGTACTGCACGCCTTTCACGGCAGCTTGAAGCTCGTCAAGGAGGCTGCGGCAGCAGGATTTTATGTCACGATACCTACAAACATCCAAAGGAGCAGCCATTTCCAGGCAATCGCGAAAACACTGCCGTTGTCAAGGCTGCTGACAGAAACCGATGCGCCTTTCCTTGCTTCTGAAAAGGGAGGCAAAAGCGAGCCTGCCCATGTTGCTGCAACAGTGGCAAGAATTGCGGAAATCAAAGGCATGGTTGCTGAAGAGGTTGCAAACATCATCTACAGCAACTACCAGCACCTTTTCAGCTGACCCAGCGCTTCTTCCTTGCCTTTCTGGCTGTTTGCCTTGTTTGGGCTGCGGCTGCAGCCTGCTGCTGCCTTCCTGAAAAGAAGAAGTAGTACAGTATTGGCAGTATGCCCAGCGTGTTAAACACCAGGATTGACACAAACCACCACCTGTGGCTGTTCCTGGCAGCCCTCCACAGCCCAAAGCCCTTCCAGGTCAGTTCCCAGAGCGAGAATGCCAGCGCAAAAACAGCCCATCCCGAAGCGAAAGCTGTTGAATCGTAGCCGAAAAACATGCTCTTTTAGTTTGAATAGCGATTATATAAAATTATCTGCGTTTTCCGCATCGAAACATTTATAAACGCTTTTCGGCAATTTGATAAAAAAGAAAAAAGGTGTAAGCTAGCGAAATGGCAGAATCAACATTCAGGGGAACCTTTGACTTCCTTGAGAAGATTGGGGTTCTTGACGTTGTGCTGCCTTTCCTCCTTGTCTTTACGATAGTATTTGCAATACTTGAGAAGACCAGGGTGTTTGGCACCGAAGTCATAGATGGCAAGCATTACACAAAGAAAAACCTTAACTCGCTTGCCGCGTTTGCCATAGCCTTCTTTGCAGTTGCCTCAAGCAGGGTTGTGGAGGCCCTGACGCAGATATCGGCAAACGTAGTCATACTGCTGCTTGCTTCGGTGTTTTTCCTCATGCTCATCGGCTCATTCCACCACCAGACTGACGAGAAGGGGTTTGCGCTTGAGGGGCCGTGGAAAACGCTTTTCATACTCATAGTCTTCGTAGGCCTGTTCGGGATATTCCTTAACGCTATTAAGACAGATGATAAGACCTGGCTGGAGTGGATATTTGGCTGGCTCTCCCAGTTTTCAGACAATGTTTCCGTAGCAACAATAGTGCTCATAGGCCTGGTTATTGCTGCCATGATATACGTAACAAGTAGCGGGAAGCCGTTATCGCCAGCCGCCAAAACATAAAAAGATATAAAAACAGCAGAGTTCAGTGAATCAGGAAGGTAAATAAGAAATTAATGGGTAAAAAGAGTTAAAAGGTGAACAAAAATGCTGCCTGTTGTGCTTCAGACCTTTACCGGCGTAAGGAACGTGCCGGACTTTCTCATACAGCTTGAGCAGTTTGGGCTGCTTGACGCAATACTGCCATTCATACTCATCTTTGCAATTGTCTACACTGTGATAAGGACAACCAAGGTGCTTGGCGACAAGAAGGGCATACACGTGATGGTGGCGCTTGTGATGGCTCTGCTGGTGGTTATCCCGCACGTCATGGGAACCTATCCTCCCGGTCGTGATGTTGTCAACATAATAAACAGCGCTTTGCCAAATGTTTCTCTCGTAATTGTCATAATAGTTGCTGCCCTTATCATGGTTGGGATATTCCGCCCGAACAAGGAAGGCATACCGGGCGGAGGCATCTTCGCTTTCCTGAGCGTAATAGGAATAATCTACATTTTCGGCCTCTCTGCAGGCTGGTGGCAAACCTTCGGCATGCTGTCAATACTGGCAAATCCCGACATTCAGGCGCTTCTTGTTATAATCCTTGTATTTGCCCTGGTGATATTCCTGATAACGGCTGACTCGCCTCTTGAAGATGTGGGAAATGCCTGGAAAAAGATAACAGGAGGAAAGTAGCAGCGTAGCAGCTGGCATCGGGCATACCACGCTCAAGCTGCGTGCGGCTCTGCTGTGGCTGTGGCTTGTCAGGAAAGATGGCAACTGTTTTGGATTTAGGGCTTTTGAAAGGCTTTACAGACATATTCGTCTGGATTCTCATTTTCGTCATTGTCTATGGGGTCCTTGAGGTAACCAACCTTCTCAAGAACAAGGGGCTTCATGCGCTTTTCGCGTTTGCAATAACAGCCGTGATAGTCCTGACAGGAGGAGGCACGAACCTGATAACATCTATGCTTCCCTGGGTTGTTGTTCTGGCAGCCTTGCTTTTATTCGTCCTCATGCTGGGCCAGTTTGCAGGGCTGGAAACCAAGGAGATAATATCGAACTTTGGCGGGAGAGGGTTAACATGGTATCTCATAATACCGATGTTTATCATACTCGTCATTGCCTGGACCCAGGGGCCAGAGCCGAAACCTGCAGCAGAAGGGGCAACAGGTGAAATTATATCCGAGGCACTTTCAGAAGAGCAACAGCAAAGGCCGTTCATTGGCGTGCTGACAGACCCAAAAGTGTTAGGCTTAATTCTCATCCTGTCTATTGCGGCTATGACCTTGGTGCTTCTGGCAGGCGGCGGAGGGGCTGTGAAATAATTCTAAAGAAGTTTCTTATTTTTTCGGCGCTGCCTTCATTCCCTTTGTTATCCTTGAAAGCTCGTTGACGTTCTCAGTCAGGGTCGGGATTATTTTCTGGAACACCTGCTCGAGTGCTTTCATCTCCGAGCCAACATCCTTGACGCTCTTGTCGTAATCGCTTACCTTGTCAACAACGCCTTTCTGAAGGCTGTCAAAAGCTGCTTTCATGTCTGAGAATCGCTGCTCAAGGACAGACATGCGCTGCTCCACGCTGCCCTTCCACTCCATGAGCTTGTTAAAGTCTTTCATGAGGTCCTGCCATTTCTCCTCGATAATGGCCTCGCTTATTTCCTCAACCTTCGCGGAAACATCAGGGCCTCCATAGCCACTATAGCCGCCACCATAACCCTGGGGAGGTGCAGCCGCGCCAAACCCTTCACCGCCTTGGCTGCCTTCAGGCATTTGCCCAGCTTCCCCGAAGTTTGCCAGCTCTTCAGGGCTCTGAGGGCCTGTGATGTTAGCCTCATTTTCCATGCCTTCAATTCCTTCCCCGATCTGGGGCAGGTCAGGAGGCATGCCAAGCGTGCCTGGGCTTTCGCCCTGTGCGCCCTGCATAGGCTGCTGCGGCCGCTGGCCAGGCTGGCCTGGCGTTCCCTGCATGCCTTGCATCGCAGCCGGCACCCTCAGGTCAGACTGGCTAAGCGCATCAAAAATCTGATGCGTCTGGTAACCGTTTCTCTGGAGGGCCTGAACTATCTGGTTGCTTGACAGGCCTTGCGCCCTCATCCTTAAAACCTCGTCAACAGGCACTCTCGGCTGCTGAGGCATCTGTTGCTCTTTTCTCTTCCCAAAGTCAAATAGTCCCATGCTCACCACTTTTTTATTCAAATTTGATTATTTGGCATAAATGGTATAAAAACTTATTCCTGCCTTTTTTCGCTGCCTTCTTCGCTAACCTGCTTTGCGATGGCTTCGTCAACAGCCTGCCTGGCTATCCGTTCCACTTCATTCTGGGTTACAAAGCCCAAAGGCTCAATGAGATTGAGGTACTTTTTTATGACGTCAACGTCCTCAACCCTGGCAAAGCCCTGAAGCTCCCTGATAAGGGACTTGATTTTCTCAGTCAGGTCAGCAATCTGGCCCTTGATTTCAGAAGCCTCGCTGTTGAGCATCTTTACCTCTGCCCTTATCTTCCGGTCGCTTGAGAGCATGTTTTCCTCTGTGACCTGGCTTCTGCGCTCAATGGTTGAATAGCGCTCCTCAAGCGCCCTTAGCCTCCTTTCAACTTCGGCGATGCCCTGGTTAAAAGAGGCAGAAGCAGGAGCATCCTGTGCCTTGTTTTTGCCTAAAGCAAAAGGGCGGTTGTCCATAAAACTATATAAAGTAGGAGTTATTTAAATACGTTTGTAAACACAGGCTCACAAAAATGGCAGAAAAAAGAGGGGACTGCTTCAGTTACGAGACGTACAAGGAAGGCGAGGACATAGTTCTCAGAGTGGATGCAGAGGAATGCCCCTTCTTCCCGAGCATCGAGGACAACGCAATATGCATGTCAGCAGTTATTGACAAGCTCGTTGAAAGCCCGGGGATTACAAGGGTTGTGTTTGCGCAGAAAAGAGACTACGAATACGATTATGGGCAGGTCAGTATGCTTGCAGAGATCGGCAAGCTGAGAAACCAGATTATCAAGCAGCAGGTTCTCCTGTCCATGTCGTCTGTTGCCGGAATGTTCCAGGGGCCAATTGGCGAAAGGCGCAGCTATGAGCTGAGGAACATAATCTACAACAAGCTCAGGAATGACCCTGTTGCTGCCTACATCGAGCTGCGCAGAATCCATAGGGAAGAGAAGATTGCGAAGGAGCGTGCTCCCAAGCCTGAGGCTGCGGCTGCTGCAACTGGTAAGGCAGCTGACAGGTATCTGCAGCTGGTTGAATCGCTGCTTAACGCCTTTGAAAAAACCGAGCTGATAGCCCGGGCAAAGCCGCTTCTCCAGGAGCATAAGGAAGGGGACAGGGCAGTCTACCATTCGCTCTTTAATCCCCTCGCAAAGCCGGATTTCATGTTTACACGGCTCATGGCAGTATTTCCCCAGGATGGCGAGGAGATTGACAGCTACACTGTCAGGGGAGCGGACGTGACCATATTCAAGCTGCCATCAACAGTCCAGTACCTCTACCACGTCGTGCCGCCTGAGTTCAAGCTTTCCGAGGACAAGTATGAGCTGCTTGACGCAGCCAAAAGGATAATTTCAGAGCACAAGCCAACAAGGAGCGAGTTTATCGACCCGGAAAGGGTGAGGCAGGTTTTCTTTAATGTCGGCTCTGACCTGATTGATGAGCTTTCCGGCCAAAGGCAGATTAAGCTGAGGGCAAAAGAGACAGAAGAGCTTGCCGAGATACTTGTGAGGTACACCATCGGGTTTGGCCTCATAGAGGTCCTGCTCAAGGACGAGAAAATCCAGGACATAACGGCAAACAGCCCGATGGGCAGGCAACCAATCTTCATAGTGCACCAGGATTACGATGACTGCATGACAAACATCATTCCGACAATAAGCGATGCTGATTCGTGGGCGACAAAGCTCAGGCTGATGTCGGGCAGGCCACTTGACGAGGCAAACCCCATCCTTGACACAGAGCTCCTGGTGCCTGATGCCAGGGCAAGGGTTGCGGTTGTGGGAGAGCCGCTAAACCCGAACGGCTTGGCTTATGCTTTCAGGAGGCACAGGGACAAGCCGTGGACCCTTCCGTTGTTCATAAAAAACAGGATGATGACGCCATTGGCCGGAGGGCTGCTGAGCTTCCTGATTGACGGCGCAAGGACAATGCTCGTAGCCGGAACAAGGTCGGCAGGAAAAACTTCTGTGTTGGGTGCGCTGATGGTTGAGATAATGAGAAAGTACAGGGTTATTTCTTTGGAGGACACGCTCGAACTTCCCATCTCAGCGCTCAGGCAGATTGGATACAACATCCAGCCGATGAAAGTTGCCAGTGCCCTGACAAAAGGCACAACGGAGGTTCCCGCTGACGAGGGCATAAGGACAACGCTGAGGATGGGAGACTCAGCCTTGATTGTCGGTGAGGTCAGGAGTTTAGAAGCTGCCGCACTTTACGAAGCAATGAGGGTTGGTGCCCTTGCAAACGTTGTGGCGGGAACAATCCACGGCGATTCGCCTTACGGAGTATTCGACAGGGTAGTTAACGACCTGAAAGTCCCAAGAACCTCTTTCAAGGCTACCGACATAGTTGTTGTTGCCAATCCCATAAGGAGCCCTGACGGCCTGCACCGGTGGAGAAGGCTGACACAGATTACCGAAGTGGGCAAGTACTGGGAAAACGACCCATTGCTTGAAAAGGGTTTCAAGGACCTGATGAAGTATGATTCCAAGTCAGACCAGCTTGAGCCAACCATTGACCTCCTGAACGGGGAAAGCGACATCCTCAAGGCGGTTGCCGCCAATGTCAAGGAATGGGCTGGAAGCTGGGATGCTGTCTGGGACAACATCCTGCTCCGAACGCAGGTGAAAGAAGCCATTGTTGCAGCTGCTGAAAAAAGCGGGCAGGACGAGCTGCTTGAAGCTCCGTTTGTTGTGCAGGCAAATGACGAGTTCCACAAGATAGCAGAGGAAATAAAGGACGAGCTTGGCGCGCTTGACAGCAAAAAGATATTCTTCGAATGGAACGAGTGGCTCAAGAAAGCGATTAAGAGAAAAGAGGTTGAAATCGCCTAGGCACCTAGACGCCTGGGCAATGCCGCCAGGGCATAGAGTAAAATAGTGTAAAATGAAACGCCTGCCAGCATCAGAGGAACCAATAGCGAAAAAGTACTCCGGAATGATTGAAGAGGCGCTGGAGAAAAAGCTTGGGAAAGGCGTTGCAGCCGGAAAAACAGAAGCTGCAAAGCCGCGGCAGCAGCGGCCAATACTGTCATCGAACTACATTGATTTCAAGAGGGAAAACCTGCCAAGGCACCTGAGCTTCTACGAGAAGCTGTGCAACAGGGCAGAGCGCATACTGCCTATAAAGCCTGATGCAAAAAAAGCTGCAGAGATTCAGGAATACATCAGCCTTTGCCATTTGGAGTCAACGCCGGCAGGCGCAATGAGCCTTGCAGTCATTGCTGCCGTGGTTGTTACGCTGCTTGGCGGGGTTTTGGGGTTTCTCGTTGTAAAGTCAATGCTTGTCACGGCATATGCTCTCGGAATGGGCCTCTTTACCTTCGCAGCTTTAATAAAAGCGCCTGAGTTCCTGGCAAACAATTTCCGGCTTGCTGCCTCAAACCAGATGGTGCAGTGCATATTTTATGTTGCCACGTTTATGAGGCACACCTCAAACCTTGAGCTTGCCGTAAGGTTCTCAGCTGACAGGCTCACCCCACCGCTTGCCCTGGACCTTAAGAAGATACTCTGGGATGTTGAAACGGGCAGATATGATACGATAAAAGACTCCCTGGACAACTACCTGGAAACGTGGCGGAAATGGAACCTTGAATTCATAGAATCTTTCCATCTAATCGAGGGCTCGCTTTACGAGCCCTCGGATGAAAGGAGGCTCAACATGATTGACAAGAGCCTTGACGTCATGCTGCAGGAAACGTACGAGAAAATGCTCAGGTACAGCCACGACCTGAAGTCGCCCGTTACCATGCTGTACATGCTTGGCATAGTCCTGCCTGTTCTTGGCCTGGTAATACTGCCGATGGCAGCAAGCTTCCTCACATCAGACACCCCGCCGATGAAGCTGGCATTCAACATCGCGCTGCTCTACAACATTATCCTGCCCCTAATACTGTTCTACATGAGCAAGATGGTGCTGTCAAAGAGGCCAACAGGCTACGGGGAACAGGACATTTCAGAGGTCAATGCTGGAGTCAGGCAGCTGCGGAACATCATTCTCAAATTTGGCGGCAAGACTGTAATCATAAACCCGCTGTGGCTTACAATCGGCATAATGTCCTTCATGATTCTCATCGGCCTGGTGCCTGTGCTTCTCGGCGCAATAATACCGGATGAGGTGTTGCTGCAGGAAAGAACCTTTGACCAGGCGCTTGGCTTCAAGCTCCTAGACTATAAGCAAACCGGAACCGGCATTATAGGGCCTTATGGCCTTGTGGCGACAGTGCTCAGCTTCTTCATACCCCTTGGCCTCGGAATCGGCCTTGGAATTTATTACCGCATAAGGTCAAGGAACGTGCTCAAGCTTAGCGAGGAAGCCAAGGCGCTCGAGGAAGAGTTCTCCTCTGCGCTGTTCCAGCTCGGCAACAGGATAGGCGATGGCTTGCCGATTGAGATTGCTGTCGGAAAAGTCAGCGAGATGATGGCCGGAACAAAATCAGGGGAGTTCTTCGGGCTTGTGAGCCAGAAGATTGTAAGGCAGGGCATGCCTGTAGAGCAGGCAATCTTCGACCCCAAAAGAGGAGCTTTGCTTGAATTCCCCTCTCCCCTGATAGAAAGCTCAATGAAGGTCTTAATAGAAAGCTCAAGGAAGGGCCCAATGGTTGCGTCAGCGGCAATGATTAACGTCTCACAATATATCAAGGACATCCACAGGGTTGATGAGAGGGTAAAGGACCTCATGGCTGACATAATAAGCGACATGAAACAGCAGGTTGGCGTTCTGGCTCCGGCGATAGCAGGGATAGTTGTGGGCATAACCTCAATGATAATAACAATAATAGGCAGGCTCAGCGAGCAGCTCACCGCAATCTCTGAATTCTCGGGCTCATCATCAGCTGCAATACCGGCAGGCCTCCTGAACCTTTTCGGGAGTGGAGTGCCAACATACTTCTTCCAGATCATAATAGGCCTTTACATAATCGAGGTCACAATAATCCTGACCATACTGATAAACGGCATTGAGAATGGCTCAGACAAGGTTGCGGAAAGGTTCATGCTCGGCTCCAACCTCATAAAAGGAACCGTAATCTACGGCATAGTCGCATTCGCCATAACGATGCTGTTCAACATCATCGCAGCCAGCATCATTGGGGGAATAGCGCAGCCGGCGGTGTGAGAAATTGAGTGCGCCGGCCGGGAATCGAACCCGGACCATCAGCTTTCGTCACAGCTCGTTTTTGGTCAAGCCCCAAGTCGACTTTCGTCGACTGGGCCCAATCGGCTGCTGCCGATTTGGGTTTTGCTCGCCCGCAGGCGAGGAAAAGATTGTGTGGAAGGCTGAGGTCATACCATTAGACCACCGACGCGACAATGTTGTTGTTCGAGTTATCTTTTTAAAAATGTTGCTGCAGTTTCTTAAGGAATATGGGGACGCCGCGGGCGGGAGTTACACTGCGCCTAGGCACAGGTTTGCACCCGCATGAAAGGTCGGCCCTTTCACCAGCTTCTGAGGCTGGCGCAGAGACTGTTTCTGCATCCGCGGCAATCCCCTGTCATTTAAGATGCCTCTGATTTGATATGCCTTTGCCCGAAAATATCGTAATTCCTCCATCACAATTGAAATATTTTTGAGTCTTATTGAAGATCTTTCAAAAATTCCAGGAATTTGAGGAAATTTTACGGCAAAATAGAAAGTGTTAAATATTAGTTACTACTCTTAGTTAAAACAATGAGGGGTCGGCCCTTGAGGCAGAGACTTTTTCTGCCTTTTCTTTCTTTTTCATGTTTAGTATCCCTGCATCGCGCTCCCAAGATACTTGAACACGCTCAGGATTGCCTTTACGCCCTCGCCTGCGGCAACGCTTATCTGCTTTTCAGGAATGTCCGTGACGTCGCCAGCAGCGAAAATGCCCTGGACTGAGGTGAGGTTTGTCATGAAGTTTTCCTCATGGATCGTGATTTCATTCCACTTGTTTTTTTCCGTCAGGTGGTCGAAGTCAACGCTTGGGATGTAGCCGATTTCCACAAAAATGCCTTGGACGCTTATTGTTTTTTCGTTTCCGCCGAGGGTTGATAAGGGCGCAGCAGTGCAATTCCGCCTTTGGGCGGAATGCACAATCGGCATCAGCCGATTTGTGCCCTTATTGCTGCCGCCCTGCCTGAACTTTACGCCGCTTGCTGTTTTGTCGCCAAGAATCTCAGTTGTCAGTGAGCTGTTGAAAATTGTGATTTTTTTGCTCCTTTTTATGCTGTCAAGCATTACGGCATCGCCCCTTAGCTCCGGATTTATGTTTATAATGTAAACCCTGCCGGAGTATCTTTCTGCCAGGAGCGCAGCATCCATCGCCGAGTTTCCTCCTCCGATTATTGCGACATCTTTTCCGGAAAAGAGCGGCGCATCGCAAGTCGCGCAATACGTGACTCCCTTCCTGTAAAGCCTTTCCTCTCCCGGAATGTTCAGCTTTCGGGGCTTTTTGCCTGAGGCGATAAGAACTGTTTTTGTCTCGTAAGCTGCCGCAGCTGTCTTCACGATAAAGTTTTTGCCGCTTCTTTTGACATCAATGGCCTTTTCGCCTTCTTTCACGTCAATGCCGTATTTCCTGATGTGCTTTTCGAAAAATCCGCTGAGTTCCGGGCCATTTGTTGCCGGGAAGCCCAGGTAGTTCTCTATGTCCGCGCTTATCGCTGTCTGGCCGCCAATGTTTTCAGCAACCATGACGAAGCTTATTTTCTGCCTTGCGGCATAGACCGCTGCTGCAAGCGCAGCAGGACCTCCTCCTATTATCACAAGGTCATACATAAACAAACACACCAGTTTTTTTACTTTCTACTTTTTCTTCTTTATAGCAACGGAGCTTAATAATCGTATATCAACAGTAAAGTCAGCAAAAGCCGGCTAATTTCAGTTGTTAACTGAAATAAGTTCCGTTGCATATAGGAGAGGAGAATGTTATTTACGAAAATTTAGCTCCTCTCCTATAGTTTCTTTCGCTTCTTTTTTGCGGCGGCTGCCTTCTTGGGCTTTTTAACATGCCTGTCGCTAATGAAAACACCGTGAAGCTTGCAGATGCAGTTGCCTTTTGCGCTGTAGCACTTTATGCATTCTTCCTCGAGCATGAAGCCGCAGCTATGGCACCTTGTCTTGTGATGGGAGCGGTAGCCGCACCTTCCGCAGATGAAAAGCTTTTTTTTTGCCATAAAAATCACGATTGCTGTGCTGCCCTTTGCTGTAGGCGTGATACTTTATTAAGCTTGCTGTGGCTATCCTGCCTTGTCTTAGTTTGCCTTCGCCATCTTACTGGAAAAAAAGTATAAGCGCCGTGTAGGCCATAACGCCCAGGATAAAAAGCAGCGGCTTGCCTTCTTTCTCCTTTGGCAGGGATTCCCGCACTACGACAAAAAGCAGGATGCCTGCGGCAAAGCTCAGGAGAATCTTGTAAAGAAATGGCTTGTAATCGAAAACTACTGCAGAGGCAGCTCCTATTATTGTTGCGGAAGCAAGAACAAGCCTCAGCATGCGGTTCTGGGTTACGTAGTGGTGGTGGACAGACCAGTTGCCTATTGTTGTGAACATGAGCAAAGGCGGCAGGAACAGCAGCCCCTTCTGCAGGTCTGCCTTAAGAAAATTCATCAGGACCACGCCTATGATGAGATGGTATGAGAAAATTATCACGGCATGGAGGTCGTCGTGGTAGGTTTTAATCCTG
>JACPBX010000014.1 GCA_016180085.1 Candidatus Woesearchaeota archaeon | reverse complement strand
CCTGCTGGCTTCGGTAAGCCTCGTGCTTGTTACAGCGCTTGGCGGCTCAGTGGTTAGCGGCGTTGTTTCAGTCGGCCAATACCTCGGGTCGATGCTTGATTCGATCCTGGTGTTTGTTGTGCCGGCAACGATAGTGGTTGCGCTGAAGTCAATCTTCGCGCTTGCTGAGCGCAAGTAAACGCTTAGCTTTTTTCTTTTTCTTCTTCTCTATTTTTTAGTTATTTTAAACGTTTATTGATGCTACTGACTGCCGTTGGCAGCGCCTGCTGTCTTGCAAAAGTTTTATATATCATTTCCAAGTTCGCAGAAATTGGAAAAATCGGATTTCGGGCTCGTGATCTAGCGGTTATGATGCTTCCTTGACGTGGAAGATGTCCCCAGTTCGAACAACCTTTTTCCTTGCTGCGGCGAGCAAAAAGCTTGACCAAAAAGGAAAAGGTACGAAAGTCTGGGCGAGCCCATTTTCCGTTTTTTTGGTTTTGTGCAAAAAGTTTATAATGTTGCGGTAGTTCTTTTTGCAGGAATTTAGGAAAATTTTATTAGGGCATAGTTACGAAAACAGCCCTTAATGGCCAAAAAGTCTGGAAAAAGGCTTGGGAAAGGGCAAAAAAGGCTGGATAAACCGGGAAGGAGGGCGGGCAACATCAAGCTGACCATAAGGTATTCAGTAATCCTTGTCATACTTTTCGGATTTGTGGCTGCCTTGATAGTCAGCTCATTGTTCAAAACAGTGATTGCAGGGCTTATCCTGAGCTATGTCTTTTTCCCATTGTACAAGCTCGTTTACTCAAGGCTAAAGATGAAGACGGTTTCCGCGCTGCTTGTTACCGTGCTTGTTCTGCTGCTTCTCACAGTGCCTTCGTTTTTCGTGATAAACAAGCTTTCAACCGAGGTTTCTGTTGCTTTTGTGATTGCAAAGCAGTACCTTGAAGGGGGAGCCAGGGCGGTCAAGTGCGAAGGTGACGGCTTATGCCAGCTTATACCTGAAAACCTGAAAGACGCCAGCCCCAAGGTCAAGGCAGTTCTGACTAACACGCTTGGAAAGGGCACAGAATACATAGTTAACAGGACTACCCAAACGATTCTTTCCCTGCCATCGCTGGTTCTTCACCTTTTCATTGTCTTTTTCATCATGTACTACATGTTCAAGGACGGAGAAAAATTCGTTGATAAAATCAAGGGCGGCCTCCCTCTAAGGAAGCATAGGCAGGATGCACTTATAGGGCAGTTCAACCAGGTTGCATCTGCTGTGCTTTACGGCACCGTAATCGTTGCCCTGCTTCAGGCACTGCTTGCCGGTGTAGGCTTTTTCCTGTTCGGCGTGCCCTCGCCTGTTATCTGGGCAATCATCACGCTGGTCGTTTCATTAGTGCCTTTCCTGGGGCCCTTTGTAATCTGGCTGCCAGCTTCGGCACTCCTTATACTAAACGGCTATTACAGCGGCGACGGGCTTGTCCTGCTCAGGGGCATTGGGCTGTTCTTTTACGGCATGCTTATCGTCAGCGGGATTGACAACGTGCTTAAGCCGAGGCTGATAGCCAGCAAGGCAAAAATCCATCCTGCGCTTGTCCTTTTGGGAATAATAGGGGGGATAAACTTCTTCGGAATAGTGGGCTTTGTCATAGGCCCGGTTATTCTGGCCATGCTTGCCACAGCCTTTGAAACCTACGTCAAAGAAAGAGCGCAAATTGCAGCTGAAGCGCAATAAACACGCTAATTTTTCTGGGATTGCTGTGACGCTTCTTCTTTCACTGCGTCAACACAGTTCTGCCTGAACACTACAGGAACCTTGTCACACAATGCCGCATTGCCCGTCTTCCTGGCAACCCTGTGATAGCACGTCCATCTGTTGGCCGGCTCGGCTATTTCTGCGCACAGCAGCGGGTCTGCATTAGCTACGCCTACTGCAAGGAAGCACCCATCCTTTTTCTCCTGGTCAAGTATGTAGGCGCATGTCGGGCCGTAGCTTATGTTCTTGGCCAGTGCAACATAGCAGTCTGCAATCTCGGTATCGCCTTCTATCTTTATGCAGGGCTCATGTTTCTTGCTGATAAGTGCAATCTGGGCATAGCAGTAATTCCTCCAGCCAATGTCATCAACATTGCCGCACAAAGGCAGCTCCATCCTGTTTATTGCCAGCAGGGCAGTGCAGTAGCTTCTCGCCTTCACTTCCTGTATCAGCTCGCACAATTTTCTGCTGTCAGCATCAACAGCAAGCTTGGCATAGCAGCTGGAAGTTATGGATGACGAGTTAAGCACCTTTCCGCAGAAATACGTTTTGTTCATGGAAAACGCGAGGTCCCTGTAACAGTTGTTTTTGGCTGCCTGGTCTGTTTCGGTCTTGCACGTGTCAAGCTTTTCGAGCGAGCGGTCAAAAATCCCTTTCTTAATAATCTCTGTCCCAAAGCGGGAAGGCCACGTTACAACAAGTATTATGGCAACAAGCACAGCCAGCGAGAGCAGAAGCCTCCTGTTGCCCAGAAACTTCATGATTGCGTTATGCTCTGCTGACTTATCAGCTTCCTTCATGCCCGCAGCCGGCTTTCCAGCGGCTTTTTTCCTAACCATGATTTTCATCGTAAGAGCATGCTTTTGTGTTAGAAATTACTATAAAAAGCTTGTGAATAGGAAGAATGAGCGCCGCGGCAGGGACTTTCATAGCCGTTTTCCCCCAGGGTTTTTTTCCCGAGGAAAAAAGGGCTGATTTGAACCCCGAAGCCCTTGCGGGCATCAGTTTGCTTTTCCTAATTCAAGACTGACGCACTACCAGGTTATGCGACCGCGGCATGACCCCTTTTGCGAAAAGCGGTCAATCGGAAAACCGCCTCTCGAAGAAGGTCAATCAAAAATGGTTGAGAAGTTGTTATTTAAACTTAATTGTTGCCATAAGGCTTTTGCAGATGTAGCCTACATCCTGAGCAGCTCGGGCCTTCGCATTGCCGCGCTGTACTCGTACTGGTAGAGGTTCAGGAACGACTTTATCGTTGAAAGCAGCTGGAGGACGTTCTCGACCAGGAGCTCCTCGTACTGCGTGCTGTAGGTCCTGTAGATGAACTTGTCAAATACCGTCCTGATGAAGAAGTAGAACGGCTTGGATTCCCAGCGGTCCTCGTAGTCGGTGTCGAGGTAGCCGTCCATCACTATGGATATCTTGCCCTTGTTAAGGTTTTGCCTGATGTTGTCCTGCTCAACCACGACATCCTTCAGGCCCCTTATCTGGATGTTTATCCTTATGACGTGCCTGGCATAGTCTGTTATCTTCTTCCACGGGAGAAGCTCCAGCTCTATGTATTTCCCGCCTGGCCTGACGTGCTCCTGGTTCCTCTGCTCCCTGAGGTCGAAGCCCTTGTCCTTCAGCCACTGGTTTATCAGGCTGTAGAACTCATGCAGGTCGAAAAGCCCATCGTAACTGACCTTCATGTGGTCTATGACCAGCCTTCTTTCAGCCATTTTGATTCACCAGACTTACCGTGCCCCGAACTTTAAATATTCTTTCAGCGTGCCATACAGGTCGTAAAGCTCATAGTAAAGCCTGTCCCAGTACAGGCCTTGCCACTCTCTCAGCATGATCCAGTTCCTGAAGAGCTGCGAAAGCCTTCTTTCCAGGTTGCTTGCGGTCCATCTTGGCTCGCCGAAAATGTCCGGGTAAGGGGCTTCCAGGTCTCCACTGATTGTTATTATCATCCTGACCTTTGCCATTTTTTTGGCCTTGCCATTCACTATTGTCTCAACATTGTATTCTCCCCACATGTGCACCTGCACTTCAACAATTTCCTTCACCCAGCTTGTTCTTTTCCTCTCGGCATGCCACTCCACTCTCAGCTCGGGAGGTTTGGCCTTGTAAAGCCTTTCGTGCAGCTCAAACCTTCTCTCCTTGAACCACAAGGCCATTGTCTTGTAAAAGCCGTCAAGGTCAAACATTCCCCTGTACTTTATCCTGTGGGGGAACCAGCCGAACCTTGTTTCGTGCTTGTAAGCCTTTGGTGCATGCACCGGCACAGGCCCTTTCGCAGGAATAACTTCCTCTCCCCCTGCCTTTTTGGCCCCAACCAGCGGGATGCCCTGCAGAATGCCCTGTAGAAAACCTCTTTTTGCATCGGCCATGCAGTTATTTATGAGGAAAATCGTTTATAAAGATTTCGGAATCGGTCGGCAGATGCAACAACGATAATTAAAATCCGATTGTAGAAACAAACTTCTTCCTGCTGGATGAGCACTTCGTGCAGAGAAAATCACCCTCAACCTCGTAAAGCTTCGGGAAGAACTGGCCGCAGTTATCGCACGTTCCCTCAACAGGGTGGTGGCTGCCGGTGAGCTTCTGCTCCTCCTCCCTCAGGACTATCTTGTCAACAAGCAAATCAAACAGCTGCGGCTGGATCTTCAGCACGTCCTTCAGAGTCAAAAGGCCAACGAGCTTGTTGCCGTTTTCAGCATCAACCACTGGCAGCTGCCTTGTCTCATAATCGCGCATCGTCATGAGGGCATCGTAAATGTCCTTCTTTGGCTCGGTTGTAGGGACTTTCACCAGCATTACATCGGCAGCGGTTGTCCTGTCAACATTCAGCCCGTCAGCGAGCACGCTCCTTATCAGAACGTCATCTGTTATGTGCCCCTTAAGCGAATCGTTTTCCTTGACAACGAGCGAGCTTACGTTACTGTCCCTCATCAGCCTGGCGCATTCCCTCACGCTCGTCTGCGGGGTAACGGCAATGGGCTTCCTCGTCATGACGTCACAGACCCTGTAACCTGTTTGCATTTTTTCCCCTCAACTCCCCTTTCGAAAACACTTGGGCTTTATCATTAATAAACTTAATGGTAAAACGAAATATAGTTTTATATAAAATTTATATGTGTGCAATGTGTAAAAAAGTTAATAAGCAGCAAAGGCTTACACTTAAGATATGGCTTCGGCAGTTGTTGCCAGTGGCAAAGCGAAAAAGGCAGCCGCTCAGTTGTTCGAGCCTGAGCGTTGTGCAAGATGCGGAACTCCGGTGGTTGAAACGCACTGCAGGGTCCTCTGCACCAACTGCGGCTTCACTGCAACGACCAATGGTGAATTTGAATGAAGTTTAGGAACGACGATAACATTCGCAGCAGCCGCGATTTAACCGACGCGGTAACAAAGGAGCACCCAAAGCACTTCATCGCAGTTGCCGAGCAGCAGATAATGGCAATGCACAGCCACAAGGATGGCTCGGCTGTTGAGCTGCATCAGGTTGGCTCGCGGGAATTCATACAACAGTCGCAGCAATCAGCCATGGCAAGCCTGGAAGGAAAGCTTGGTGATGCCAGCAGCGGCTTCGGTAGCGGAAGCTTTGGCAGAAGCGAAAGCACAAAAGACAACCTTGGCGCTGCGAAAATCGAATATGAAAGAAAATCGCAGAACCAGCCTGGGCAGCAAGCCATATACGGCGCCCAGCATGACCTTTTAGCAAAAGGTCAATCAAAAACGGAAACAGCCATGGTGGGCTGCAACTGCGGAGCTGAATGGACGGTAACAGGGCAAAGCACGAGGGCAAACGACCCGTCCAATCCTGCCGGCGGCGTCAAGGTTGAGCAGTACGGCCATGGCGGGGCAGGAAGCGCAGGACAGCCCGGAGGCTACAGGGCAGCAGGGCCAGGCGGTGAAAAGCAGGAGTACAGAACAGGAGCTGGTCAGCAGCAGGACTATATGGGCTGACTTACTTAACGAATTCAACCTCAGGCATGTTCCTAAAGCCTTCATCGCCTGTAAGAAACTTAATCCCAAGCCTTTTTGCCACAGTATACCCAACAACATCAGGTATTGAAAGGTCTTTCATTCCAACTTTCAGGTCCATTGCCTTTTTCACGTCTTCCAAGGTAACTTCAACGAGAAACGCCTTATAATTATCAACGTATTTGTCAGCAACCTGCCTGCCTTTCTCCTTTTTGAGATTATAGTTCAATTCAGCTAGGTTAAATATCGTTGTTATAGCGTGTATTTCAGCGTATTTCCTATAAGACGGGTTCCCCCTGATTATTTCAAAGAAGGCGTATGTGTCAAAAAAGCATGCCGGGTCATTCATCCCATGCTTCCTCGTCAGATTCCTTCAAAATTTCCTCTGTGGTCTTTTTGAACTTCAATGTCCCGAACGTCTCCTTCAGGGCATTTCTCTTTTTTGTTACCAGCAAAGTTACGGTGTCATTTCTTCCAATGCCTTCCTGCTTCGCGCTCTCTTTAGGCAAAACCACTCCCAAAGACCTTCCCCACTCCCTCACCTTCGCCCTGACTTCCAGCACATTAATCACCTGATTAATCTGATTATATCGATATAACCAAGTTTATAAATCTTTCGGTAAGCCGCTGTTGGGCGGTGAAAGCAGTAGCAGGGATCCTTAGGTAGATTACAGGGGATAATTCTCAACAGCTTTATCCAAAAAGCCGGCAACAAATTGTTTCAAAGTCAAGCCCTGATTTCCAACAAGCTCATCCATTGGGACAAAAGCCTCAGCCATCCAAACACCATCAGGCAGTCTTGGCCTCCTGAACTGTGCGTTAAAATAACTAAGCTCTGCAAGCAGGAAAGCACGCTGCAACTCTAGCGCAGTAAGTTTGTCTATAAGCTTTATTTCTTCGTAACGCCTCCTGAAGCCAAAAGTACCCTGGCTGCCCAAAATGCTGTGAACGTGCAGGGCATCGAGCTTCGCATCATGCGCCGGAGTGGTATCAACTAATTTAAGCTTCCCAAAAGGCTCGCTAACCAGAAGCGAGTAAAATGGATTCCAGACAGCATAACCGTTTAATGCGGGAATCTCTTCAAGTCTGGAAGCTGCCTGTCTCATGGCGTCTACGGTCAAGGCTGACACAGCTATGTGGGTGTCGTGCTTAAACTCAAAAGGCGAGAGTGTATAAACAACCTTTGGCTTAGTCATTTCAATCAAAGAAGCGAGGTCAGCAATTACCTGTAAATTTTTCCCTCCTTTGACCTTTCCGCTGTCGTTCTCTAGGAATATGGCAGCCTTTCCTCTTACTTGTGCAAGTGCAAAAACTGTTTCGTCATAGCGCGCTTGATTCAAAGTTCTGGTTAAGCTGCCAAGGTCAGGCCTTAGATTTTCATCTCCGTTCTTTCCCGCCTCATACCAATCGTAGAAGGCAAGTATGCGCTCATCCGACCACGCTGGGTGAGCAGCCCTCAAATCCTTCATCACAGTGTCTTCCGTCTTTGCGCCGTTTGTTACGTAAACTGATATGACGTTGCTTGGCTTTGCAGGAATCAGGTCAAGAATCATGCCACCCTTAGTCAAAGCTTCCTGAACCGTTGCAAGTTCAGTCCTGCTGAAAAACTGCAGGCCTGCGAGGTTTGCATTAGCGTAAAAAGACCTGCTTTCAGAATTTCCCGCCCATTTTTTGAACCTCTTCCCAACAAAGTCATCCCAGGAGAATCTTTCAGGCCTGTAATGCGCGCCGGTGGCATGCATTTTCATGGTCCCGCCCATGCCAATTATTTCGTCATCCTGATGCGCAACAACAACAAGAACGTTAGGTCGACCATTTGCTAAGATGTCTTCCAGGCTTCTATACTGTTCTGCAACCTGGCCGAACTGGTGCTGTTGAAGAAATGGAATATTGATGGTTCTCCACCTGGCTTCCTTAAACCGCCTTTCAGTCTTAACAATGCGCACACTTGACTTTGCCATTACTTGCCGGGAAAGAGAACTCATATTAATAATTAATCAGTAGTTAACCAGTATCTCAACGTCCTTTCCAAATATCCTCTTCAGGTCCTCGAAGATTTTCTCCCTGATGAACGTCTTTGGAGGGATTGGGCTGTTGGCAAGCGCGGCTTCCATTTCCTCGACGGAAGATTCTGTCATCGCAGCCAGGCCGCCTTCCTCGGTTACCTTTGCCCTTGAAACCTCTTTCTGCTGCTGGTCAATGTCCTTTATTATGAAAGCATCGGACTCAAGCAGTATCACTTCGCCGAATTTGCTGCCGTGCTTCACGCGGATTTTTGCCCGCTCCAGTTCCCTTCCCCTTTTTCGCTGGATGTACTCAAGCAGGGCAGTTGAGAACTCAGCAGAGTCCTTCTTGACCTTCTCAATCTCCGCCTTGTTAAGCTTCTTAGCTTCGTAGTCCTTCTTCGCCTTGATTATGGCATTCAGCATCCTCAGGTATTTGGCAGCTATCCTGTTCTTGCTTATGAGCTCGTCCTCAAAAGTGCTTACAAGCTCGGCATCGTCAACCTTGTCAATGCCCTCAAGCTTCAGCGCATCGCGAATCATCGTTACTGCAGTATCGTACAGCCTTACTATGTTCTCCTCCTCCTTCACCTGCGCGATCTCCTTGAAAAGCTGGTCAATCCTCTTCAGGTATTTATCGCAGTCAGCAAGGAGCTTGTCAACCTCCACTCCTGACATGTCCTTCCTGTCGCCGTGCTCAAGCTCCTTCCTGGTCTTAATCACTGCCTCAAGCGTGTTAAGATACGTTTCTTCCAGCAGCTTCTCCTTCCTGACAAATATCTCCCTCACAACTTCAGGAGTTTCCTTTGGAGTAGGTGGGGGGATGCCGTAAAGCATGATGGCTGCCTGCGTTGGCGTGATTATTGCCCAGAACATGTCCTCCATCCCAATCTCCTTGAGCTTAAGCTTCACCCTCTCCAGCAGCTGCTCTCCTGAGCTCATGTAAAGCTCAATAGCCTCAGAGCTTGGCTTAACCCTGCCCATCTGAAGCAGCTGCTTCCACGGCATGAAA
>JACPBX010000025.1 GCA_016180085.1 Candidatus Woesearchaeota archaeon | reverse complement strand
GATATTATATATGAGAACTTTCCCATAAATTCAAGTATATCCTGCTGGTCCATTACTCGACACCTTTGATCAACCATATTAACAATGAAATTGCAGCTAGGGTAAGTAAACCCATCATTAAAAGATTATCATAGCCGAACTTCTTGAATGTAAGCCTGTGCTCTGCTCCTGATATTTCGTAGTTTGCTGCCATAATCCTAGTATTGTGGAACTTCCTAATAAACTTTGCCATTTTGTCGTCGGAAAATTTGCGGACAAAGCCGCAAAATTTTCAGAAATTTGCAATTTATTCGGACAATCTTCGCTGCTGCCGAAACTTTTCCAGGAAACTGTCAGCTTTTTCCAGCACGGTCTTGCTGCTGCTGTACGTCACTTTTTTGACAGCCTCCTCAAATTCCAGCCACACGTATTCAGAATGCTCAAATGAGAGCTTTACGTCTTTTTCGGCAGCTGCTGTTTTGGCGAGCAGGAATATCACATCTTTCGGGATTGTCCTACCGTCTTTTTTGTAGAAGTAGCTTATCCTGTGCCTGAATCCGCTGATTAGCTTCAAATCAGTAAGCCCTGTCTCTTCTTCTGCTTCCCTTTGCAGAGTTTCCTTTTCTGTTTCTTTTCCCTCAATGTGGCCCTTGACGAAGTCCCAGTGCCCTGCGCCGTAGTGCAGCAGCAGGTACTTTGGCTTTTTGCTTTTATCGTCAAGCCTGAATATTATTGCGCCAGCCGAAACTTCTTTCATATGCGTTTTTTGATCAACCTTTTTCTTAAAAAGGTTGTGCTGAGGTTTCCTTCATTATCACATATCACTTATGCCTGCTGTTTTTATTGGTTGCTGTTGCAGATGCGTTTCTTTCAGCTTCAGGTAAACGTGTTCTGCTATTCTCTTCAAATTAATAGTATCCTCCTCGTTGTACTCGACCAGCAGCCGCAGGTAATAATCGTCTCCGCTTCCCCTCCACATCCTGTAAAGCTGCACAGCATCCCCTCCGTACAGGTTTTCAATAATCTGGCTGCTGCGGCGGATATTAAGCATTTTCTCCACTTTTTTCAGCCCTCCATTTAGCCCTATCCTGCTGCAGCAAAAGCGAAGGTCGTAATGCAGCAGCTGCGGCATCACGTTGCCATAGCGCTTCCTGATAAATGGCAAGTCAAAAACGCTTCCGTTGAATGTCACAACAATCTTGTATTTTTCAAGCTCTTTTCGCAGCAGCCGCCAGTCTAAATTCACGCGCCGAATCATTGTTTTCGTGTCAAAGCCGTCAAACAATCCAACAAGTGTGACATCGTTGTTGTCACTGAGGCCGTCTGTCTCGATGTCAAGGTAAACCGCTTCTTCCTTGAAGAACTCGTAAAGCCGCCAGTGCTCAGTTTGTGGCAGCAGCGAGGCAAAGTATTTGCTGTCGCTGCTGTAAAGGTGCCTCCTGGCCTCAGTTATTTTTCGGTCGTAGTATTTCTTTGCTGCAGCAGAGATTCCGCCGATTCTCTTTGCTTTCAAAAAATCATCCCAGCCCAGTATACCCTGCTGCCAGAGTTTCCTCTCCCTTGCAGCGGTTATTTTTTCAAGAAATACGAACGAATTCGTTATCATCGCGGCTGCAGCAGCGGATATTCCCGCTTAAATACCTTGCCCGGGCACTTGTCCAGTGTCCAGTGGGTGAGCTGCCTTAGTACTCGAGCACTTTCCGTATCCTTACGCTTATTTTGTAAGTTCTGAACAGCTGCTGGAAGCTGGCGGCGTTCTCCAGGGGGACCGCGATGCAGCCCTTTCCCACTCTTTCTCCGTTGTTCGTCTGGAGCATTCCATTATAGAATTTTCCGCCTTGCCTGTGGCCGAATAGCTTCTTGTTGAATGACACTCTTCGCGCATTTGGCTTTATGTTTTCCCATATGAAGAATGCGCGGTGCGTGCCTTCTTTAATTTCGGGTTTGAATTTCCCATAAAGTAAAATGCCATTAGAAACAATGCTTGGCTTGAGTTCCTTCCATTGGCTAAGCTGTCCTATTGTAAGCTGTATGTCGTTTTCTATTCCCAGAGGTTTCCAGTAGTTTCTGTACTTGCTTGATAATTTGAAGGCATCGGCAGAGCTGCGTATGCTTTTTTCAAGGGCAGGAAGCCTCTTTACTACATCAATAAAAATGTCCACATCGCTTTCTTTCCCTGCTTCCCCTCTGGCAACAGAGCCGAATATTATGATGTTCCTTATTTTTTCGCCTACTGTTGTCTTCTGGATGAGGAAAGATGAAAAATCCATTGCGTAAGCTATAAGGTCAGAGTCCATCAAGGCCGGCCCCCTTGAATTTTTCTTTCAGCGCATTGAAGTCTGCGAGCAGTTCCTGAAGTGCTTCTTCCTTTTGCGGCTTTCCGTAGCACAAGGCGTTCCGCTTTTCCTCAATTTTCGCTATAAGCTCAAGAATCTCCTGCTTGCGTGGAAACTCAAAAGGCAGCTTTTCATTTACCTTGTTTTTTGATTTCAGCCATTCATGCTTTATGGTAAAGCCCGGGTCAATCAGATTTTTGCTGTGAAGAAAGGCTTCAAGCATGTCCGCAGCTGCCGCTGAGGTATTGAAGCCAAGTGTCCTCTGTCTTTCTACTAAGCCTTTTTCTATGCTTTCCCTTATGACCTCAAGGCTCTCTCTGAGGTTCCTTAAGTGCGTTTCAATGTTCATGGTTCAAACGAACCTCCTCTTTGGTTCAAATGAACTTTCCCCTATTTAAACTTTTTGGTTCAATTGAAGCAAACGCTTTGGTTCAAACGAACCTAAGAATTTTACAGGCGGTTCTTCCGCCTACACCAGCCTGAAATAAACCCTCCTGTTGCTTTTGCCCTTGTTGTCCATCCTTATTATTTCAATCCTGCCAATCTCTGAGGTGTTGCCAACGTGGGTTCCGCCATCAGCCTGGGTATCGACATCCCCTATTTCCACAATCCGCAGCTTATCCACTTGTGGTGGCAGCGCACCCGCAAGCTTTACAACTCCTGGAATCTTCATTGCCTCCTCCCTTGGTAAGAAATACATTTTAACAGTCATATTCCTGACTATTGCAGCATTTGCCTCTGCAACGTATTCAACCATTTTCTCCCTGTCAAAGTTTTCAAGGTCAAAGTCGAACCTTGCCTGGTCAATTGAGATCTGGTTTCCTGTGATTAGGGCGCCTGTCCTCTTGTTGACAATCGCGGAGAGTATGTGCGCTGCCGTGTGGTACCGCATCAGCCTGTGCCTCCTTTCCCAGTCAAGCACGCAATGCACGGCATCTCCGGTTTTAAGTCCTTCTTTGTCGAGGTGGTGTAGTATCTTTCCAGATTCTTTTTTGACGTCAACAACCTTGTATTCGTTGCCATTGCATGTTATCTTCCCGTTGTCTGCCGGCTGTCCCCCTCCCTGGTAGCAGAATACTGTCCTGTCAAGTTCGGCCTTGCTGCCTTCTGCAGCCATGACAGTTGCATCGCACTCTTTGGCGTAGCAGTCCTCCAGGAATATTGCCTCAGTCATACACTCCGGGATGTTTTCCATAGTTTTATATAATTATCGCTGCCGCTGCGATAAGAATGAGCGATAAAGGCAAAAAAGAGCTGTTGCTGGTTGGCGGTCAGGCAGTCATTGAAGGAGTTCTGATGCGCACAAAGGAAAAGACAGCTGTTGCAGTGAGGGCAGAATCCGGCAAAATCGTGAACAAGGAATGGAGAATCTCTCCTCTTTCCGCGAGGATTAAGGTTTTCAAATATCCTATGTTCAGGGGGGTTAGCACGCTTTACGAGACGCTTGTTGTAGGCTTCAAGGCGCTTGCCTTCTCGGCTAATGCCGCTGGCGGCAAGGACGATAAGGGAAATGACGTTATTGGGAAGCGTGAGATGCTGCTTTCCTTTGCTGTGGCAATTGGCCTGGCTGTGCTGCTCTTTGTCGTTGCTCCTTTGTTCCTCACAAACCTCATCGTGGAAAGCAGCGGCAATGGCTTTCTTTTCAACCTCGTTGACGGGATTTTCCGCCTGCTGGCTTTTCTTGCTTACCTTGTTTTCATTTCTTTCTTCAGGGACGTGCAGCGCCTGTTCCAGTACCATGGCGCTGAGCACATGACAATACACGCTTACGAGCATAAAGACGGCCTTGTGCCTGCAAAAATCAGGAAATACCCAACGATGCATCCAAGATGCGGCACTAGCTTCCTTCTCATCGTGATACTGGTGAGCATACTTGTTTTTTCCCTTGTGAATCCCGCCGGCTTTGTCCCGAAGCTGTTTTCGCGGTTGCTGCTGCTGCCTGTCATTGCCGGTGCTGCGTATGAGCTGCTTCGCCTTGGAGCAAAGTTTGAGAAAAACGCTTTTATGGGGCTTCTTGTTTTTCCCGGGCTGCTGCTGCAGCGGATAACAACGAAAGAGCCGGATAACAGTCAGATTGTGGTTGCTGTCGCAGCGCTTAAAGCCGTCCTGAGAATGAAGTGAGCATGACCCCCAATTCGCCTTCGGCGAATGGGCCCAATCGTGCAGAGCACGATTTGGGTTTTTAAGAAAAAGGTCAATCAAAAATAGAATTCTAGTGTTTTTCCCTTTCTTCCCGCTCGACCGTTTCCCTGGAAATCTCGTCTATCAAATCCTGTGCCTGCGTTGCCTTTTCCAGCGTTCCATCCTTGTCGCAGTACGGGCATCTTGTGGGCATCTTGTCAGTCTTTGGGACAAACTGGTAGTTGCAGCTTGTGCAGTAAAGCCTTCCAACATTCATGTTCCAAGCCATGATGTGCAAAGTATTTAAAGTTTTTCTAAAGAAGCTACAGAATCGGCTTTTACTTTGTCCTGTTGTGCGCTCTCAGGCTCGGCCTTATCTTTTCAGCGCCAGTGCCCTTGTGGTAGAGCCCCCTTCTCCTCTTTGCCGCAGAGGTTAGGCCCCTGAAAACCCTTCTCGTGCTGGCAGCGGCCGCTATCCAACTGATGTTTTTGTCAGCCAGCACCACAGGGTTTTGCTTGTCAATCTGCAATTTGCTGGTAGTTTTTGCTGAGGATTTTTGTTTGCCGCGAGTGTGATGTTTTCCTGACTTTTCTTATCTGCGGCCTCTGCCTTCCGCCCCTGTCAACCCTCTGCCTGACTACTATGAAGCCCTGCTTTGCCTTGTAGCCCAGCGCGTGAGCCCTGTCCAGCCTTGTTGGCTTTTCAAGCCTGAGCGTTACCGGCTCGGTTCTCCATTTAATGAGCCTTTCACGCTGGCTGGCTTCCCATTGCTCTGTCTGTTCCTGCCATGCCTCGCTGATCTGAGAGTAAACGTTCATGTTTCTCGGATGCGAGGATTTTTTGGGTGGTTTATAAGCATTGTGGTGATTTGTTTTGTCTGGGTGCCTGAATTGCATCACAATATTTATATAGAACTTTGCTGCTGTCAGGCAGCTGCTGTTATCATTAAACAATTATTACTGAATTATTACTGTTTGAGCTGGTGATTAAAGTGTCTGCTGATTCCTTCATTGCCCTTGTTGAGCGCTTCCCTGAGCATTTGTCTGAGGCAAAGTCCCTTGGCTCTGCTGTCAAGGTTTCCGGCGTTGACAAGGTTGTTGTTGCCGGTGTTGGAGGCTCTGCCATCTCAGGTGATTTGCTTAAGGTTTACTGCTCCGAAAAGGTCCCGGGTTTGCATGTCCACGTTTGCAGGAGCTATGATGTTCCTGCTTTTGCTGACAGCAGGACGCTTGTGCTTGCAATCTCGTATTCCGGCAATACTGAGGAGACGCTGTCCGCTGTGAAGTCAGCAATGAGGAAGGGGGCTAAAATTGTTGCCATAACGTCTGGCGGCAAGCTCATGCAGCAGGCCGAGCAGCTTAACAAGCAGGTTGTTGCTGTGCCGGAAGGAATCCAGCCAAGGGCCGCCATCCCGTACCTGTTCCTGCCTTTGCTCAACGTGCTTCACAATGCCGGGCTTATCCCTGACCCATCAGCTGAAGTTTCAGCAGCAATCACTTCGTTGAAGGCAGCAGCAGCAAACTACAAGGACCGAGCCAGGTCTCTGGCTGAAAAACTAGTTGGAAAGGTACCTCTGATTTACTCTTCTGACCGGATGGCTGGCGTTGCTTACCGCTGGAAGTGCGAGTTTAACGAGAATGCGAAGGTTCACGCGTTCAGCCACGCTTTCCCTGAGCTCAACCACAACGAGCTTGTCGGCTATACGAAATTGAATGCCAATTATTATGCAATCGTGCTTGAGGACGAGGCAGACAGCCGCAGAATAAAGGAAAGGATGAGGCTCACCAGGGAAATCATTGGCAGCAAGGGCGTTCCCTCAACGCAGATTGTGATTAAGGGCGAGCACTTGCTGACACGAATCCTTTCTGCTGTTCATATTGGCGACCTCACAAGCGTTTACCTTGCAAAGCTCAACGGCGTAGATCCCGAGCCTGTTGTCATCATTGAGGACTTCAAGAAGCAGCTCCAGAGAGTTCCTTTTGTCTGATTGTTCTCCAAGTTTTTTACGGCTAAGGCTTCAAATTTCTTGAGAAAAACATTGCCCTTTCAGCAGCTGAAGGAAGTGCCGTGTCATTTCTGCAGGAACATTACTCCTTCCCTGTTCTTGAACTCCTTGTCGCCTGTCACAAAAACATGTCCGTTTTCAATTGCAAAGATGTAGCCGATTGCGTCGAATATCGAAACTTCGCCTTTTTTGTTTTCTTCCCTGAATATCAGGGCGTTTATCAGCGTTTGTCTTGTGACTGGCCTGCAAAACGGCGCCAGCCTTTTGTGCCAGTATTGCGCTGTTTGGTCATTATGCTTTTTTCTTATTATGATGTAAAACTCTGCCATTGTCGGGTCTGTTATTACAAAATCTTC
>JACPBX010000024.1 GCA_016180085.1 Candidatus Woesearchaeota archaeon | reverse complement strand
CTTCAGCACCCCCACAATCCTGACCCGGTTGCCCGGGTTTGTCCTTTTTTCGCTTATCGGGCTGACAAGGTCCTCTTTCAGGAAGATTCCCATCCTCCTTGGCTGGTCCCCTCCCTCGAGCATTTCGGGGGCTTCTTCAAGCACCATGCTTTGCGCGTCAACCAGTTCCTTTTCAAGAAGCCTGAAATTTCCCTTCCTGCCGCATCCGCAGCGGTGCGGCTCCCTGAACGTGGTTTCAAGCTGAAGGACTGATATTATGTTCCCGCAATTTGGGCACTCAAACCTCGTGTTAACCACCTGCGGTCTTACGTCCGATTTCCTCCTGATTATGCCCTCTATGGCCAGCAGCTTTCCTATGTGGTTGCTCCTTATCTCCCTTATCATAAGCTTTTGGCTTTCTGGGATGTTGTGCACCCTCACCCTGAAGTTTTTAATCTCGGTTGGCAGCTCTGTTTCCCGTATTGAAAGCTCGGCCGCCTTTATGGCCTCTTCGGGGTTCTCCAGCAAGTCAACAGCCAGCCTTGGGTCAAAAGAGGAGAATTTTGCAAAGTCAACCTGCAGCGAGGTTTTGCCGGATGAAACTGCTTCAAGAAGCTCGTTGTTGTAAGCAGTTTCAAAGAATTCCTTGAACCTTTCTATCTGTTCGGCAGCTTCAAGCATTTTTACACCAGCGTTTTTATCAGGTCAACTGCAATTACAACGGCGGCATGTCGGCCTATGGCCGATATTTGTCGGCAGTAGCCGGCATTAAATGGTGATTGTTGCCAGTTGCAGCCAAAAACCAAAATAAGATTAAAATTGACGGCCTTATCCTTTCTTGCCTGATGCCTTTTTCAGGTTTTCAATAAGCTTATCCAGCGAGCGGTTAACCTCTTCCTCGCTTTTTGTGCCTGTGCAAACCACCTTGCCGTTGCTGAACAGAAGGAACGTTGCCTTTACTGGTCCGTCGATAAGCTTGTAAACCAATCCCGGGAACTGTTCAGGCTCGTATTCTGTATTGCTGAGCTTCATCGCCAGGGTGTTCAGGTTTAGGTCCATGCCAACCGTTCCTGAGGCAACTATGTTCTGTATCTTTATCTCGGGCTTTATCGTAATCTTTTTGATTATCTTCTTTATTGATTCCTCAACCTTGTCCATAGACCTCGCGCCTGTGCAAACCACCTTGCCGCTGCCAAATATCAGCGCAGACGTTTTTGGTTCCTTAATCCTTATAACCAGCCCTGGGAACTGTTCGGGGTTGTATTCTGTATTGGAAAGCATCGCATTCATCTTTTCAAGAGGAATATCGTGGTTCAAAGAAGTGCTGACAACTATGTTCACTACAGTAATCTCTCTCTTGCCCATTTACAAAACACCCCCGATTGTTCAACCGCACCAAAATACGCCAGCAACGGTTTAAGCCGTCTAAGCCACTCTTATTTATAAATACTGCTGTTTTTAAATAAGACCTTTCCAGTCAGCAAAACCCCACAATTTCCTATGGAAATCCGGCATTTTAGGCTCTGAAAGGGCAAAATTCGCATCACTGCCGCAGCCACTCCAAATTCGGCATGTGCATTTGTATTTATAAATCCGAATTATCGGGTTTTAACGAGTTTTCAGCCACAACAGCCTGCATCAGCTGCCAAAGTTTATTAATCACAACGTGTTGCAGCCAAACAACCATGGAAATATTTATTGAGCGCGAAAACACCAGGAAACAACTGAAGTTTAACGGCAAAGTTTCCATTTTGCTGCAAAAGCTAAAGCTTAACCCTGCAGCTGTCCTTGTTTCAAAGAACAGCAGCCTTGTTACAGAAGATGATGTGTTAAGTGACGATGATGAAGTGAAAATATTATCGGTAATTTCTGGCGGGTAATGCCGGCACTTCCCTTTCAAGCTCATTTAGCCCGCTTAGCGCAGCCAGCCTCTCCCTGATTTCGGCTTCTACAACCTGCTGTGGCTTGTTTCTTGGATCGTACTGCTCCGCTTTAACTTCTATAACTCCGCCTCCTTTGTAGTTTGTTCCAACTAGGAAAGATTTTAGTTTAAGTTCCCCCGCTTTTATGATGAATCGCGGGAATATTCTCCCCCCAACCCCATTTTGGAAGCAAGCTGCTTCCGGCGCGTAAACAACAACGCCCCCTGCGGCTAGAATTGAGTAAAATTCCCTAAGTGTCTGATAGTCCTGTGTCTGGCTCTTGGAAGTCAGCGGATTTGTTAAAGGCACAAAGCCGCCTGCTCTTAAGAAATAACCTGCCCCCAACCTGAAAGCCTTTCTTGTGGCAAAGATTCTTATATTCCTTGGGAAGATGTGTCTTGCCAGGAAAAAATCCCAATTTGTTGTGTGTTTCATCGCAACAACGCTTCCGCCGCAAATCTCATCCAGCCCTGAAGTGGAAACTTTATTGATTTGCCCAAATACATCTGTTACTTTCTTGGTTGCATGCCACAACACATCTTCAGTTAAGCCCATCTTTCAAGAAGTCCTTCAGTTTCTCAATCGCCCTTCTCCTGAATTCGTTAACGCTGCCAGGCTTCCTCGTTTCAGCATAAGTATTGCTCCTTCCTTTAGGGATGAATATCATATCCTGGCCCCACCCGGACTTGCCCCTTTCCCTGTCGGCCATTCTGCCTTCCTCCTCTCCCAGAAAGCACACAGGCGCTTTCCCGGGCTCGCAGTAGCCAATGGCAGACTTATACCAGCAACGCCTGTTCTTTTTGCCCTGCATCAGCTTAACCAGGCCGGGGTTGCCAATCCTTTCGTAAACGTATCTCGTGTAAGGCCCCGGGAAACCGCCCAGTGCCTCAATCACAAGAGCAGAATCCTCAACAACAGCCGCCTTTCCCAGCCTTTCTGCGCAGACCTTGGCAGCAGTTTTGGCTATTTCACAGATATCCTCTGACTGGAGCTCGGGCTTTTCAGCATTGAGAACCTCAAAAGTTATGCCACTGCCTTTCAGAATGAGGTTAAACTCTCTTACCTTCTCCCTGTTGCCGGTTACAAGAACAAACATGTTAAAAATCATTCACTTTTCTTCACAACATCGGTTTTTACGTGCAGCTCCTTTAGCTGCCTCTCTTCAATCTCTGACGGCGAGCCGTCCATAGGGCTTTCAGCCTTTTTATTTTTTGGGAAAGCAACCACCTCACGAATGTCATGCAGTCCCAGCATAAGTGCGACAGTCCTGTCAAAACCTATTCCCATGCCGCCGTGCACAGGCGCGCCGAACTTGTAAGCATCCAGAAGGAACCCGAACTTCTTTTCAGCTGCCTCGTGGCCCAAGCCAACGACCTTCATGACCCTTTCCTGCAGTTCGGGGTCATTTATCCTTATCGAGCCCGAGCCGAGCTCTGTCCCGTTCAGCACAAGGTCATAAAGCCTGCCCAGGACCTTGCCCGGGGCTTTCTCCAGCAATTCAGCATGCTCTGGCTTTGGCGATGTGAACATGTGATGCGCTGCTTCCCACCGGTTCTCGTCCTTGTTCCATTCAAACAGCGGGAAATCAACCACCCAGCAGAATTTGAACTCGTTGCCCTTTATTAGCCCGAGTCTTTTCCCCAGTTCCAGCCGCAATTTTCCCAAAACATCCGCCACTTTCTTCTTCTCATCAGCAACGAAAAACAGCACAGAGCCTTTCCTGGCTTTCGCCAGCTGCAGCAGCTGCTTTTGTATTGCAGGACTGAAATATTTCACGATTGACGATTCCAGCCCTTTGTCGGTTACCTTCATCCACGCAAGTCCCTTTGCCCCGTTTTCCTTTGCCCAGGCAATTAGCTCATCAATCTCGTTCCTGCTCAGGTCTTTTTCAGCAACTACGCATTTTATCTGTTCCTCTGCGGCAAATGTCTTGAACTCAGACTTCTTCACAATATCAGTGGCATCAATAAGCTCCATCCCAAACCTCAGGTCTGGCTTGTCGATTCCATACTTTTCGGTTGCTTCAGCATAAGTCAGCACTTGGAACGGCGTCTTAATCACTGTTCCAATAACCTCCTTCCATATGTGCCTATACAGCCCTTCCACGAAAACCATCACGTCTTTTTCATCTACAAAGCTGATCTCAAAGTCAATCTGGGTGTGTTCGGGCTGCCTGTCTGCCCTTAAATCCTCATCCCTGAGGCATCTTGCAAGCTGGAAATACCTGTCAAATCCCGCTATCATCAGGATCTGCTTGTACAGCTGCGGGCTTTGCGGCAGTGCATAGAACTTTCCCGGATGTACTCGGCTTGGCACGACATAGTCCCTTGCGCCTTCCGGCGTTGACCTTACCAGCATTGGCGTTTCAATCTCGATAAAGCCGTTCTTGTTAAAATACTCCCTTACTGCTGCAGCAGCCTTGTGCCTTGTCATGAGCCTCTGCTGCATTATCGGCCTTCTCAGGTCAAGGTACTTGTACTTCATCCTCATATCTTCTGAGGCTTCTATCCTGTCGTCAATCTCAATAGGGGGAACGGCAGCCTTAGTGATTATGGAAAGCTCATCAACTATAACCTCTATTTCGCCGGTTTTCAGGTTCCGGTTTACCATGTCCTTAGGCCTGTGCCTTACCTTGCCTTTTGCCGCAACAACCCACTCCCTTCCGATGTGCTCGCCGGTTTCGTGCACTTTCTTGTTGTGGCTCGGGTCTAGAACTATCTGGGTCAGCCCATACCTGTCGCGAAGGTCAATGAAGATTACCCCGCCGTGGTCCCTTCTGGAATGGCACCAGCCCGCCAGCGTCACAGTTTTGCCCATGCTTTTGGCAGTAAGCTCGCCACAAGTATTCGTTCTTAGCATAAAATTCAGAGAAAGAAAGGCGTTTATAAAGATTGTTTTTCTATTTCGGCCATTGTCCTGAGAAGCAACTCCTCCTTAAACGCTGGTGCCATCACCTGCAGACCTACTGGCGCATTGGCAATCTTTCCAGCCGGGACCACTCCTGCGCAAATCCCGGCCAGATTGGCTGGGATGGTATAGGCATCGTAAGCATACATCACCCTTGGGTCTGTTATTTTAGTTCCCAGCTTGTGCGGCAGCATTGGCGTTGTTGGTGATATTATGACGTCAACATCCTTGAATGCCTTTTCAAACCCTTCATAGATGAGCTTTCTCGCTTTTAGCGCCTTCCTGTAGTATGTCCCTCGATATTCTGCTTTGGATATCTCCCTTCCCCCCAGAATCCTTCTCAGAACTTCTTCGCCGCATGCCTCTTCTATCTTCCTTCCGTATTTTCTGCCGTCAAACTTTCTGGTTCCGGAAAAGAACTCAACATACACTAAGGGGTAGTATGCCTGTATGGCGAGGTCTACGTTTGGCAGCTTTATGTCGCTTATCTTCCCGTTCGTGTCTTTTGCGAATTTCTCCGCCTTTCTCTCAATCAGCCTGTATATGCGCCTGTCAGTGCACATTTCCTCAAATTCCCAAACCATTCCTATTTTTGGCTTCTTTATTTTCGTGAGCAGTGAGCTATAGCTTGGCACTTTGTTGTTCAGTGTTGTGCCGTCATTCCCGCTTCTGCCAGCAATCGTTTCCATCAGCAGGGCAGCCCCGTAAACATCGCGGCTTAATGGACCTATCTGGTCCAAACTCATTGACAGGTCAACAAGGCCGTATCTTGACACCCTGCCGTAGCTCGGCTTTATGCCCGCAACGCCGCAGTGCGATGCCGGATTCCTTATTGAGCCGCCGGTGTCTGAGCCTATGGCCAAATCGCAAAATCCAGCAGCAACAGCTGCCGCAGCGCCTGAGCTGCTCCCCCCTGGTATGAGCCCCAGAGCCGCCGGGTTGCCCGTGCTTCCGAAAGCAGAGCTTTCTCCTGAGCTGCCGCATGCGAACTCATCCATGTTCGCCATGCCTATGATTATCCCATCTTCTTTTTTTATCGCGGCAACAACGTCAGCGTCGAAAGTGCCGTTGTAATTCTCAAGTGCCTTTGAAGAGCACGTTATGGGCATGCCTGTTACAGAAATGTTTGACTTTACTGCTATCGCGAGCCCCGCAAGCCTGCCCGCTTTGCCCGCTTTTATCTTTCTGCCCACAGCTTCAGCCTCGGCAGCAGCATTTTCGTTGATGTGCAGGAGCGCATTTATCTTTTTGTTTCCCCGCTCAATCGCCTTGAGGAAGCCGCGGATGTTGTCAGCGGCTGAAAGCTTTTCCCCCTTTATCTGCAAAATCTTGGCAGCTGTAGAATCAGTCACCATGGCTCACCAGCTTTTCTTTTCTGCAAGTATCTGGCCGTCCTCTTTTCTGGGCGCGTTTTTCAGCATCCGCTCCTTGAAGCTCCCATCCTGCTTCTTGGCAGATCCCCGCCTTGTGGTTTCTTCCCTTTCCAGCCCGATCTCTCCGGAGAGGTCGCCAACCTTGTCAAGTGCCTTTACAAACTCATCCATGATGGCTTTTGCCTGTCGCTTTATCTTCTCCCCATCCAGCTTTGCCGCAGCCATTTTTATTTACCCTCGCTTTACCTTGCCCTGCAGCTTGAGGCTTAGCAGCAGGTCTTCCATCTTCTTCAGGTCGTATTTCAGGCCGTCAAACTT
>JACPBX010000019.1 GCA_016180085.1 Candidatus Woesearchaeota archaeon | reverse complement strand
CTTCTGATTGAGTCCTCAGGCTTGAACCAGCCTTGTTTCTCGGCTATGAGCATGACCATAAGCGTATCCCAAAACAAGTCACCAAGCTCTGCCTTCAGGCTCTCACTATCGCCCTTACTAACAGCTTCCTGCACTTCATCGGCTTCAGAAGCAAGCTGGGCAGAATAGCTCTTTACGGTCTGTATGTTAGCCCAGGGAGACTCGGCAAGGGCCTTCCTCGCCAGCTTCACAAACTCATCAAGTTCCTTTTCCATACGACCTTTTTCCTCACTGTGGTGAGCAAAAATGTTGCCGGTGAGGCAACAGTCTTCGGCTCTCCGCCGAAGAAAGCTCGACCAAAAAACTATTTTGAATGGACTCGGCGGGAATCGAACCCGCAGTTTCATCCCTTTCCGTTTTTGGATTGACCCTTTTCTTAAAAGGGTCATGCGAAGGATGCGTCATGCCGTTAGACCACGAGCCCAAACTAAGAACAAGCAACTTTTAACTGCTTTAAAATACTTTCTCAACTGATAATGCCGCAGCAACTGCGAATGTCAATCCCGCGCACAATAAAAAGAATCAGCTTGCAATGTAAAGGACGTCCTTCTGCGTTTTTTTGCCGTTGTGGTCAAGCATTTGAAGCTCTTCCGCCTCGGCTTCACTGCCGATAAACAATTCATCAGCGTCAGAACTTTCCTCAGCATAATCGTCATAATCCTCGACGGGTTCGCGCTTGTCAGCCGGCAGGAACCTTTGGTCTTTCATGAAAAATCAATCCACCTTTTTTTTGTCAAACGTTGAAAAAACGATGACAAAAGTCAGTCAGAGGTTATTTATATGCTTTTGGATAATACTTCCTATAATCTTTTGCTGATTTTTCAGAAAAAGAAGCATAACTCATTCTGCTTTTGATACTTGTGATTATAAAATTTATAAAATATAAGCAGCGCTTTTTGTGAAATTTTATGTAAAAATGCGGAAGAATTGTGTTTTGCAGGAAACGACTGAGAAATATGTTAATAAGTTTTGGCAGGGTATTATGGGCCTTATATTCCCTTTGCCTTTCTTACTTTTACGAGCCTTGTGAGGTAGCCTGCCACCGTATTCCGGAGCTTTGCAGAAAAAACTGAAACGTGCTTGGCAACGAGAAGCTTGTTTTCAGAGAAATCCTCGCTAAACTGGCCTGGGTATTTGCTGAGCAGCTGCTCTGTCACCCTTTTTGTCAGCTGAGTTTTTATCCTTCCCATTCAGTTCACGCTTATTTCTTTTCTTCCTTCTTTGCTGCAGCTGCCGGTTGTGCCGCGCCAGGCTGCGCAGCGGCCTTTCCTGCCTCAGCAGGGGCACCAGCTGCTCCGGCTGCTGCTGTTACAGGGAGGAGTTCCTCAATAATCTTGGTTGGTATGGCTGCCTCAACAAGCTTTGCCTTTATTTCGCCACGAGCCTTTCCTGCCATAGAGTCAATAATGAGCTTGGCCTTGGCAAGGAATTCGCCCCTTCTCTTTTCGATTTCCTCAGCGAGCTTCTTCCTCTCCTCTTCAAGCTCCTTGAGCTCGGCTGCTGTAAGCTCTGTCTTCTCTTGGGTTATTTCCTCAGTGAAGTTGCCCTGGTCAATCATTTTAATGACTTCAAAAGCAGGCCTTCCCTCAACCAGTATTCCCATGGAGTTGCACGTTCCGATGACTTCCTTGACTTTTGACTTCAGCCCCTTGCCAAGAAGCTGTGACTCCTTCATTTTGGCGATTTTGATTATCTGCTCTATCCTTAAATCAGCCACTTTGTCCATCAGAGGGTTGCTTGAGCCCTTCTCTATGCCCGCTTCCTTTTTGACAAGCGCACTGGAAGGGGGAGTGCCTATGGCTACGGTGAAAGCCTTAGTGGAAGTGTCAACAGAAACCTTTACCGGGACCTGCATTCCCGCAAACAGAGTTGTCTTTTTGTTTATCTCAGAAACAACTTGGCCTACATTAACACCCAACGGGCCAAGTGCTGGTCCAAGCGGCGGGGCTGCAGATGCTTTTCCGCCTTCAACAAGCGCTTCTACTGTCTGGGTTGGCATGAGAATTTGGGACAGGCAGGCTCTTTAAATAGCTTTCTATGGGTGTGGGCTCACTCCTCCTGATGGGCTGCCTCGCCTTCCTCTGATTCCCTCCTTATTACCTTTACAGCATCCAGCTTCAGGGTAATCGGGATTGGGACGGCTGACTCGAGAAGCTCAACAACTACTTCCTCCTTTGTCTTGTCAATTCTGGTGACCTTTGCCTGTGAATGCTTGAAGGCAGCGCCGCTGATTATCTCAACAATGTCGCCCTTCTGGATGTTGACCTCAACTTTTTTACCCGGCTCGAGCATGTGCTCAATCTCCTCATATGAGACTTCCTTGTCAAGGAGGCCCCTGGCATAAGGGACCCTGAAGGCTGCCTGCTCAGCATCTTGCCTGTCCTTTGCCTCCATAAAAATGTAGCCCCTCATTCCATGAGGGTGAATAAGGGAGTAAACGCCAAGCTTTTTCTTCTTTGCATTGGAGGTTATGAAGTCCATTACCTGCTCTTCCCGATTTGCGGTTGTGCGGAGGGCAAAGATGGGAGACCTTGCGGTCTCAGCTTCTTTCTGCCCTTTAACCTCTTCTTTTTTCTCGGCAGTTGCCTCTTTTTCAGCCGCTTCCTGGTCTTTTTTCAGCGATGCCTCAAGAAGCTCATCAGGTGATTGTTCCTCTATGTTCAGGTCCAGCTCATCATCCTGCTTTTCAGCATTTTCATCAGCAGCATCAGCCATTCAGCATCAACCAATCATTTCTTGAAAAATTACTGGAAAATCACTTTGTTAATCATGTTAAGGGCAAAGCCGATTAAGCCTATCAGGGCAATGCCTATGCCAGAGACCTTGACAACAGTAATAAGCTCTGCTTTCGTTGGCTTCTTCGTCACAGTCAAAACCCTTCTGCACTCGCCTGCAAAACTCTTTAATTTTGTAAAAATTGCAATAACCATTTGTTACCTCGTGATGCCTCTTTAACACTCTAACTAACGCCGTTTTTAACGCCTGACTTAAAAAACATATCTAAAAATCGCTATGTGAACAAGAGTAAGGGCTCTTTTTTAAAGGTTGCGGTTTTTGCTCAGTCCACAAACTCTATTCCGAGCTCGTTTTCCATCTCTTTTTTCTGGACAGCGAGCTTCTTGGCGCCCAGAATCTGGGCAGACTTTACACCGGTGACTATCAGCATTGCCCTTACAGTCCTTGCAAGGTCCTCATAGATTTGGGCTCCCCAGATGACTCTGGCATCGGCATCCAGCTTTTGGCTGACGGTCTCAACAACCTTCCTTGCCTCTTCAAGCGTCATGTCAGGGCCGCCTGAGATGTTGATTAATGCCCCTGATGCGCCTGAAGTGTCAACGTCAAGCAGCGGGTTGTTAATGGCTTTCTCAACAGCCTCAACAGCCCTGTTCTCCGAATCAGATTCGCCAACCCCAATGAGGGCAACCCCACCGCCTCCCATAACAGCCCTGATGTCTGCAAAGTCGAGGTTGATCAGGCCGGGCTTTGTGACAAGCTCAGCTATGCCCTTGACGGCATTTGTGAGTATCTCATCAGCAACCTTGAAGGCTGTTAGCAGCGGAAGGTCCGGAGCAAGCTCAAGAAGCTTGTCGTTCGGGATGACAATCAAAGTGTCGGTGATTTCCTCAAGCCTCTCAAGCCCTGCCATGGCATTGTCATACCTCCTGTTCCCTTCCATGGAAAACGGAAGCGTTACAACCCCAACAACAAGGCAGCCCAGCTTTTTTGCGATGTCCGCAACCACAGGAGCCGAGCCGGTGCCCGTTCCCCCGCCAAGGCCGCACGTGACAAACACCATGTCAGCGCCTGTCAGTGTTTCCTTAATCTCGTGCTCGGTTTCCTTTGCAGCTTCCTCGCCAATCTTCGGGTCAGAGCCTGCCCCGAAGCCGTGGGTGAGCTCCTTGCCAATCAGGATCTTCCTGTCAGCAGTTGTGTAAAGCAGGTCCTGGGCGTCTGTGTTTATGGCTATCGTTTCAGCACCCACAACGCCCACTTCAGAAATCCTCGTTACTGTGTTGTTGCCTGCTCCTCCGCAGCCAACAACCTTTATTGTTGCGCGATGCTTTGAAAGGAGCTGCTCAAGCTCGGCATCGGCAGTGTTGGTCTTGCTTAATGACCTTATTGTATCTTTTGTCGAAAGTATAACGCTCCCCATAAACTAGCCCCTCCTCGCAAACGCGTAAAAGCGTAAAAACCCAGCCTTTCAACCCCCTTACTACTATTTATATTTTGTCGTTCAGAAAAAATTTGTGAAAAAATAATTTTGTTTTATTTAGTGACGAAAATTGGCCGCGTTTTGCCGTTACGGTTTTCTTCGCTTACTGCAGCGGCTTTTGCTTTTCTGCCGGTTCTGCTGCCATTGCTGCAGTCGCAGGAGCAGCAGGCGCTTTTACTGTAAAAGAAACGGCCTTCAGCTCAGTTATGGCAGACTTCAGCTTTTCCTCTATGTCCTTTTTCAGCTGCGCAGGAGCCTCCTGCGGAAATTCTATCGCTGCGCTGCCATCACTTACAGAAACGCCAACAGCATTAACGCTTATTCCTATGAGCCTGAGTATTGCCCTGACTTTTTCAGAAACATCTGTAACAATCCTTTTAACACTGGCAGCGTATTCAAGCTCCCTTCCCGACAGTGGGTGGTTGAAGTCAACAATCGTTCTCCCCCCAGTAACGGTCCTTACCGTGCCGACTATGCCGTCAATGTTAACCTGCATACCCGGGAAAGGGGTAAGCTGCTGCTGTCTGAACTTCGCTGTTGGAACAAGCTGCATAAGCTTGGCGTTTTTCCTTCCGAAAGCCTCCTCAACCGGAAGCTTAAACGTGTAGCTCTTTCCAACCTCCTTTCCGACAAGCTGCTTGTCCAGGCCGATAAGAAGGTGCCTCTTCCCAATGCACACAACCGCTGGCCCGTATGCTGCGCGCTCGTCAAAGATGCCCTTTTCCTTGGCAACTTCCGCAGAAGTTGTGTCAAAAACCTCTCCTGTCTCGGCAACCTTGCCAGTATAATCAAGCTCAACAAAGTCGTTTTCCTTTATTGTCTCCATAAAGAATCCGAAAATTTGGAGGGTTTAAAAAAGTTCTTGTTTTTTTTCACAAAGGCGTTAGCACGACATGCAGCTTTTCTTCACCGCTTCAACAACCTTTTCCACAACATCTTCAATCGCTGTTCTGGTAGTGTCAATGACCAGGTCGTACTGCTTCGTGTCGTAAGGGTTGAGGCCGTAGTACTTCCTGTAGCGCTGCCGCTCTGACTTTTTCCTCTTGCGGATGCTGGCTAGTGTTGCAGCGAGGGTTGTGCTTTCCTTCTCCACTTTTCTGCCCATTTTTTTGCCCTTGATATCGCTGAAAATCCTCTTCGCGGCTGCCATTTCGTCAACCATAAGGAAAACCTTGAACGACTGCGGAATGAAATAGTAGGCAAGCCTTGAGTCCATGACAAAGTCGTCTTCTTCCTTGCCAAGCCTTATTGTCCTTTCGTCAAGTTCCTTGTCTATGCTGCGGTCCTTCTCTGCGATTCTTCCCAGCTCAAGCAGGGAAACCCCTCTTTTTTCAGCAATCTCCCTCATGAAATCTCCTGCGGAGTGGTGCCTGAAGCCGAGCTTCCTCGCAACCAATCTAGCTACGGTGCTCTTGCCGGAGCCTGGAACGCCTGAGATGGTGATTATCATGCCCGAGGTTGCTGCCGATGCAGGTTTTTAAAGCTATTGACAGAAAACAATAAATTGGGAGCCTGATTTCCCTTGTCAGATGAACTCTGATAATTTAGACACTCATGGTACAAAAACCCACTTTGCTAGACATGCGAGGGCATTTCTGGCCCTTGAGGAAATTCTGAGTGCTCAAAGAGGCAGTGAATATGGCGCCCTTGTTGTGGGCGCAGGACTTAACCTCCCTTTTGCAACCAAATACTTTGACGGAAATTATGAGGGATTCGGTGATGTTCTCCAAACTTTCGAGCCTTTCGAAGTTGCCCTGCTAATGCAAAGGGCAGGGCTTGAGTGGCGCTTGACTGTTATCGATAGTAACGAACAGGTCTGTGATGCAGTTGCATCACAACAGAATCTCATATTGCACTCTGATGATAATGATTCAGTATCCCAAACCGAGTGGCACAATCGGTATCTGGCACGCTTAATTGAAACCAATCCTCAAACGCGGCAGTTCTCGGGAGAGGAAATTAGGGCCGTAGGCAGACGTCTCGGAATCAGTAGGGCCTTTTCGTATTTGACGCCAACTGAAGCTCGGCGCCTTTTGACACCAACCACAGCCTGGCGTCTTCCTCTTGGCCAAGATGTAAAAAGCCGGATAACTGTTATCCATGATGCGGCACCGCTGCTACAGAAGCGGATAGCGTCAAGCTTTGAAATGGTGATTTGCAATAATGTGCTGTGCAATGCAGATGAGATGTGGACATCAATAGTCTATGACCTGCATGAAATGCTCAAACCTGAAGGCCTCATGGTCATAGGGGATTGTGCTCATAAAGTCCAAGAAGTCAAAAGTCTTCTAAGCGGCATGCGGCACGGCGCAAATTATCTTATCTTACAACATTTATACGGAACAAATACCGGGTGGCAGCCATCCTCGCTGATTTGCCGGAAACCGCCTAATCCCTTTCCATCAGTATCTCAATAACCTTTGCGTATGCAGGCCTGGTTATGAAAACGCCTACAGACATGCCGATGATTGTGGTGAGGGCAAAGCCCCTGAGCATTCCTGCGCCAACCGCGAACAGTGGCAGCATTGCAACAACCAGCGTCAGGTAGGCTCCGAATATTACCGCGAACGCTGACTTTAGCTTTTCCTTCCATGAGAATATCCTCCTCTGCTCGCCTTTCAGGGCTTCGTCAGTGATGATTATTTGGTCGTTAACGCCTGTTCCGACAGCTGCTATTATGCCTGCAATGGCTGCAAGGTCAATGGTCCAGCTCAGGAAAGGCAGGAGCGAGGCAAAGCCCAGCATTATAAAGATTTCAAGGAGACTTGTGCACATTACAGGAATGGCAATCTGAAGCTTCCTGTAAGCGAACAGCAGTATTCCGACAACAAAAAGGATTGCAATCAGCCCGACTTTAAGTGCGTTTCTCAGGAACTGCTCGCCAAGTATTGGCGAGATGGAATCGGTTCGGACAATCTCAAGCTTGACTGGCAATGAGCCGGTAATTAGAATTGTCTGGAGCCTTTTCATGTTGTTTATGGCATTGGCTGTTGCAGCCTTCCTGCCTGAGCCCGAGCCGCTGCCTGATATGCTGATTCCGGTAACAGCATTGCCCTTGAGCTCCTTGCCTATCTGAAGCTCGTCAACAAGCTCGTCATCCAGGAACAGCTGCAGAGGCTGGCTGAGGTAATCGCCTACAATAGCAAGCTTTCCTGTTGCAGCCGCCTGCTTTGCAGCTGCCTCCTGGCTTAGTGAGATTGTAAAATAAAACCTGCAAACTGTTTCAGAAGATGAACCCTGGAAACACCCTCCTGACTGGAAATCAATGCCTGAGCAGGTCGCGCTCCTGCACACATCAGTCACTTCATTGCCTGTGAAAACAGTCTCATTGGCTATCTTGGCTTCAAACTTCCCCTGCCTGGCTATCAGCTGCCTCACGTCTTCCTCGTTGGCTCCGGCAACCTCAACGATTATGAACATGCTGCCTGAGAGGTCAGATGCGTCCCTCACAACAACATCGCTCAGCCCAAACAGGTTCAGCCTCCTGTTCATGTTGGCTATGACAAGCTCAAGGTCCTCCCTTGGCAGCTCTGTCTCTGGCTTGAGCATTACCCTTGCCCCTCCTTGGAGGTCAAGGCCAAGGCGCAGGTTTGTTTTTGGGGCATTGGCAACCCTCAACCCTATGTCATCGTCAACACCCAGAATCTCCTCCACGGTTTTGTTGACAAGAACCTTAGCCGTTTCATTCGTAGTTGCATTGACAACCACGGTTTTTTCTTCCAGTTCAGGCAATACCCTGATGTTAATCTCTGGCTTCACCACAACCCTGTAAAATGCCTTGTCTGTCTCGACAAGCAGGGTCTGGTTTATCTCCAGCTCGGAAACAGCACCGGCATAGTCTATCAGGGTCTTTATCTTATTGCCGTCAATGGCTATTATTCTTTCCTTCGAAGCCAGGCCAGTGCCGCTTTCACTGCTCCGAATGCCTGCATCGTAAGCAGCGCTGTCTTTTTCAATAGACCTGACAACAACCCCCTCCCTCCCGAGCGAGAATGGGATGCCTGTTGAGTAAACCGATATGAGAACTGCCAGGATTACAATTACAACCCTGGGATTCGTCACTATCCTCCTAAGCTTGCTCCTCGCTGCCATTTTTAGTCACGTTTAATCATGCCATTCCGCGCTTTTCAAGATACCACCTCAGCAGGCCCGCATTGGTTATCCACGTGTGCACCAGGTCAAAGACCAGGCCAACGCTGAGTATGAACATTATCTGCTTTATAGTCTCTGACTCTGCAAAGAAATAACCAGCCATTACAGCAAACAGCCCTGTCAGGGTCATCATGACCCCTGTCCTGACAGCCGACCTTATCCTCTCAGAAACCTTCAGCTCTGAGCCTTTCAGGGCCCTCATGGTGAGCAGTATGTCTGTGTCAACAGAGTAACCTATGAGCATGAGGAAAGCAGCCAGGCCGGCTGCCGAAAGGTGCATGCCTGTCAGGGAAACAATAGCCAGGGTGCACAGGCCATCAACAACTGCCGTCCACACAACAAACAGCCCGGGAAGCCACACCCACCGGCCTGCAATAATCTTGAAATAAACAAAGACGGCCAGAGCCATAAAAACGAATGCTGCCAGCAAACCGTTGATGAGCTGCCTGAAAAAGCTCTCGCCCAGGGAAGCCCCAATCTTCTGCACAGTAAAGTCGTCCCTTGCAATGCCGAGCCTGCTACTGAGAAATCCTGACAGGCTCTCAATGTCACTGTCTGACTGCATGCCTGCTTCCACAACAATTCCTATGCTGCTTCCAAGCTGGGTGAGCTTCCTTACAGAAATGTCAAAGCCTGGGAACTGCTGGGCAAGCTCTGCCTCAAGGGCAATGTCATCGCTGAAGCCTGTAATGGCGGAGATGCTTACACCCCCGCTGAGGGAGATGTCCTTCTTGAAGAAGCTGCCGGTGCTCGAGTAGGACAGCAGGAGAATAACAACTGCCGCAATTATCACCGCTGCCGGTATTATGAGGAGCTTCTTGTACTGCGTGTCGTAAACGTTGATTATCGATTCTTTTAATGATGTGATAGATGCAGACTTAGATGCGGACTTTTCGCTTCCGCCGTCCTTCTTTTGCGGCTGCTGGTGGTGCTGTGGCTTGGTTTCAACAGAAGCGTCAGAACTCTGAGATTGCTGCGGCTGTTGTGGCTCTTCGGACATAAAAAGCAAGGATTAGCGGATGTTTAATAAATTTATCGGAAACTTACCTTTTTCTTACTGATACATCCTTGATCACTTCGTACAATGAGAATAAGCCCCACACAGAATTTAAAACCAGAAATGGCCATGCCTTCAGGGCAAAAGCGTAGTAAACCAGCATAAAAGCTCCAACAGCGTTAGCAGCGTCGTAAGCCGTGCTGTCCTGTGAAAGCTTTTTCATCTGGCTGAGGATGAATAGAATCAGAATTATCGTCATTCCTGCTATGCCAGCAAGAAGCGTTACATTTGCCATTTTACTGCACCTTAATCCTGTACTTTCTCTCAATCGCTGCCCTGATGAGACCGTAATAAAGGGGCGAAGGCTTTTCAAGCCTGGACTTGTATTCCGGATGTGCCTGGGTTGCTGTGAAGTAAGGATGACTTGGGAGTTCGATGAATTCCACAAGCCTGCCGTTGCGGCTGCTTCCGGAAATGACCATGCCGTTCCTTTCCAGGATGCTGTGATATTTCGGATTTACCTCATATCTGTGCCTGTGCCTTTCAACAGCAAAGCTGGACTTGTATAGATTAGCAACCATCGTGCCTTTTTTGAGCTGGGCGGTTTCTGCGCCCAAGCGCATTGTGCCGCCAAGCTCCTTCACTTTCTTCTGCTCTGGAAGAATCATTACAACCGGATGAGACGTTTTTTGGTTGACTTCGGTGGTGTTGGCATCCTTCAGGCCGCAAACGTTCCTTGCAAACTCAACAACCGCCAACTGGAGGCCAAAGCAAAGGCCCAGAAACGGGACGTTTCTCTCCCTGGAGTACTTTATTGCAGCAATTTTGCCCTCCACTCCGCGAGAGCCGAACCCGATTGGCACAACAATGGCATCGGTGCTGTGCAGGGCAGAGTCAACAGTCAGCTTCCCCTCCTCAAATTCCGTTGTTTCGACGAATGTTATGTCAACGCCGCAGTTAAGGTTTGCAGCCGCATGCCTGATTGCCTCTATCAGGCTTGCATAGGAATCGTTAAGGGCAGTGTACTTGCCGCATATTGCGACCTTAACCCTGTACTTTGGAGATTTAATGTTTAAAATCAGCTTTCTCCATTCTGCAAGGTCCTTTTGCGGGGTGAAGCTGAAGCGCTTTGCGAGCAGCGCCAGAAGCCCCTGTTCCTCAAACATTATCGGCACTTCATAAATCGTTTCGATGTCCTTGCCTGAAATCACAGCCTCTTCAGGAACATCGCAGAACAGCGCGATTTTCTGCTTGGACTCCTTTGTCAGCTCTTCCTCGCTTCTGCCGATTATTATGTCAGGAATTATGCCCAGCCCTCTCAGGGTTTCAACATCGCGCTGTGCCGGTTTTGTCTTCTGCTGGCCTATGCTCCTGACAAACGGCACATAGCTCAGGTGGACATAAAGTATGTTCTCGTGGCCGACCTCCTTCTTCAGCTGCCTGGCTGCTTCTATGAACCATGAGTTTTCTATGTCGCCTATGGTGCCGCCAATCTCAATCGTAACGACATCAGCGCTCTCGGTTTGGGCAATGTCCATCCACTTTGCCTTTATCTCATTGGTTATGTGCGGTATAACCTGCACTGTTTTGCCAAGAAACAGCCCCTGGCGTTCCTTCCGGATAACAGAGTCAAAAATCTTGCCGGTTGTGAGGTTCCACTCCTTCTTGCAGTTTATGTTCATGAACCTCTCATAATGGCCGAAGTCCATGTCAACCTCGCCACCGTCCTCAAGCACAAAGACCTCACCGTGCTCGAACGGGTTCATAGTTCCAGGGTCAACGTTAAGGTAGCCGTCGCATTTTATTGACACAACCTTGAAGTTCCTAGAGAGGAGCTTGCCAATGGAAGCAGTCGCTGTGCCCTTGCCTATGCCGGAAACAACGCCGCCAGTTGTGATAATCCACTTGGCTGCCTTTGCTGTTTTTTGCATTAGCTGCTGCGATGACTGAACAGAACGAGATAAGTGCCGCTGCGAAACCTTCCTCTTTCGTGGCGTTTTCCTGTGCGGCATATAAGGTCGTAGCTGCAGGTTGTATTTAAACGTTTCTTACCACTTCGGGAAAACTATTTAAATCGCATCTAAAACCAAAACCGGGTGATTTTAATGGCTGATGCCAGGGCAAAGGGAAGCGGGAAGGAAGCGATAAGCGTTGTTGCAAAGGGCAGCAAGGTTTCTATTGAGTATACGGGCACGTTTGAGGATGGCACTGTCTTCGACACAACAGATGGCAGGGCTCCCATAAGGTTTGTTACGGGCAACGTGGAAGTGATAAAGGGCTTTGACAATGCCGTCCTTGGGATGAAGAAAGGCGAGCAGAAAACCATCAGGATAACGCCGCAGGATGGCTATGGAGAAAGGGATGAGAGGCTGCAGCAGCAGGTGCCAAGAAGCGTGTTCCCTGCGGAGATGAAAATTGACCGGAACATGGGCTTCAGCTTCAGAGCTCCACAAGGGCAGATGGTGCACGCGACAATCACTGGCGTCAGCGGCGATACAGTAACCATTGACATGAACCACCCCCTGGCTGGGAAAAACCTGGTCTTTAAGCTGAAGGTTGTTGACATCAACTAGCAACCCGGCAACCAGCAGGCAGGAAGCTGAAAAATGAAGCACCAACAGCTCGGCAATACTTTTGTTCTGCTGCTCTATACAGGAGAGAGAATAATAGAATCAGTAACAGCGTTCTGCAAGGAGAAAAACATAGCTGCCGCCCAATTCGCAGCCATTGGCGCTGTGAAAGAGGTCGAGCTAGGATTCTACAGCCTTGAGGCAAAGGCATACAACTGGAAAAAAGCCGAAGCCGAGCTTGAGATTGACAGCATTATCGGAAACGTTGCGCTATTTGAGGGCGAGCCGCTTGTGCATGCGCATGCCACAGTTTCAGATGGTGAGATGCACTCCTTCGGAGGCCATTTGAAGGAAGCCGTTGTAGGTGCATCATGTGAAGTTTTCCTGCAGCCGCTGCAGGGGAAGCTTGAAAGAACGCACGATGATGTTACGGGGCTGAAGCTGCTGCAGTTGTGACTGCAGTAACCTTTTTAAGCTTCGAACCGCTCCGGCCGTTTCTGCCATGACTGAGCTGATAGCGTGCCTTGGGGCCGGGAAGGGAACGTGGAACGAGGTTGCAAGGCTGGTCGCCTCTGAGTCATGGAGCAACATTTTTCTGATTACGAATGATTTTGGGAAGGAGAACTTTGCCCGGAAGTTTCCGGCAGTAAAGGCGGCGTTTGTGGTTGTTGACGACTTCGCACCACCACAGCAGCTGGTTGCGGATATTAAGAAGGGCTTGTCAGAAAAAATAGCTGACACAGAGGTTGCTGTCAACATGTCCTCAGGCTCAGGCAATGCTCACATGGCACTAATCACTGCACTGCTCCAGCTAGGCCTCGGGATTAGGTTTGTTGTGCCTTCGGAAGCAGGGGCCAAGGAACTATGATGCTGTTGCGGGAAAGGAAATGGCAGAGGGACTGGCAGGGGTAACGGCGGAAGGAAAAGGGCCACAGAGCCTGGAGATGCAGGTTGAACAATTGCTTGCAGGTTCTCCTTTATTTACTGCATTTGAGCTTCAGCCCCTGATTGATGGCTTCGCCCAGGCCGTAGATGCTTTTGCCACTGATTTTTACGAGATGGCAAGATCAGAACCAGAGGATGCATGGGCATATGTCCCTGGCGATTTTTACAGAAATAACAGGCAGGAAATACTGGGCATGGTGCGCTCTTCTGCACGCATTTCAGGGTTACTTCATTCGCCCCTCTCGCCGCATGTTCCTTTATTGGACCTACTTAACCGTTACGGGAGCCGACTGACAACCTTAATCTCACACCTTGAACGCCTGGAAAGGCAGGTGAAAGAATCAGCTGATAAAGAATCTAAAGGAGCTAAAGAAGAATTATCTTCGGCTGTTCTGTCACTTTCCGGCTCGCAAGACACTTTGTCGCAGTATGTCTCAGCGAACCCACATTCTATTTCCTGATTATTTTAAGCCACTGGTAAATTACCTTGTCGGCAGCTCTTGTTAAGCCTTTTTCGTAGCCCTGGATTGTTGCGCAGTTGCCGTCAAGGAAGACGCCTGTTTCGTTTGAGACCTTGAGGTAAATCACTGAGGCGTTTGTTGAGCACGTGACAATTGGCCTCTGGGTGCAGGCTTCGGTGAGGTTGGCTGTGCAGGCAGCAATAACCGTCCTGTCGAGAACTGTGTCCAAATTGCTTGTCAGGTCAACACTTGCGAGAAATAGAAAGGAGTTCTGCCTACTAAAGTTCTCTGGCGGGTCAAAAGTTATGAAAATCCCAGGCATCTGAAAACGCCAGTCAACTTGCCCTTTCACAGTCACATTCTCAACTTCCCAAGGTGGGTGCCTGAGCTGTAGGTTATAAGTAAGTTCGTCCCCTTTCCACTGAGTGAACCACGTGCTGCCATCTGTTACAAACTCAAACCCGTTGTAATAGCGGCTTTCTTCCGCATTATCAACTGTGCCATCGCCACTGACCAGGTTTATCGCGTATCTTGCCATGAAGAATCCAAGAATAACAACCACCCCTACAGCCGCGAAGGCCAGGACTATGTTCCTTTCATGGTGTCTATGGTGGCTTGCTTGCTCGCGCTGCTGGTGTTGTTGCATTTGCTGCGGCTCAGGCTTTTGCCATGCCTGCTGCTTTCCCTTGCCTCCTTCCTTTTCCGCGCGGTCTTCTACGGAGATTTTGTTGCTCATTCCCGGCCACCGCCCGCCTCACCTGATATAAGCGCGTACTTAAGCCTGTCAGCTGCCCTTGCGAACCCTGACTCAGATGAGGCGCTCAAAACAATGCAGTCAGGGTTTTCAGAATCTACGGATATTGCTGTGTTATTTGCTTCCTGAAAGAGCAGCACAGGGATGAAGCTCGTGGAATTACCGCATGTTACAAGAGGAAGATTAAAAGGATTCGCTGTTGTTGATGCAGCCTGGGCGAAAACTTTGTGCACTGAGTCCAGCAGGTTTGCAGCGTCGAACTGCAGAAGCGCCATGCCCTCAGCCAGCGTGCTGTTCCAGTAATAAGTGATGTAAACAACCCTGCTTCCCGTCAGCCTTTCAACTGCAGAGCCAGGCACGTCGATATCCGAAACGTCCTCGGGCCTGTAGAAGAAATCAACCTGCCTTCCATTTACCTCTGTGGCGAAGAATCCCTGCTGCGTCTGCCTGAACGTCAGGTCGCCATAACGGAAATTGCTGCCCTGTGCTGATGGGTTAAAGGAGAAAACAAAGCCTGCCACGCTCATCAGCATAATAACCCCGACAAATACAGCAAACCATTTCTTCCCGCTGTCCTTGTCCTTTTCCTTTACTATGGTGCGTATTGCCAGTAAAGCCATTTCAAGCATGGCAACCCGTGGCGTATTTATAGGTTTTGCTGAAACTTTAAATAATGCAAACTTCAGGATTTTGTTTGATGGCTGCTGCTGTGAAGCTTGAGAACGTGTGGAAGACCTACAGGATGGGCGACGAAACCATAAACGCCCTGCGCGGTGCTTCCCTGGAAATAAAAAAAGGCGAGTTCTTTGCAATACAGGGCCCATCTGGAAGCGGGAAGTCTACGGCGATGCATATTATCGGGGCACTGGACGCGCCTGACAGGGGCTCTGTTTACATACAGGGCAGGAACGTAAGCACGCTCTCGGAAGACGAGCTTGCCGAGATGCGGGGAAAAACTGTTGGCTTTATCTTCCAGCAGTTCAACCTGGTGCCAACGCTCACGGCAATGGAAAACATAATGCTGCCAATGATTTTCCAGGGAAAATCTGAGGATGAAAGGGAAAAGAAGGCTGTCGAGCTGCTAGGCGAGGTTGAGCTTCTTAACAGGAAAGGCCACCGCCCCAGCCAGCTCTCAGGAGGGCAGCAGCAGAGGGTTGCAATAGCAAGGGCACTGGCAAACGACCCCGAAGTGATACTGGCTGACGAGCCAACCGGAAACCTCGACAGCGGCACAGGCAGGAAGATCTTTGGGATGCTGAAAAAGCTCCACGACAAAGGCAAAACCGTTGTGGTGATAACCCACGATGACAGGATTGCAGGCGAAGCTGAAACCATAGCCTATATAAAGGACGGGACCATAATCAAGATAAAAAAGAACTGAACTAAAGAGCTGGTGTGGCTGCAATGACTAAGCTGAACATTCCTCCTGCAGCGGTATTTGCCGCATTGAGTGTTTTCCTGGTTTTTATCGCGGCTGCAGCAGTTTTAACAAATGCAACAGCAGTGAGTGCTGGGACTGACGACTCTGTCTCTGATTCGGCTTTCGTGACAATAAGCTTTGTCAACCAGGACCCTGAGCCTGTCATGCCCGGTGAGCGGCTTGAGCTGAAGTTCAAGGTCGAGAACATTGGCACAATGCCCGCTGACGGCGTTACTGTTGAGCTTCTGCCAAGGTTCCCGTTCTCGGTTGATGAAAGCGAGAAAACAAAATCTGTCGGCAACCTTTTCGGGAGGCAGAAAGGAAAGGATGCGGTCATAGTAAGGTTCTTCCTGACAATTGATGTCGCAGCAGGCTCAGGCATAAACCCAATCGCGCTAAGGTATAAGACGGCATCGCAGGGCTGGACAGTGGTTGACAGTTTCAATGTAAGCGTAGGCAGGAGGGATTTGCCCCTTGCGGTAACGTCTGTTGTTGCTAAGCCGGAAACCATGGTTCCCGGCAAGCCTTCCAGTCTGGAACTTGAAGTCACAAACATCGGAACCGGTGATGCAGTGAACGTCAGGGTAAGGCTGAACCTCACAGACACGTTTTCAGCCTACGGCTCCACAAACGAGGCAATAATACCGCTCATCAAGCAAAAAGGCACTTCAAAGGCAGCCTTTTCCGTAATCACGAGCCCCGATGCAAAAAGCGCGCTGTACAGGATGCCCCTGCTCATAACATACTCTGACACGTCAGGAAGGAACTACACTATCAGCGGGCAGTCCTTTGGCATACTAGTCAGTTCAGAGCCGCAGCTGGCTGCTGCTGCCATTGGCTCAGACCCGCTGAAGCTAAATGCAAAGCGCAAAGTCACGATAGAAATCATAAACAGCGGCCTTTCGGACGTGAAATTCCTGTCATCAGCTCTGGCCAAATCAGAAAACTACGAGATACTCTCCCCTGAGTCTGCTTATGTTGGAGACCTAGACTCGGGAGATTCAGAAACAGTAAGTTACGATGTTTTCTTCAAAAAGCCAGCACAGCTTACGCTAAGCCTCGAATACAGGGATGCGCTGAACGAGCCGCACCAGCAGACGATTACTGTTCCGGTAAGGGTTTACACCACCTCTGAGCTTGGAAAGTTCGGGCTTGAAAAGAGCAACGGCAAGGGCATACTCATTACTGTAGCAATAGTTGTGGTTGGCGTTCTTGCTTACAGGAAGCTCAGAAAAAAGAAGTAAAGCAGGCAAAGCCGCGAAGCGTATGTAGTGCAGGGAAGATGCGGGGGATATACAGGGGAAATGCAGATGCAGAAGCTTTTCATCAAGCTAAAGGATTACTTCTTACTGGCAGTTAAGGGCATGAAGAACAGGAAGCTGAGAAGCTGGCTGACAATGCTCGGAATATTTGTTGGCATCGCTGCAGTAGTAGGCCTGATATCAATAAGCAAGGGCATGGAGGCAGCGATAAAGGAGCAGTTCAGCACAATCGGAGCCGACAGGGTGATAGTCCAGCCTGGCAGCGCCTTCTTCGGGCCTCCAGGCAGCAGCTCTGGCTTGTCTAAGGTCACCCAGCACGACATTGACCTGATAAAGAGGGCAAGGGGCGTGAAAGAAGCCGGGGGTTTTGTGTTCAAGACGAGCAAGTTCGAGTTCAACGGCAGGACAAAATACTCTTTGGGCATAGGGATTCCTGCTGATGAAGAGAGCAGAAGGGTTTTCGGCACGAGGTTTTCGGTTTCGCAGGGCAGGGAGTTCAGGAAAGGGGAAAAAAAGGCGGCGATAGTCGGGAACTCCTACTCGACAGACGAAAAGCTGATGGGCAGGACAATCAAGCCAGGCGATACGGTAAAAGTTGAGGGTGAGGAGTTCAAGGTCGTGGGCATAAGGAGAAAGCTTGGGGACCCAGCTAACGACGTTTCAGTCATAATACCGATTGAAACCGCATGGGAAATATACGGGAACAAAGACGAGTATGCCCTGGTAAGTGCTGAGGTAGAGGCTGGCTTCAGGCCGGTAGATGTGGCTGCAAGAATAAAGGAAGTGATACGGAAGGACAGGGGCCAGGAAGAGGGCAACGAGGATTTCCAGGTGCAGACTTCTGAAGACCTGTTCGCAAGCTTTACAACCATATTAAGCATAGTTCAGGCCGTAATAATAGGGATAGCCGCAATCTCGCTCGTTGTCGGCTCAATTGGCGTAATGAATACCATGTACACTGCAGTGCTCGAGCGGACAAGGGAGATAGGCATAATGAAGGCGGTTGGCGCAAAAAACCGCGACGTGATGCTCCTTTTCCTGATTGAATCAGGGCTTTATGGCCTTGTGGGAGGACTTGTAGGAATCGCGTTCGGCCTCGGAATGGGCAAGATGGTTGAATTCGCAGCAACAAACTTTCTCGGCTCAGAGCTGCTGAAGGCGTCAACAAGCCCCTTCCTCATCCTGGGTGCGCTGGCATTCTCATTCGTGCTGGGCTGCGTGTCGGGGGTTGCCCCTGCACGGCAGGCAGCAAGGCTCAACCCCGTGCAGGCATTAAGGTATGAGTGATTATTGTTGCAAAGCTACGCCAGTAACCTTATAAACAAGTTCTTTATCGCAGCCTTTGCTGATTCAAATGGAGCCTAAGCCAAAAAAAGACCTCACAACCGGAAGCATCAGGAAGCACGTCATCTTCCTCGCAGCCCCCATGCTCGTTGCGATGTTCATGCACAACCTCTTCACGCTGGTTGACACGTTCTTCGTTGGAAGGCTTGGGCCTGAAGCCATTGCTGCTGTCGCTGCCTCGTTCCCAATCTTCTTCATAATCATAGCTCTTAACTCAGGCATGGGCATAGGCGTCAGCTCCTTTGTGGCAAGAAGCATAGGCGCCAAGAATTTTGAAAAGGTTAACGTTATTGCCGAAAACGGCTTGCTCATCGCAGCAGCCCTGTCTGTCATCACCCTAGCCATAGGCTTTTTCACGATAAAGCCCCTTGTCAGCTTCCTGGGCGTGTCAGCCACGGTTGCAGCCTTCATGAAGGACTACCTGTCTGTCATTTACCTTGGAAGTGGCGCGTTCTTCCTTGCCAACGTAGCGAATGCAATGCTCCAGGGAGAGGGCGATGCGAAAACACCGATGAAAGCGCTCGTAATTGCAAACATAGCGAACATAATACTCGATCCCCTGTTCATCTTTGGCTACGGGCCGTTCCCCCAGCTTGGCGTTAAAGGCGCGGCAATCGCTACCATAATATCACAGTCCCTCGGTTTGCTTTACTCGTACTCACACCTCTTCAGCGGAAAGGCGCTGGTAAAGCTAAGGTTCAAGAAGCTCGTTTACTCAAATGAAATTGTCAGGGGCATACTTGCAGTCAGCATCCCGACAGCAGCATCACAAGGCACTCTGGCGGTTGGCATTTTCTTCCTTAACAAAATCGTTGCCTCATTCGGAAGCCTGGCGCTTGCAGGGCTGGGCGTTGCCTTCAGGCTTGAATCAGTGGCAGTCCTGCCTGCCTTTGCAGTCGGGCTTGCAACGCTATCGGTCATAGGCCAGAACATTGGCGCAAGGCAGTATGGCAGGGCAAGGCTCGCCTCAATCTTCTCCTCAATCAGCGCTTTCATGTTTATGGAAGCAGTCGGCATAACCCTCCTGCTTGCCTCCCCAATCCTGCTGTCCGTGTTCACGAAAGACGCTGCTGTCATCGCTTACGGCAGGCAATACTTCAGCATAGTAGCACTGGCATACGGCTTCCTCGGCCTGAGGCTTATAGCCGCAAGCTCGTTTCAGGGTCTGGGCAAGGCGTGGCAGGTACTGGCAATAACATCACTTGCTTTCGGGCTGATGATAGCACTCGCATACACCCTGGCATTCCCACTGCAGCTGGGATTAAAAGGGGTGTGGCTCGGCATAATGACTGGCCATTTGGTAGCCGGCATAGCAGCCCTGCTCTGGTTCCAGAACACGCTGAAGCACGCTGAGAAGCTGCACATACTCAATGGTAACACAGCAGCGGTTGTGGCTGCAGAAGGAAGCAGATGATGTTGCCACTAATGCCACTCAACCTAGTTCTTTTTGGACTCAAGCTCGCTTATCCTTGACCTTAACTGCTCTATGGTCTTGATGTTGTCCTGATGCTGCAGCATGGTACCGCACTCAGGGCACTTGAAGCTTATCTCGGCAGCCTTGTCAAACTCAAGCCTCACGCACAGGCTCGGGCAAATGTAGAACAGGCCTTCGTTTGCCTCTTCCTTATGGAGGCGCTCCCTAAGCTGCTGAAGCCTCTGCCTCTTTGTCGCAAGAGAGAGATAGTCAAAAGACTCAGGCTTCAAAGTCCAGTAGCTGATGTACCAGCCCTTCTGCCTGTCCTTCTTCCTGTAGTAGCTGACAAGGTTGCTTGTCTGCATCGCGTAAAGCATCTTTCTCACAGAATTAACCTCTGCCTTTATGCTCTCAGCTATCTTGAACTCGGAAATGTTCTTCTTGCCCTTCAGGTACTGCACAATCGGCACAGCTTCCTGGCCAACAACCTCGGCAACAGTCTGAAGATGGCCGCTCTTCCTCACTGCTGTGGCAAGAGACCTTGACCTTGCCTTCTGCATTCCATGCATCCTCATCCTCGGAGCTTTCAAGATTTGTCTCATCTTTTTCTTTCCCTGTTTTTCCTATTTTTTGAACCTTGTTGCTGCCTTAAAAACTGGCAGCAAAAGCGGATTACGCTGGCTATCGTTTAAGACAGCCACTAAACCCCCTTAACCTGTATTCCTGTGCGAACTAGTATAAATACTTTTCGCTTCTTGTCATTAAGGGGTAGTAAATCAGCTTAGAAACGGGCCTTTTTGGGCCCCTTCTTTCGCTTCTTATTCTGCTAATCTACTGTCTTGCTTGCTCTTACTTGCCTTTCTTGCCAGCCGTTGCCTCAGGCTTGCAGTGAGAGCAGTTGGGCATGACAAATTTGATTGCGCCCTTTATGATGAACAGCACTGCGAAAAACGCCAGCCACTGGTCAACTCCGCCTGTCCATTTTGGCCAAACGTAAATGTTGAGCAGCACCAATGCACCAAGCACCACTTTCATAACAGCGTGGCACTTCGCACATACGCCATCACTGCAGTTTCCTCCTCCCATGCACATACGCAACACCTCTTGGAGCCTCAAGCGAGGCTTTTTTTAACTATTTTAAGCCTTTTTTGCCCTTTTGACTATAAAAAACTATCGGATTTCGGGGGAGAAAGCCCCTGGCGAGAGTTGAACTCGCGGCCTACTGCTTTTTCTTCATCGTTTTTGGATTGAACCTTTTGCTTGCAAAAGGGTCATACGAAGCAGTCGCTCTGGCCACTGAGCTACAGGGGCAATAAAGAGTACAGAACAGGCACGTGTTTTTAAATTATTCACTTCAGCTGCTGCAACAGCGAGGACTTATCTTTAAACCTTGACTGGCACTCAAAGCAAACAGCGCGAAGCTTGCCTTTGCCGTCCTTGACGTAAGTGCCTTTTACCTTGCCCAAAAATGTTTCCGCAATGCCCTTGCTGCAAATTTCACATTTCATTGGCGTTTTTTGATCAACCCCCAAGTCGCCTTTGGCGACTGGGCCCAATCTTGCCTTTGCAAGATTTGGGTTTTTCTTAAAAAGGTTGTGCGCAGACTTCGCATTTCATGGTAAGCGTTCAGCTTGAGCTTTTTATAAATCTTCTGCGTCTTGTAGAAAGACAGCCATTCCGAAATTTTTATAAAAACACTGCCCTTGCCAGGAAATCATGACGTGGGCAGCCAAACTCAGGAAAAGCCTCGAGGAGAGGGTCCAGCAGAGCAAAAAGGCCAGGGTAGCCCTTGAAGCGCTGGAATTCTGCGTGCAGTTTTCAACATATTACACGGGCACATCAGCTGAGCTGCTTGGAAGGGCTGACACGGCTGCTGTGAGAACAGCTACGGTTATCGGCATCGCAGCATTTGGCTACGGGCTGCTGCAGGCAGCCGCAAGGGCCCCTTTCATGCGTGAATACTTGTCCCTTTTAGTCAACCACCCCTCCAATTTCCTTGTTTTTGGCATTGCAGCAGAACAAACGCTGCGCTGGCTTCTGTATTTCAAAACGCGAAATGCGGTAACTCCTGACTATGTGCAGCCAGGGCCGATAGGCAAAGGAAAAGAGTGTTTTGAAATGCTGATAAGCCCGCATTGAGCGGCAGGAAAGCGGATCAGTCAGGCTGCTGCTGGGATGAGAGCCGCTGGCGCAAAGATTTAATAACGCTGACATCCCAAAAAGTGCCATGATTAGCGTCTACATCACCTGCAAGGACATGAAAGAGGCAAAGCTGATAGCCGGCCACCTGCTTGAGAAACGGCTTATCGCCTGTGCCAACATTTTCCCTGTGCAGAGCATGTTCCGCTGGGAAGGCAGGATTGTTGATGAGCCAGAGGTTTCGATGCTGTGCAAGGCGAGGAAGGAAAACTTTGAGAAAATTCGCGAAGAAGTGAGGCAGCTGCACAGCTACGAAATACCGTGCATTGTTGCTTTGCCCTGGCATGGCAGCGACGAGGAGTACAGGAAGTGGGTGGAGGGGGAGACTAAGTAAATTCTAACCCGTAACTGTTGCCGGAACTGAAGTATTCACTGCTTCCGGACCAGGATTTATGCAGCCTATTATCTCAAGTGCCCTCATCAGAACTTAATCCTCTACTCGGGAGTGGACTATTCTTTATAAATTTTGCTTTGGGGTTTGATTTCACAGTTTCGTGAGTGACTTCTGTCCCTGCATACTCAACCACTTTTTTCCGCAGCCCTGTCCTCTCGATTAAGGCATGCCAGTCGCGTACCGATCCTACCCGTTGCAAGAACCGATACAAACGCTCATCGCTTCGCAGCCTTATGAACTCCGGATCCAGCACCCAAGAGCCGTCTTTGGTTTCTGGCTTCATTGGCATGCTTTCTGGGCCTATCCGGATAATTACAGTACGCTGCCCTGTCATGTATTTCTCCATCAGGGCAACTGGCAGTAAAACATCGTCATAAGAGACTGGCCTGCCGTAGCGCTGCACAATGAGCGGATGCTCGCCAACATCGTCAATTATTTCCTCAACGCTTGGGTCGTTGTCGCGGCTTCCTGTTTGCTTCTCCTTTTCCAAGTCGCGGATGTACTGCCTTACAATTTTCATCATCAGGCGGCTAAACGTGATATCCGGTACTGCCGGCTCAGTATCTTTTTTACGTCCCCTTCGCTCCAAGTGGGTAAAATAGCTATACCCCATAAAAGCGAGGTCACTGATTTCAGGGCCGAGGCGCCTTGCCTCGCCATTGAGCAGGATTCTGGGAATAACCCCAGCGATGTACAGGAAAACTCCAAGCCTGTAAGCCAGAATAACCCTTTCCTTAAACGAGTTTGCCAGCAACGCATCCTGCTTTGAGAAAAACATGTAGCAAAACTCTTCAACCCCCTGCTGGAGCCCGTAAGTGGCCAGGGTGTCATTAACTATTTCCTCAAGCCGCGTCCCCTTGTAAGAGCTTTTTGAACCATACCTGCCATTTTGCATGCCATCTTGCCACTCCTGCCTTCTGTCCGCAACCACCAATCTTCCGCTTCTCTCAACAGATAGGTGCATCGCATAGGCAGGGTTGAACCACTCAAGCCTTTTCTTTTTGCTGTAAAATTCAAGCAACGCAGAAACTGAACCAAGTTTTTTTAGGCCGGTTCTTCCCGTTTTGTCAACGAATTCTGTCATCAAGCCGCTCAGACCTGCTTCTTCAAAATAGTCCCTTTGCCGCCCCTTTTGCTGCAGCAATTGGTTCAGTATTCTTAATTGCTCTTCCCTCCTGTTCGCCTGCTCCGCCTCCCTGTAACCTGGTAGGGTGTAAAGCACATCTTCTATTGCCTCAGTTGCCAGCTGCGCCGATTCCTTCCCGCTTTTCCACATGCCCTGTGCCTTTATCCTCCACGCTTCCACATGAGTTGGCAGGGCTCTGTCGAACCAGCCCAAGCCCTTATTTTCGCTATAGAATTCCAGAACTGCTTTAGGCGACTGCCTTTTTCTGATACCAATCCTGCCTTCAGGGTCAACAAATCCTTGCATCAAGCCTGATAGTCCTGCTTTCGCAAAAAAGTCTGCCAGTGCCGTATGCATTATCAGCTGATTAACTATTCTGACTTGCCCGTCACGGTCGTTGATCTCTTCAGCTTCCCTGTAGCCAGGAAATCTGTATAAAGCATCTTGAATCTCTTTAAGAGCAGTCTTAATGGATTCCTGCCCATTTCTCCATTTTGTTGCCGCAGAAACCCTGTGCCGTAAGCCACTATCCGGGTAATAGCTTGCTGCCGGCTGTTCCCCCAATGCTTTCTCGACAACGGTATCAATTGTCACGAGAATAGGGAATGGACTTTGTTTTAAATATCTTACCAGAAGGTCAGGACTAGGATATAACAGTGCCCCTAAACTGCCTTCCATTCAGAAAGCTTTCAAGGTTGCCCAAGTCCTTGCCCATCACTGCAACCTTCAGACTCATCTTTTCAGCCACCTTTGCAGCAACCGGGTCAAAAGGAGTATTCAGGCCGGGGCTCCACTTTGTTACGCCTATCAGCCTGCGGAAATCCTTCCAGCTTGTCTGCCGCAATGGTCTTGCATCTGAAAACTTTGTCGGGTCCTTGTCGTAAACAAAGTCGGTGTTGGTGATGTTTATCACCGTCCTTGCGCCAAGGTTTTTTGCCAGCAGAACAGCAATGTAATCAGTGCTTCTTCCCGGTTTCCAGCCTGCCGCAACAACAACGCGGTCAGACGACCTGGGCTTTATCTTTTCGTTCGGATTCTTTATAACCCTGGAATAAGCTGCCTCCCTGAAAATCGTTCGCAGGAGGTGGGCATTAAGCCTTGTTGCGTGTATGCCGAGCCAGTCAAGGTCCTCGCGCACGGCATTGACGACCTTTCTCGCAGCGTTCGAAAATCGACGTCTATCTGGGCTGGGGCGAGGACAGAGCCTCCGAGCGAGATTATAATCGTCTCAACTTTCCTTGCAGCTGCCATGTTTATCAAAAACAATGATGCGGTGAGGGCGGTTATAAATCTTTTGATAACAAATAATTTTAAATTGCTGCCTTGTCCTGCTGGCTGGGATGGCAGTGTTGGGAGTGACAGCATTAAGAAGCTTAACGAGCAGGCTTGATAAAAGGCAGAAAATAGCCATTGCGGCTGTGGCATTCCTGCTCATACTTTTCCTGGCTTCCAGGCTGACTTTCTGGACAATGATTTTTATCGTTGTTGCAAGCATGGCCGAAACCTATAATGCGAGGTTCAGAACACCTGTTCACCTGGATTTTGTCAAGCTTGGCACTGTGCTGACAGCATCAGCTTACGGGGCGCCCATTGGAATCTTCGTAGGGATAGCCTCAACGTTTTTCTCAAAACTGTTCTCAGCCAGGCTTGATTTCACCATCCTGATATCCTTAATCGGAATAACCTTGATGGCGATTTTAGCTGACGCCTTTTCCGGAGCCTCCATAACAGCCCTCGGCATTGTGCTCGTTCTCCTGTACTATCTGATAACCACGCCCATAAATCTCATGCTTGGGGAAGAGCCGGGGTATGCCTTCGCATACGTAGTTAGCAGCGTAGCAGTAAATGTTGTCCTGTTTTCCCAGGTAGCCCCGAGGCTGATTGGCCTGCTTTAGCTGCAAAGTTTATAAACCGCCATAGAATCCTTTTTCTTAAATGGCAAAAGGATTTTACACTGAGCTTGTAAGCGAGCTCAAGCGGGGAAAGCTTGACAAGGACTCGGCCACTAAAGCAAAGATAAGGCTCGCTTCAAAATACGGCCTGAAAAAGATACCCAACGATGTGGAGGTGTTTCTGAACATCCCTGAGGCGCAGGCAAAACACCTGAAGCGGCAGCTCCGCATTAAACCTGTCAGGACCATTTCAGGCATAGCGAGCATATCAATAATGACCAAGCCCTACGGCTGCCCTCACGGAAGATGCACGTTCTGCCCTGGCGGGCCAAAGTCTGAATTCGGCGATGTGCCGCAGAGCTATACTGGCAGGGAGCCGGCGACGATGAGGGCAATCCGGGCAGGGTTTGACCCTTACCTTCAGGTTTTCAGCAGGCTTGAGCAGTATGCGGTCACGGGCCAGTCATTTGACAAGGTTGAGCTGATAGTCCAGGGGGGGACATTTCCGTGGATGCCGCAGGATTACAGGGAGGAATTCGTCGGTTATGCTTACAAGGCAATGAACGATTTTTCCGCAGAATTTTTCGGTCGCGGCAACAGCAGCAACAAAGGCGAATCCGAACTCAATTTGCGGCATTACAAACAATTCTTCGAGATGCCAGGCACATTCCAGGATGAAGGCAGGGTTAAGCGGGTTACGGAAAAAATGCTGCGGCTCAAGGAAGAAGACGGCAGAAGCGGTCGCGGCAGCGGGGAATTCCTTCTGCAGCAGCAAAAAAAGAACGAAACGGCAAAGGTAAGGTGCATAGGGCTGACAATCGAAACAAAGCCGGACTGGGGAAAGGCTGAGCACGGCAACCACATGCTCAAGCTGGGATGCACAAGGGTTGAGCTGGGAATAGAATCAGTTTATGAGCAGCAGCTGAAATTGACGAATCGCGGCCACACAATAAACGATACCAAGGAATCGTTGCAGCAGCTGAAAGACCTCGGATTAAAGATTAATGCGCACTACATGCTGGGACTTCCCGGCAGCAGCCGCGAAACAGACTTGGAAGGCCTCAAAGAGCTCTTCAGCAATCCCGACTACATGCCTGACATGCTCAAAATTTACCCTTGCCTTGTCATAAAGGGAACGCCGCTTTATCTGCAGTGGCAGAAGGGGCAGTTTACGCCTGTAACAACAGCAGAGGCAGCGAAGATAATAAGCGAATTCAAACGGTTTGTGCCGAAATGGTGCAGGATAATGAGGGTAAACCGGGATATTCCAACTTATGTCACTTCTGCTGGGATTGACCGAACCAACTTGAGGCAGTATGTCCTTCAGCTGCAACAACAGAAGGGAATAATTTGCAATTGCATCCGATGCAGGGAGATTGGCAGGAAGGGCTGGAGCGGCAGCAGCAAGGTAACCGTCACAGAATACGAGGGCAGCCGCGGGAAAGAATTCTTTATCGCTGCGGAAGACCCCGTAAACGACGCCATTATCGGGTTCTGCAGGATGAGGTTCCCGGCGCAGCAGTTGAGACCTGAAATCACCAAAACAACAGCGATAATCCGCGAGTTGCACGTGTACGCAACAGCTGTTGCCATTGGCAATGAGCCGGATGAAAAAACAAAGATGCAGCACCGCGGCTTCGGAAAGAAATTGATGGCAGCTGCCGAGGAAATCGCAAAGAAAAACGGAATGGACAAGATGCTTGTAATCTCCGGGGTTGGAGCCAGGGAATATTACAGGAAGCTCGGGTATGATTACGACGGGGCATATATGGGAAAGAGGCTGTAATTTTCACTGGACACTGGACAACTGCCCGGCTAGGGTTTAAATAGGACCTCTTTCTGACAAGATTTATATGCAAAATGGCACTGATATTAAAAATATGGAATTTGTAGATGACAAAACGATAAAACTTGATAAAGTTCTTAACGAGTTAGATAAGTTTGTACTTAAATTCATCAAAATACTGGAAAAGCATGCGGATTATGTTATTGTCAGCGGATACGTGTCTATACTCTTTGGCAGGTCCAGGTCTACAGAAGACATT
>JACPBX010000045.1 GCA_016180085.1 Candidatus Woesearchaeota archaeon | reverse complement strand
GGCAAGTTTGAAAAAAGGGGCTCCCTAAGGACTTCTCTCCCCTACCCCCAACTCACGTTAGGGAGCCTTACTTTTTTTCTTATTTTCACTCAAACAAAAAGAATGGCATGGCAGGGTAAAGATGAGGATTAAGGATGAAGCACCTCGGCGTTCTGTTCCTTTTTCTGCTGACAGCTGGTGTTGGAGCAGCTGCTTACTTTACCAACCCGCAGGGTATTCTAAGCTTTAATACGCCGTTGACAAAGCTGTTGCTTATCCTTATTGTCGTAATAATAGCAAACGTTGCCACAAGAATAGGGATTTGGCTGCTGCAAAGATACTCGAAGGCAAAGGACAAGGGCGAGCTGAAGCAGGTAACGTCTGTTTACAGGTATGCGGTTCTTATAATCCTTGTTCTTGCAGTTATGGTCCTGCTGTACGGGATAATAGGACCGGCTATTACTTCAATCGGGCTGCTCGCCGCAGGACTGACGCTTGCCCTCCAGAGGCCGCTGCTTAACCTAGCCGGCTGGTTCTCCATAGTTGCAAAGAGGCCATTCAGAATCGGAGACAGGGTTGACATTGGAGCTATTGGCGGTTATGTTCACGAGATTGCCCTTATGCATACACACCTGAGTCTTGTCGAAAAGGATGAGCAGACGGGAAGGATTGTTTATGTGCCGAACGAGCAGGTTTTAACTCAGCCTATAGTCAACTATACGAAAGGCACGCAGCTTGTGTGGGACCACGTGAGGGTAAGGGTGCCTGCAGGGGCTGACGTAAAAGGCGTTGAAAAGAGGCTTTTGGAATGTGCAGAGGAGGTTATTGGCAAAGAAATGAGGGCAGCATCAAAGAAATGGAAAACTGAAGTAAAGCCTGAGGTAAGGACAGCGCTTGACTACACGGCAAGGCATCAAAGAAATGGAAAACTGAAGTAAAGCCTGAGGTAAGGACAGCGCTTGACTACACGGCAAGCCTGCAGCCCTTTTTCGAGATGTCTGTCAGGTACTTGGTCAACGCAAAGACTTTGCCTTCGGTAAAATCAGAGATGACAAAAAAGATAATTGCAAAATTCAGTAAAGAACTCAAAGGAAGCAGGGGCTGAGCATAAAATGGAAAAGAGCAAGCTTACAAATCTTAAGGAAGATGAAGAGGACTTTAAGGGCTACAAGGTCACTTTTATCCAGAAGAGGGCCATAAGCCCGAATGAGCTCATTCCAAAGCATATAAGGGAGGAAATAGACCGGGTATATAACCAGAAAAAGCTGAACTCGTTCTTCCAGCCAACAGTGCCTGATGTGATAACTGCGGGAAAAACTCAAGTTTCCCAAACAAATTCCGAGGCAAGAACGCTGAAAATTCAGCAGGTGCAAGTTGGCAGCAGCCACAATTCCGCTGATAGCGGAATGTGCAATCGGGCTTCGCCCGATTTGCAACTGCACAGTCCTGCCGAAGCAGGACTTGTGCCGCAAAGCCAGAACGCGTTCATAGCCCAGCGGCTTGAGCGGGAGCAGAGCCAAAAAGCCAAGCAAGACGGACAAGACAAGCCCTCGCCATCCGGACTGCAAAACCCCGTGAACCAGTCAAACATTGAGGAGCTTATTGGAAATGCGGCAACAAGGCTGTCGAAAGACATTGGGGCTGGCTGCATAGTTAGCATTGAGAGGGCACAGAAGGAAGCCCAGGACTTCAACTTCTTCTACGTAAAGGCCGCTATATTCAAGAAAACAGCCAAGAACGTGTACACAAAGCTTAGCTACACAACAAAGATGAGGAAGCAGATGGGAGGCTCAACCTTGCCGGTTAAAGAGCTACTCATGGAGGCGGTAAACAGGCACTTTATAAACAAGGGCGAAAGGATAGTATGCGTTGCAGATGAAAGCCTGGGGATGGGCTACAAGGGGCTGATATTCGTCATTGACGTTGACAAGGTGTTCTTCAACATAAGCATCCACAACCTCACGGAAAAGATAAGCAGCGATGTGCTTGAAGCGCTTCTCAGCATCGCACTGGAACTGGTAAGCGAAGGCAGGGAAGGAAGAAGGATTGGAACAGCTTTCATTGTTGGGGATGCAGGGGAGCTGTCAAAATACGCCAGGCAGCTTATCATAAACCCGTTCCAGAACTACCCGGCTGAGATGAGGCAGATAACCGATCCGG
>JACPBX010000018.1 GCA_016180085.1 Candidatus Woesearchaeota archaeon | reverse complement strand
GAAAATGAATATGTCCAAGAGTGTGTTTGTTGTTCTTTTGATGTCGATTGTCAGCATGCTTGTTCTGGCTTCGTCAGCACTCGCTGCCGCTCCAAAGGTCTCCTTTTCAGGTGTTCCGTCAAACGTTGTTGCCGGAACCACATTTGATGTAACGGTTTCAGCCGCAAACGACACCACTGCAAACCAGTTCATGCAGGTGATTACAGTGGCAAGCGACCTTGGCTGGTCGGTTTCGCCCCAGTCAGTCAACTGCGGCTCTGTGCTTTCATGTGTTGCTACATTCACCGTAACAGTCCCTTCCGCGGCAACTGTTAACCAGAAGTCAAAGCTTACTGCGCAGGTAACTACGAGCACCAGCGAGTCTGGCTCGGCAGTATCTGGTGATATCGTTGTTTCAGGCGCTCCATCAACAGGTGACAATGTGCCGGTCAAGATAGATGCCGTCGAAGTTGATAACTTCGAGCTTTCCGCTTCAGGCACAAACGTCCGCGACCTTGAAAGGGGCGAGGAATTCACGCTTAAGATCAAGCTTACGGCCCTGGCAAATACCAAGGACGTTGAGATAAGGGCTTTCGTTACCGGATTTGAGTTTGCAAAGAGCGAGCCAATAAGCGACTCGACAAGCCCATTTGACGTTGAGAAGGGAGTGAGCTATGTTAAAACGTTAAAGCTCACGCTGCCTGACAGGGTTGACGAGGATACGTACAGAATTCGCCTGGTGATTGGCGGCCGAGACAATGATGAGATTGTTGAAAACTTCAGGATAAAGGTAACTCCGTCAGCCCATGAGGTTGTCATCAAGGACCTCAGCATCAACCCCGAGGACGTTGTCCAGGCCGGAAGGGCTGTTCTGGCGACTGTCAGGGTGAAGAACCTTGGCGATAAGACGGAAAGGGACGTCAAAATCAGGGTCAGCATTCCTGAGCTCGGTGTTACGGCAACTCCGGACTTCGTGGATGAGCTGAAGTCAGAGGATTCTGCAACTTCAGAGGAGTTTTTCCTCAGGATTGACCCGTGCGCAAAGCCTGGAACTTACGATGTCAAGGCTGAAGTCACCTTTGAGGAGGGCGACAAGACGGTAACTGCAAAAGAGCAGCTGACTGTCACAAAGGGCCCATGCGAAGCCCCGGCAGGCCCTGCATCTGTCTCGGCAGGCGGCGTTAAGATAGCTTACAGCGCTGAGCCACAGAATGTTGAGGCTGGCGGCGCGGCTGTTGCATACCCGATAACGATTGTGAACGAGGGCTCGGAAACAAAGAGCTACAGCCTGTCCGTAGCCGGCTCTGACTGGGCAACTGTCAAGCTCAGCCCCGGCAACATGGTGACGGTAAAGGGCGGTGACAGCCAGACTGTTTATGTGTTTGTTTCAGCCAAGGCGGGAAGCGCTGGCGGGCAGACGTTCGTAGTCAGGGTCAAGGACCAGGCGGGCGACGTTGTGAAGGAGCTCCCATTGTCTGCTAATGTTGTAGCAGGCGCTGGCGGGGCAGCAGGTGTTGCAAGCCTTGCACAGCTGTTGCAGCTCGGCCTGATTGCCCTGATAGTCGTGCTGGTCATAGTTGGGCTGGTCATGGCCTTCAGGAGAATGAAGGGCCCGGGCGAGGGCGGGGAAGGAACCCAGACTTACTACTGAGTTCTTTTCTTTTTTATTTTTATTTATTTTTCTTTCTGTTCTATCTTATCTTGATTGATGCATAACCTTAATTGGTCTTTTATCAGAAATTTTCAGCTGACGCTTTGCAGTCTCCCAGTAGAATTCTTTGAATCTTTTTACAACAGGATTGGCGAAGTTCAGCCTGTACATCTTTGCTTTCCCAACGCTTCTTGTGTTGGCCACAACGCCATTTTTTTCTAATGTGCCCCAGAATAGTTTCAAAGTTGCATATCCAATCCCTGAAAGCTTGGCCACGTCTGTCATGCTGTAGTCAAAGTCGTCATTGACAACCAAAAAGTCCATAACCCTGAGTACGGGGCTGTCCCCGAATATCCTCAAAAAAAGTGTTCTCTCATTAGCCATAAGTTAAGCAAAATCTCCGTACTTATAAATATTTCTATTTTTAGCTGATAAAGGCTATAAATAAGAAGTTTATTTGAAAATTATCCGGCTTTCATTGAAAATTTTTCAAAATTTTCGTAAGTTTTTGGATTGAACCTTTTTCTAAAAGGGTCATAGCACTGGACACAATTCCGCTATGCGGAATGTGCAATCGGCCACTGCCGATTTGCACTGGACAGGTGCCCGGGCAATGCTTAAATGCAGTAACCTGCTCTTTTAGTGGCATGTCGAAAAGAATCAGTCCTGCAGACTATTTACGAATCAGGAAAAATATTGTGAAGAAGCTTTATGCTTATGGCGCTTTTGTGCATGGCCACCTGCTGTTTGAAAGGTTGCGGCAAGGCATTCCTTCCCACTTAGCCGGTTTTGTGAAACAGGTTTTGGACGATTTGCTCAAAGAAGAAATTGTGCTTTTTTATAAAAGAACCAAGCATGGCGACGCTTATCAGCTTAACATAAAGAAGCTGAAGGAAATTGAAGAAATAATCATCTAGTTTCGCAGCCACAAAACCTTTAAATAATAGAACCTATTCTAAAGTAGTAACTGATTTTGTAGATTTTGGATTGAACCTTTTTTCGTAAAAGGGTCATGGGGAAGGCTTGAATGAGACATGCTAACACAGGCGTTTTTGCGGCATTCCTCCTTGTTTTTTTGCTATTGCTGGCTGCCCCCGTGCTGTTTTTCTTATACGGTTACGGCTTTTTGCAGTTGCCAAAGCTAACTTCCTCTAACATTGTGGTTGCGGCTACCGCAGGGCTTTTCTTTATTCCTGTTTTTCTTGTTTTTCTTGCGGCAATAGTTAAGCTGGCAGCGAAAAGAAAAAGGGGAGCTGCTGTTATCGGCTTTAAGCCAAGGCAGGAACCCGAGCATTACCCCTGGGAAAATGTCTTCAGGGCAGCAGGAAAAGAGGAATTCAAGGCAGCGAAGGTGAAAGTGAAAGCCGCCTTTGCCGCCCCTAAGCTTAACGCCACAGCCCTGGCCGTTGCTGCCGTTATTATTGCAGCGACAGTTGTTTTTTTTGTGGTGGTGGTGCCAACAGCAAAGGACGTGTTCACAGGAGACGGCAAAGGCTCAAATTTGACTGACTTGGGAAACTTAAGCGCGGGCATCTCAGATAAAGATAACGTCGTGAAAAATGAAAGCGCAAGCTCGCTTTTCCAGTTTTTTAAGGCAAAATTAAGTAATTTAGGAAAAACAAACATGACCAGCCAGGCGGAAGAGGCGAAGGCAGCCGAAGCAAAAAAATTAGCTGAAGCAGAAAAGGCAAAGCAAAAGCAGGAGAAGGAAGCAAAGCAGAAGGAGCGAATGGCTTCGTCTTTTTCGGCTTTGGCAGTGAAATTCAAGGCTGTTAAGGCTGCAGCATTGCAGGCGTCTGCGTTTTGGCCTTTCGTCCTTGCCGGCGCTGGCATTCTTGTCCTTCTGGCAGGAGGCTTCTATGTTTACAAGGCAAAAAAAATCAGGCCTGCTATTGAGCTGCTCAGAACATCGGCTGCTGATTCTGTCGAATGGCTTGCGGTATTATTCGCTGCCGCAAGAAAGAACATCGTAAAAATCATTGCACTGGCAATTCTTGTGGCTGCGGCTATTGCCGCTTTTGTTTTCAGGGACTGGCTTCGGGGCAAAGTATCAGGACTGTCAGGCTTCCCAGGCAGCTTGCCAAACTCTCTTTTTGAGCTGGCTTTTGCCGTAAGGGACTTCTTTTCCGCCTATAGGTTTTACATAGCAATAGGCGTCATCGCCCTTTTGGTTATTCTTGGAATTCTTTTTGTGCTCGAGCGCAAGGGGAAAGAATCAGAAACAGCTCCGTTAAAGGCAAAAGCTTCTAAAAAATAAGGGTTCGCAGGATTCGCCAAGGATTTAGCTTGTAATGGCTTTGGCTGCTGTAATCACAGCATAAATTATTCCGAACAGGAACATAAGTGCAAGGGCAGTTGCTGCAAGTCTTTGCATGTTGATTGCGTATTCCGGCTTTATCTCAGCCTTTTTTTTCTTTGCAGCCTGGTGCATTGCCACAAGCAGTATTCCTTCTATTCCGCCAGCCACTGCGCCTGCAACTCCCAGCACAGCGATAAAGTTCTTCAAGCCCAGGAGGAAAGCCAGCAGGGGAATCAGGCATGTCAGGACCCATGCGGTCTTCCTTTTAAGCCTGTAGTCATAAACATACATCTCTTTCAGCGCAAGCCCAAGTGCTATGAATGATGTGCTCATTGCCAGCACTGCAAAGAGGTTTGCAAACATGACCATTTTTTCCCCGAGCATTTTGCCAATGGTTACAGTTGCCAGCTGTCCTGTTGCTGCGCCGCTTACCCCAACAACAGCCACGGCAAAGAGCGAATAAAGCACTATGGGCACAAGCCCTCCAATTATAATTGCTTTTTTGAGAAGCTTTCTGGCTTTTCCGCTTCCGAGCTCTTCCCTCATTTCAGGTATGGCAACCGCTCCCAGAAAGGCAAACAGCACGACACCATACGGCACAAACAGGTTTTGCATGCTTGTTCCAGTGAAGTTCGCTGCGGAGAATTTGCCCGAAGTTGCGGCAACTGCTATTATTATGGATATAACGGCAATGGTTAAAAAAGAGAGCAGCAGCTCGGATTCCTCAACGGCCTTCAGCCCGAAATATACGATTGCCGAAGCAGCTGCAAAAAAGGCAATGCTCCAAAAAAGAGGCGTTAGCTGGGGAAGTATTGCATTCAGGGAGTTTCCCACGCCTATTATATATGCCAGCAGGGCTCCGTAAATGCCAAGGACCATGGCAAGTGCCATGAGCCTCTTGCCAGTTGAGCCAAGGTACTTCTCAGCATAGCCTGTAAGCTGGTGGTTGCCCTTTGTCCTTAACACTAACTCTCCAAGCAGCAGGTTGACAAGCAGGACAGCACTGCCTATAATTATAATGTGCAGCAGCCCCACAGCAATTCCTGACTTGGCAACAACGTAAGGTATTCCCAGCACACCGGCTCCGATGGTTGTGCCAACAAGCGTTGCGACTGCTTCAAAGAGCCTCTTTTTCATACATCATTACCCGCATCTAAACATTTAAATATGTTGCTGCAAAGCCTTAAATTTTATGGGGACGTAGTATAAGCTACCCGCAGCACCGCTACGGATAGGTATAACCCGGCATTATGGGGGCCTCCAGTGATTGGAGAACTGAGCCAACGGCAAACCGAAGGCGATGACCAACCCATAAGTAGAAAGCCTCGGATCTGGGTTCAAATGGGTAAGGACAACTCTGCCTTATCTTGGGCGTCCCAGCGTCCCCACTTTTTTTATTGCGTCTCTAACTTGCAGCAGTCGTAGTTGCAGCAACAACAGCGCAAAACAGAAGTTTAACTTTTAACCGTGCCAATCCAAAAAGCTTAATAACAACCTGTTTAATCCGCCTTTCTGATATTCTATGCCCGTAAAGAATGCTACCAGGAACACGATAATCGCTTCCCGTTCAAGGATTGCTGACTCTGCCGTGGGCAGGGCTGTTGGCTTGATGTTTTCAAAGCCAACCCAGGCAGCCATGGTCCTGAAGTTCGCAAAGGAAACGCCAGTGAGCCTGCACACGTTTTTTGTTTTTTTCCCGATAGACATCATTCTTGCCGATGGCGGGCTGCGCGTTGTTGAACTTCTTAAGGCCATGCCGCCGTTCAGCACTTACTCAGCAAGGCAGAAGGCGAAGTTTGTCATAGAGGTTCCCTCTGGCACGATAGCGAAAAGCAAAACGAGAGTCGGCGACAGGCTCACTTTCCTCCGGATTGTTGAAAAGAGGTTTGCCAATGGCAGGCGCATCACCGTGAGCAAGGAATCTTAACTTTCAAGAGGTTACAATAATTTAAATATAGACCCTGTCCACTGTTCCAAATGGCTTGGAGGGGGTGCGTGCGCGTTCAGGCTAACATAAGGACAACAAGAGGAGAGTTTAGCCGTGGTTTAGCACGTATTCGTGCCTTTTCCAAAAAGTTTAAATACAACCTAACCAAAAGTGACTGTCATACTCTCAGTCATAGCATTGCCCGCCATCAGAGCTCGTGGTGTGGCGGTTTGGCTGGTGTCGGAATTTAAAATCGAGGTGTTGAGGCTTGTCATTTAGCGCAAATCCGCTTTTTTCACAGAAAAAAGGAGCCATTTACAGCTTCGTTCTCCTTATTGCCGTAGCAGTATTGGTCATAGGCATTCTTTCTGCCTATGGCGCGAAATTTTCCACCACCCCCGCTCAGCAGTTTACACCGAGATGGATCCAGGCTTCTGCCCCAAACGCTTCCGTCAACATTTCAGTATCAAATGACGCAAGCAGCCCTGCAGCCATAAAGAGGGTGGATATTGCAAGGCCTTCCGGAGTAAGCATCATCAATTGCGGCCCGATGACAGCCCCTAATTGGGATTGCAGCAAGGCAAGCTCAACCTCGGTGTCATTCCAATATGCGGACGGGCTGGCTGCCGGGTCATCCCAGCAGTTTAACATTAACATAACCTCGCCGGCTGGAGCAGGGAACTATTCCTTTACAATCGACACTTACGAAAATACGGCAGGAACCCTTAACGTTAACTCAAGCAGCCTGAACGTTTCCGTCGATGCCCACCCGCCCACAATCAGGCTGGTTAACATTTCCACCAGCACCAAGAACATAAGCGGCTCTGCCAACTTTGCCAATCCGGTAGCTACATTCATCAACAACGCAAGCATCACCATTATTGCCGAATCATCAGATAATGGCTCGCAGGTTGGCAATGTCACGCTGGTTTACAACTTCAGCACAGGCGCCGGCGCTGATTCGTTCACTGGCGTGCCATTCAGGGGCGCAGGGGATAACGTGTCAGCAGCCAACATGACCAACCAGAGCTTTGGCTCTGCAAGCCTCTTCGGCTATACAATTTCAACATCCGGCTTGCCTAACGGCACAAGGTTCACCTTCAGCCTGCACGCAAACGACACTGTCGGCAACTATAACGTGACCAACTCTTCCTTGACTGCCGGCTACAACTTCACCATTGACGCAGCCAACCCGCAGCTGGTTGACGTGCAGATTGCCAACAACACAGAGCTTACCACCAACAGCGTGGGCAGGGCCATTAACACCACAAGGGCGTTTGGCGGCGTTGCAGGCCTTGAATACATTATCAACAGCAGCCTGTTGCTGAACGTTACAGCCTTCCTTAAGGACAATGGCGGCTCTGGTGTAATCAGGGCTGAGATTATGGACCGCTCAAGGAATTTCCTGTCCATGGACCTGCTTGATGGGGCAAACGGCTCAGCCGGCCAGACAGCGTGGAACTTCTCCAGGTTTAACATAACCGAGTTGCTGCCAACCTTCAGCGGCGATGGCGTTTACAACATAACAATCAGGGCTACTGACAATGTCAGCAACGCTGTGCTGCTGAACTTTTCAGTTGAGGTTGACGACACCCCGCCTACTGGTGCTGCTTCCACGAACTTGACGGTTAACGGCGTGCTGTCAGAAGGCAACATTACACTGCTTAACCTTTCAACCAACGAGTCGTTTCTCATAAAGCTCCAGACATCGAACAATATCAATAATGTTACAAGGAACGTGAGCGTCTACGGCAACAAGGGCCTGATATACAACCTGTCCCTGGAAAGCGGGACCTCCTCGGGCACGGCAGTCTGGAACCTCACTGTGCAGAACAACACGCTTGTCAACCTGAGCGGGTTCTGTGACCTGACTGGCGCTGACGGCTCGCAGTGCAACCTGCACTTTAACTTCTCAGATGTTCTTGGAAGGGAGAACAACACGATAAACATGACACTGGCTGTTGATGCAGCTGTGCCAAACATTTCAATACTCAGCCCTGTTTCCTTTACAACCAATTACACAACCAACCTGCTGATTAACGTTACAGTGAACGACACTGTCGGGCCATTAAGGAATGTTTCGTTCAGGTGGAGGAACGATTCCAATGTTGGAGACCTGGCTGGCGGCGCGAACATCAGCAGCTGGCTCTCTATGAGCCTTGGCGCAGGAGCTAACGCCCAATTCAATTCCCTTAATACGTACTGGAACGCTACCCTTGCCATAAACACGCTGGTTGACACGAATTACACCATAGAAATAAATGCCACAGACAGTGCCGGCAGGAACGTCACGGCATTTGTTGCCAACGTGATATTCGACTCTTCCATACCGACCAACTTCACCATAGTCAGCCCGGCAAGCAACAGCTTCAATAAGAACATGTTTAACATAACTTTAAACGCAACAGAAGTGGCTTCTGGCCTGAAGAACGTAAGCTTCAGGCTTGAGAATAACTCCTATAACTGGCCTTGGGTTGAAGCCACGCAGGCAGTCCAGGCGCTTGCCTCACGCCAGACCTTTAACGCCACTCAGTGGAACTTCACACACTTCGGCGGCCAGCTAGTGAACGCCACCAGCGGCAACTTCAGCATAAGGTTCAATGTCACGGACACGGCAGGCAACCAGAACACGACCTTTACAGTTAATTTCACAATAGACCTTGTGCCTCCGGCATCTGTAACGTTCGTTTACCCTGCGAACAACCAGAACCAGTCCAGTAACTTCACAATAAACGTTTCAGCAACTGAGTCAAACTTTAACACAGTGCAGTATCGCTGGATCAACCAGAGCACTGGCTTCTCCCTCGGAAACCATAGCGGTCCGTTAACAACAATGAATCGTGTCACAAGCTCTGGTGCATCCGGAACATTCAATGCCACTTTCATGAACCTTACTGACGGCTCATCGTTCCTTGACGGCAACTACACCATCGAGGTCAACGTTACCGACAAGGCCGGCTGGAACACCACATCCTTCATACAGCTCATACTTGACAAGACAAAGCCTGTTGTCCAGATCAGCAACACAACAGCAGCAGGAAATAGCGTTGTGCCAAACCAGCGCATAAACGGCACAGTCCTTAACCAGCAGCTACTGGTGATTAACGTTACCATTAACGACACAGGCACATGGAACCTGCAGCTCGGCAACATCGTGACAACCAACATAAACGCCACAGCATTCATGCTTGTCAACAGGAGCGCAAACCCGATAAGCAGCAACGGGACAGCAATGTCGCTGCCCACCACAAGCCTTGGAGGCAACTACTCTAATGCTTCCTTCAACTTCAGCCTCGTGCCAAACGGCGTTTACGATATTAACGTAACTGTTAACGACACAGCAGGCAACATCAACTACACCATAATCCAGAACATAACCCTTGACAACACCAATCCGAGCGTAAAAGTCGTTAACACCACGCCTGCATCTACCGGAGGCGTAGGCCTTACAGGGACAATATTAATCAACGCAACAATCACAGACAACCTGGGCTTCGGGCCTAACGGAATTCATAACACGTCAGTCAACGTTACGCTATTCAGCAGCAGCGGCACAATCTCAGCATCGCTCAGGATGGAAAGGAGCCTTAACGAGCCAACAAGGTGGAACGGCTCGGTTGACACCACCACATTGACAGATGGTGACTATTCAGCCTATATCAACGTCACAGACGTGTCAGGCAACGGCAACAACACAGAGTTCATACCTATTACGGTGCAGAACGGCGCAACCAACCCGATAGTGAAGAACCTCACTTTCCTTCAGGGAATATGGAACGGCATGGCGAACAGCAGCACAGACACCTACACGTTCCTAATGAATACTACAGAAAACGCAACTTGCTTGTACTCCCTTGATACCAGCAAAGACACTTATAACGACATGTTGCCGCAGTCGACGTCCAACACCATGTCAAACAACGTCAGCAGGCAGCACAGCATAAGCTTTGGCTCGCAACGCGACATAGCAAGCGGCGGCCACACCTTGTACTATAGCTGCAGGGATGTCTCAGGCAAAAATGCTCCGCACACTAACAACGTAACTGCGCAGTTCTCATTCGGCATTGACACCAGAAGCAGGTGGAACGTCACAATACCAGGAAAGACAGACAACAGCTGGCCCAACTACTTCCAGCCAGCTCCTACGCAAACAAGTGCGAATGGCTGGTCCAAGTTCACGCTTTCAACCCTGACTACAGATGCCAGCACCCTTGCATCCACACAGGGTGGTCCAAACGTTACAAACGTTCTGGCATCACTCCTGCAGGGCACCGCAGCTGGCAACTTCACAAGGATATATGCTTATAACTCCAGCACCAACTCGTGGACTAGCTTTAGGGTTGGGGACACAGGCAACACATTCATCAATTTCACAGGCCAGACAGAGTTTTGGATTAACATTTCCGCTGTAGAAAGGATAGAGCTTAACTAGGAGTAAAGTATTTATAGCTGCTATTGTGGGATAGTTCTCATAGCGTGTGGAGAACGTTTATTAGGGAATGAAGGGGAAGGAAATGGCACAGGTGCGAAAACTAGCATCAATCTACCTCGCCTTGGCGCTGCTTGTGTTATCTTCTATTGCTGTATTCGCAGCAGACCCTACCAAAATCAATACTTTCCTTGGCAACGTGACAATAGGCGGGAGCAGCGCTGCTGGCGGTGCAGTCATTGAAGCATTTATAGGCAGTGCCTCTTCTGCAGCCTCAACCTTTACTGTTGGCCAGCCGGTTGGAGGGCAGCCGCTTTCGCCTGAAAATTTTACAATGGATTTTGAGTGTGATTCAGGCAGCACAGTATTCCTTAAGGTTTGGGGCATTAATGCATCAACCCAGACCTGCAGCAATCAGTTTGTTAACCGCACAAACCTGTCTGTTTCGCTTGTAGCAAACAACGGCGCATGCGGCTTTGCCAATGCCTGCTCAAGCGGAATCTGCTGCGTTGGCACAAGCTCTGTTAACAGCTCTGGTGCAGGCGGCACCTGCAAGTCCACTTGCGCGGCAGCAGCAGCTACCGATACCGGCGGTGGCGGCGGGGGCACAGGCGCTGGTGGCGGTGGTGGCGGCGGGGGTGCAGCGACTGCTCCTGCAGCGCCTTCCCAGGAAACTGTAGATACTGTCAAAGCGGCATTGCCTCCTGCTTTCCAGGAGGCTGTTGCAGCAGGGAATGTTGAGATTAAGACTGTTGCTGCCCCTGAGGTAAAGGAAGTGCCTGTTGCTGCAGACACAGTCGCAAAGACCCTTGCCCAGGTTGAGACCATTGTTAAGACAGAAGAGGCAAAGCAGGCATTAACCGCAATACAGGAGGCGGTTTCGAGCGGCGGCGCTTCGGCTGTCTCGGTGAAAAAGACGGTTGAGGTTGTCAAGGCAACCAACAAGGTTACAAAAGAGGAAATCATTGTTTCTGTTGTCAAGCTCGCAGTTACTGCTCCCGGGAACCAGGACCTGAAGAACGTTGAGGTGGTTGAGGTCATTCCAAAGGCAGCTGCCAGCAACGTTGACCAGGTCACTTTCAAGGGCGAACAGCCAGCCATACTTGAGGCAGACCCTGTTGTCAAGTGGTTCTTCTCGCAAGTCCAAAAGGGCACTACAAAGGACCTTAGCTACACTGTAAACAAGGACATCAGGAGCATAGGCACAAGCACTGTTGCTGTCCAGGGAAGGGCAGAGGCAGCGCCTCCGGCAGTTGAAGCCCCTCCTGCTCCCCCTGTTGAAGAGAAGGCAGAGGAAAAGCCTCCTGTGGAGGCCAAGAAGCCAACGCCCATCAACACAGTTCTTCTGGTGGTTGTTGTGGCTGTCGTTGCGGTTGGGGCATGGCTGTTCCTGAAGGGAAGGAAGAAGAAGGTTATGAAGTAAACAAGCTGTTAGAGAAAAGCTTTATAAACAAAAATCCACTACTAAATGTCTACTGAAAAGTAGCGTCATTATGTGGTGTTGTCTATGGAAACTGAAAATGTATTGAGGCTTTTGGGTTCGGCTGAAAAGGATGCGAAATGGCTAGACAAGAATTATTCCGAACTGTTGACTAAGTACCCTGACCATTTTGTTGCCATCCATGATGGCAACTTCGTTGACGCCAGCCGAAAATTCGAAGAACTGATAAGTGAATTAGAAAGCAAAAAGTTAAATCCGGCGGAAGTAATGATAAAATTTGTATCAAAGATAAAGAGAATCCTCTGATTCTGAAATGAAACTACCTTTGCAAATAGTGGCAGGGCAAATCTTGATTTCGGCTAGCATACGTTCTGCTAAATATCGAATGTTTGGGAGGGTTGACTTTTATGTTGATACGGGCAGTCCTGTAACTTTTATTAGTCAAAGTGACGCTTTCCGATTGCACGTGCCAGTGACCAGCTTGCCCCAGCTGGGGCACACTAAAATAGGCGGTTCTACATATGAACTCAGAAGAATAAGGGAAATTGAATTGCTTTTTAAAACAGAGGAAGAGAAACTTGAAAGAATAACATTGCCTGAATTTTCAGTGCTGATAGGGACAAAAAAAGCTGTAGAGGAAATACAAGAAGCAAATTCAATTCCTTCTCTTCTCGGGACTGATTTTTTGACAATAAACAAGCTCGCTCTTTACTTCAATCCTTCAAAAGGCGAGGCATATCTCGAAAAAGAGTAGTGACCGGCATTTCCTCACGTTTTTGCATGTAAAATTTATAAACAGGACTGTTCACTTTTCTAATCAGGTGTTCGGAAAATTGGGCAATAAAGCGGTGTTGAGGCTGTTTGTTTTAGTTGCTGTTGCTGCTGTAGCAGCAGTTTTGCTTGGAAAATTCCTCACGCAAGCCGCAGCAGCCTCTGAGGAGCCTTCCCCAGCCCGTGGAGGGTATTTTGTCCTGAACTTCTCCGAGCCGGTAAGGCAGGAGTTTAAGGACGCCCTTTCCTCATTTGGCGTAGAGTTGGCTTATTACGTTCCGGAGAATGCCTATATCGCAAAGGTTCCCGGCTCTTCGCTTGAGCAAGTTAGACGGCTATGGTTTATTAGCAGTGCTGCCCATTATTCTTCCAGAGGCAAAGTGCAGTGGCAGCTAAGGGAGCATAAGAAAGTGAAAGGGGTGTCAGCACTTTCCTACTCCGACAACGAAACTTTTGACGTTGTTTTCTTTCCGGGTGAGAAGCCGGATTTGGAGGCGTTGCGCTCTTATGCAGGCGTAGTTTCATCTTCAGGCAGGGTCGTAAGGGTTACTGCTGCAGAAGCTGCAGCAAGCACCATTGCATTGCTTGATGGCGTTGAGGTCATTGAGCCTTTTATTCAGCCTGTCGTGTTCAATGACAATGCAGCAAGGATTATGGAAGCAGCGACTGTGTGGAACACTTATTTGCTGAATGGCTCTGGTCAGGTTATAGCTGTGGCAGATACAGGGCTTGATAACGGCACTGATAATTTGTCTGTTATTGGGGATATGAACCTTGATTTTGACCAGAGGGTGCTGAGCATACAGAACTTTTACGGCACTTCCCCTGATGACGTGTTTGGGCATGGCACCCATGTTGCTGGTTCTGCTGCAGGTAATGGTTCCAACTCTAATGGGGTGTACAAGGGGATTGCTTGGGGTGCAAATCTTGTAATTCAGGCAATGAATGACGACGCAGGCTCCAATGCTGTTTTTCCCCCGGATGACTTGAATGATCTGTTCGCTACTGCCTACGCCTCAGCGAACGGCTCTGCCAGGATTCATACCAACAGCTGGGGCAGCAGCACCAACACTTATGCTTCTGACACGAACCAGATTGACACGTTTGCGTGGAACTATAAGAACATGACTATCCTTTTTGCTGCCGGCAATAGCGGTGGTGGAAGCTCGGATGGCTCTGGAGGGGCAAACAAAACAGTTGGAACCCAGGCGAACGCAAAAAACGCAATCGTTGTTGGCGCCATGGAGAATAACCGCTCCGGGCTAGGCGGTGATGCTGACAACATTAACCAAGTAGCTTATTTCTCAAGCCGCGGATCTGCCGCTGATGGCAGGGTTAAGCCGGACCTTGTTGCGCCAGGCACTTACATCATTTCTTCCCTTAGCCGTAAGGCGAGCAGCAACAACCCTTGCAGTAGTTGGGGTAATTTCGATGCCAACTATGCTTATTGCGGCGGCACGAGCATGGCAACCCCTCTTGTTGCAGGAGCTGCTGCCCTTGTCAGGCAGTATTATACCGATAACCGCTCGGAAGTCAACCCAACTTCTGCGCTTATTAAAGCGACTCTTATTAACGGTGCTGTTGACCCTGGCTATGGCATCCCGCACAACTATACCGGCTGGGGGAGGGTTAACCTTACTAACTCGCTGTTCCCTGTTGCGCCGAGAAGGTTTTCGTACGTTGACAACCAGTCTGGCGTGAACACCTCCGGCCTCGCCAACTACACCTTTACTGTCAGCAACGCCACAGTTCAGTTCAAGGCTACGCTTGTCTGGACTGACTACCCTGCGGCTTCGAGCACCGGCTCTGCAAAGGCGCTTGTCAACAACCTCGACCTTATAGTGGTTGCTTCCAACGGCTCCACGTATTTTGGTAATGACTTTCTCTCGCCCCATAACGACACCCGCGATTCTGTAAACAATGTTGAGCAGGTTGTTATCTCACCTGTTTCAGGGGTTTATTTCGTGCTGGTTAACGGCACTAACATTCCTCAAAATCCCCAGCCATTTGCCATTGTCGTTTCAGGAGGGCTTGGAAACAATACAGCTCCCAACATCACTTCTTTTTTGCCGTCAAACATTAGCATAAACATTGCAGAGCCCAGCAACCAGACGTTTAATATTACTTACATTGATGCACAAAACGATGCTGTTACCCTTGACTGGTACGTCAACGGCACCCTCCAGTCAGCAGCGAGAAACACAAACTTCACCTTCCTTGGCAATTTTTCGCAGGCATCGCAGCAGGCAAACGGCACTTACAACATTACAGCGATTCTTTCCGACGGCAGCCTTACGAGCCAGATAAACTGGACGTTGACAATTAACAACACCAACCGCGCCCCCCAATGGGCGAGTATTTCAAATGTGACATCCGCCGAGGATATTCCGCTTAATTTCACGGTTGTTGCAACAGACCTGGACAACGACACGATAACCTACTTCATCAACAACACAATAAACTTCACGATAAACTCAACGACAGGCAACATAACCTTCAATCTCTCGGGAGCCGGGAACTTTTCAGGCATTTTCTACCTGGCAATTAACGCTTCCGATGGCCTTGCAAACGCTTCGGAAGTGATTTTCGTTAACATAACGGCAGTTAATGATACGCCAACCTTGTTTTCAATCAACAATATCACAGTCAATGAAACTGACTTTGTCAACATAACAGCAGTCGCCGATGATGCTGAAAACGACCTTCTCAACTTTACTGTCAATGACAGCTTGCGGCTTAATTTCACGACGAAAAACCAGTCTGCTGCCAATTTCAGCTGGAAGACAAACCTTTCAGACTCGGGCACTTACCGTTTCAGGGTTAACGTGACCGATTTTGGCAGCTACAGCCTGGGATTTTTCAACGTCACAGTGATAGACAGGCCTGACTTTGACGGCGACGGAACCCCGGATATTTATGATGCGGATGATGACAACGACGGGGTTCAGGACAGTGAGGATTCTGTGTCTGGGAACGCGACAACTGTAAACTCATCAACCTTGCAGGTTGGCAATTTTAACATTACCATAAACAGCACCACTAACTTTTCGCGCCTTCTTAACAGCACGTTTTTCGTTAATGTTACCAATGGCACGAGGCCGCTGATGGAGTTCTACTGGAACTTCAGCCTTGCAAACCTCAGCCTGAACTTTACTGTCGACGTGCAGAACTTAACCTCGCCTTTTGGCGGTATACTTGTAAAGGGGCTCAGGCTGCAGCAGGGTCAGACCAAGAATGTAACGGTGAACAACGTCAATGGCACAATAAACAGCACTTGCATCAAGGATGCTGACGTGCAGTCTTTCGGTGACATAAGCAGCAGCTGCAACGGCGCAAACGAGACCCTGGTCACGTGCCCGGGTGTCAGCGGCAGCTATAACTGCTCTTTAATTGACAACGGCGCTTATTACAAAATTACCGGCGTTAACTTTACCGCAGCTAAAGAGCAGTGTGCTGACTCTGATGCCGACGGCTATTATGTTTCGGGCTGCGGCTCTGGCAATGACTGCAACGACAACAGCGCAGGAACCAATCCGGGAGCTTCCGATACCTGCGGTAATGGCGTTGATGAGGACTGTTCAGGCAGCGACGCTGTCTGCCCGTCAGCCCAGGGCGTAAGCGGTGGGGGTGGAGGTGGAGGAGGTGGCGGCGGTGGTGCGGCAGCTGGCTCCGGAGGCTCCTTGGCAAGCGCATTACAAGTATTTACGGCATTAAGGGAAGGGGAAACTGCGGTTATGAGCATTAACAAATCAGGAATTGCTTTCACCAAGGTGAGGTTTACGGCAGCATCCTCATTGTCAAACATCAATGTCAAAGTTGAGTCCCTTAATGTGACAAACGTTTCAGCCAGGCTTTTCATTCCTGAAACAGTGTTTTCTGTTTACCAGTACCTGAGCATTACGGCAAAACTGACTTTCCTTGATATAACCCGCGCGGCTGTTGAGTTCAGGGTTCCGAGGCAGTGGCTGTCTGACAGTGGTTTCACTGCAAAGCAGGTTTCCCTTTTCCGCCATTCAGGGGGTTCATGGGACAGGATGAGGGCGCTGATGTTCGCCGAGGATGGCAGTTATTACTATTACTCTGCCGAGCTGCCTGCTTTCTCGCTTTTTGCGGTTGCTGCAGAAAGGTTGCCTGAGCCAGAGGCTGCTCCTGCAGGAAACGAAACCAGGGCGCCGGCAGCGGGTGCTGCGGCTGGCGAAGCAGGCAATCTGGCTGTTTCTGCTCCGGAGCAGGAAGCGCCGTTGCTGAAGGCGCTTTTCGCCAGCAGGAAGTCAAAAATCGCTACCGCAGCTGGTGTTGTTGTTTTCTTGCTGTTGGCAGCGCTTTTCCTTAGGATGTTCAAAAAGGTGAAGGAGCAGGAGAAGGTAAGCGATTTTGTTTCCAGAACGTCTAGAACAGGGCGTAAATGAATGGGGACAACGGGCTTGCCTGTCCGAATATTATCAGCAGGCCAACAAGGGCGAGTGTAATTATTATCGGCAGCAGCCACCACTTCTTCCTGACTTTCATGAAGCTCCAGACTTCCCCCACAAGGTAGAAGTGCCTATGCAGGAAACCTTCTTTCCCTTCTTTTTTGCCAAGTACTTCTGCAATTCTTGCTTCTTCACTTGTTTGAGCTTCCCGGCCTTCTTCAGGCCTTTCTTCCTGTGTTTGTTTGTCTTCTTCCATCTCCCCTACGCTTCGTTTCTTTCTATCCTGTTTTTATATTTTGGCTTTCGTCTTCGCTTTTGCCTTCAATCATGCTGTAGTTTGTCAGGCCCTGGTAAAGCTCTTCTGCAAACAGCTTGTCGCCCTCCTTCGTGAAGTGCACGAAGGACTGGTAAAGGGTTATGTTTTTGCCCTCGTAGTCCAAAAATTTATCTGTGGGATCTATCAGCATTATCCCGTTTCTGGCGCTTATGCCTGCTATCCTCTCCCTGACAGCGCGCATATTTGTTTTGTCACGGCTGAGGTTGGCTGCCTGCAGGAAGCCTTCGTATGCCTCTTCATCAACTTCCCACCTTGAGGGAATATAAGCCAGGGCGAACTTTGCTCCTCTCTGCTCTGCCTCTGTCTTTGCGGTTCTTATAAGAAGCTCGGTTTTGTTCCAGGCATCTTCTATGGTCCGTTTGTCGCCAGGCGCCAGCTCCGTGGCATAAGGGTGCTTGTTGAAGTCTGTCGTGGCAGCTTCCCCTGTTGCAACGCTGAAGCCAAGCCGTGCCATTATCGGGTGGAGGAACTTGAACTGTGTTGCGTGTATCTGGAAGTAGCTGCAGAATGAAGAGTAAAAGCTGCACTTTGTGATGAGCTTCTTCACCTTGTTCCCAACTGTTGTTCCTCCAACGTCAGTTGGCACCACGCTTCCGTTCTCAACCCTGAAGAGCCTGCTTACTGCCACGTTTCCCAGGTCGTTCTGGTAGTAAGTGAGCACAACGATGTCGGGATTATAGCCAAATGCCTGCGTTATTATGTACTTGTACGCGTTGTCTGTGCCCCACGAGCTTGTGCCGTAGCTTATTACCTCGTATTTTGTTGATGGCTGTCTGCTGGCGTAGCTGTCCAGCTTGTTCTGCAGCAGCTCTGTGAAGTGGTTTTTCTTTTCAGTGTATAGCCCTTCCACGAAGGAGTCGCCCACAATGAAGATTCTTTTTGTGCCCTGGCGCTTCTCTCTCTTGGGGTCCTGGTTGACGAACCCTTCCCCGTTTGTCCAGAACCTGTGCTGCCCTTCAGGGCTTTTGTACACACCCTCAAAGTTTGGCTTTAATTTATAGTTGAGCTCGTCGTCTGAGACGTATACTGACTTGTACGGCCAGTAGAACCTGAAGAACACCTCTATAACTATCGCGCACACAAGCAGCGTTAGCGCCAGCAGCAGCATCTTTTTTACGGGCTGTTTAAGTTTCATGGGTCTGTTCCTCCTTGCTTATTTCTCAGCACTCTTACTGCGCATCCCCTAGTCCCTGGCGAGGCTTTCGCTGTCCCACAGGTCTTTCTTGTTGTCCTCTCTTTTAATAAGAAAATTGTCCATCGCAAGGTAGTCGATGCCCGTGCCTGTAAAGCACCGGTACGCGTGCTCAGGCGTCATGACTATGGGCTCTCCCCTGATGTTGAAGGATGTGTTAACCAGTATCGGCACCTTGCTCAGCTTTTCAAACTCCCTGATAACGTCATAGTATCTTGGGTTTGCCTCTCTCCTTATGGTCTGCAGCCTTCCTGAGCCGTCAACGTGGGTTACTGCAGGCAGCATTTTTCTTTTTGGCTCCCTGACAGGGTAAACGAATGACATGAACGGCACCTCTGTGTCAACGTCAAAGTAGTCTTTTGCATCCTCAGCTGTTACGACAGGCGCAAAAGGCCTGAACTGCTCCCTGTGCTTTACCTTCAGGTTAAGGATGTCTTTCATTTCAGGGTTGCAGGGATTGGCAAGGATGCTTCTGCTGCCCAAGGCCCTTTCCCCGAATTCCATCCTGCCCTGGAACCATCCAACCACGTTATTTTCCCACAGCAGCCTTGCAACGGTTTTGAGGAGCTCCTTTTCCGGAAGCTCTTTGTAAACAACATTTTTGCCGTCCAGGAACTGTTTTACCTGCTCATGGCCGAATCCAGGCCCTAGGTCGGCGCGGTCCATTATGAAATTTCTCGGCTTTCCCAACAGCATGTGGTAAACGACTGTCGCAGCTCCGACAGCAGCGCCGGGATCAGATGGGGCCGGGGGGATGTAAACCTTCCTGAATGGCGTCATCTTTGTCAGCTTTCCGTTGGCTACGGAGTTCAGTGCCACCCCTCCTGCAAGGCACAGGTTTTTTGTTTTGGTGATTTCGTGGAGATGATTCACGGCAGCGAATACTGCCTCCTCTACCACTTTCTGCAGCGATGCTGCAATGTCCTTGTGCCTTTCCTCCACAGGCCCTTCTTTCCTCCTGGAAGGACCGAATTTTTCCTCAAACTTCCTGCTTAGCATCCTTGTGCCGTAATGGAACGTGAAATAGTCCATGTCAAGCCTGTAGCTGCCGTCCTCCTTGACGTCTATTATTTTCCTGAACGCGTCATAGTAAGCTGGCTTGCCGTATGGCGCCAGCCCCATGACCTTGTATTCGTCGTTATTCACCTTGAACCCAAGGTATGCTGTCACAGTGCTGTAGAGCAGGCCCAGCGAGTGCGGGAAATGGAGCTCCTTGAGAAGTGTTACCTCACTGCCCTTCCCAACTCCCAGCGTGGTGGTTGTCCATTCCCCAACCCCGTCTGCCGTGAATATTGCGGCTTCCTCAAAAGGCGAGACGTGGAAAGCGCTTGCAGCATGGGCCGTGTGGTGGTCCACGAAGAACACCTTGCCGCTGTACCTGAGCTTCTTCCTCAGGATGCTTGGTATCCTGAGCTTTTCGGTTATCCAGCTTGGCAGGGCCTGCACGAACACCTTGTACGACTTAGGGAAGGTCTCGATGTGCGAGCTCAGCAGCCTTTCGAACTTCAGCAGCGGCTTTTCGTAAAACCCGACAGCGTCAATCTCATCAATAGCCAGCCCTGCCTGCCCAAGGCAGTACTTTATGGCGTTTTCCGGAAAGCTGATGTCGTGCTTCTTCCTTGTCCAGCGCTCTTCCTGCGCGGCAGCCACTATTTTGCCGTCCTGGAGCAGCGCTGCCGAGCTGTCATGGTAAAAGCACGATACGCCCAGTATGTTCATTTTCCTTTACACCCTCATCAGAATGGCCTGTAAGCTTCCTTTTTGCTGTGGTCCTCTTTCTTGCTCTCAATCCAGTAGCTCTGCCTGTTATGGTCAGGCTTGAGTTCCAGGAACCTTTTCCTGGCAACCTTGGCAATTGCAGCAGTTGCGGCAAAAGCCGTAAAATAAACGATACTTAAAAGAACATAATTCACAAGGATGGCAACCTTTTTCCCTACAAACTCTAGTGGTGCAAGTAATGGCTTCAGCCTGCCAAGTGGCTTTAGAAAGTCAAAAATCCCCATTTCAGGTCAGGGGCTGGTTTTGCCTGTTTTTTAAATGTTTTTATCCGTTTCAGGGAATAAACCGGGCACATAGAAAAATTTAAATACGCATGCCACAGCTTATTCGTTGTTTCTTCGCATCAGCTGAGGGGATAGTGAAAGAGGTGTTGGATGGGTAAGTTAGGGAAGTTGGGTAGTTTATCTAGGATCTCTGCTTCGTTGGTTGCTGCTGTTGTGTTTGCAGCTGTTTTAGTACTCCTTTTCAGCTCCTTTGGCACTGGCCAGCAGGGCCCTCCGCCGTGCCCGTGGGCCCCTGCTCTAACAGGCAGTTTTGTGCTTCACGGCAACGTCCTCAACAGCAGTTTCCATAACGCTACAACTAACAGCACATCGACATGGAACGCCTCTGTTAACGTTTCTATTTACAACATGAGCTTTTCCCAGTTTGGCGAGCCTCAGACGACGTTTATAAATCAGACAACAACCAACGCAAGCAGCGGCAACTTCACCCTGAATGTTGGCCCAGGCAGTTGTATGGCGCTGTACACCGTGAAGGTTGTTGCCTACAACGCCACAAGCTGGAACGCATGGGAAGTTGGTCCGACACTGCCCCCTGTTCCGATGGGTGCCCTGATGGCGTTTCTTGACAACAGCACCATTTACCTGCAGCCGGCTGTCACATTTTACCTTACCGCGTGGAACGGCTCTGCCATGGTTAATTTCAGCAACCTCGTCTTTGACGATGCGCTGGGCTTCCCGATTTCTGAGGACTTTATGACCCTCCGCTTTAACACCACAATTGTTGTGCCAAGGGCTAAGAACTATACAATTATGGTGATGCGGCCTCCTCAATTTAATCCCGGCGACCCTAACCCCTTTAACCTTGCCCTGCCCCCGCAGACAATTGTAGTCAATAACATTTCAAACTTCTCAGAAGACCTTAAAGAAATCGTCCTCAGCTTTAACAAGAGCCTTGCCTTCTCCATGAATGTAATATCAGGCAACATAACCGTTGAGGGCAACTCAACAGCTGTTAACATTACCCAGCTGTTGGTCAAGCTCGGCGTTGCGGGCATGGTGCCGCCCAACTCTGACCTGCAGATTTCAGGCGGTAATGTGATAAACCAGACTCCTCCTGGCACTGGCAATTACGCTGCCAACTATAGCGCTGTTGTTATGGGCTCAGCGTCTGGCATTTACCAGATTCTTGAGGTTTATGGGGCAAATGCAACAGCGACTAGCTCAGGAGGCGGGGAGTACTTTGCCTATTTCAGCAACTTCACAGTAACCGGGAACATCGCCCACAACCTGACATTGAAGAGGCTTGCAGGCAATTACTCAAGCGTTAGCAGCGGCTCAACTACCCTCAACGCCAGCTTTGTGAAGATAAACATCAGCGATGCCAACGGCCTGCCTTTGGATGATGCGCACACAGAGATTAAGGTTGACATGGTTGGCCACAGGTCTGTTTTCCCAACGTTCAGGTATATGGTTGACCAGCTCAGTGGCGGGATTGTAAGCCTGCCCATTCTTAACGATAGCAATGCCACCTTGCTTATTTTCAACAGGCAATTTGCGCCGATGAAGGTAAAGCTCAACATAACAAACGCCTCAAAAGAGCCGAATGGCATAATCCGTGTTACATTAAACACCTTCAAGCCAAAGAAGTTCAATGCAAACGGCAGTTCTGAGCAGTTCTCCGGTGCCCTGGCCGGGAACTACAAGCTTACCTTTATGAGAAACAGCCAGGCCTGCAACGTGTTTAATGCCAGTGTTGACAGCTGCAGGCTGTTCCCAAACGACTTTGACGCTGGCGGGTTTAACCCTCTGAAGGTCATGGCTACTGGCAAGGTCAACCTGCTTATGGAGATTAACACGACTGGCGTGAAGGTCTACTTTATAGGGGTCGACATGCTCGCTTCAGGCCCCCCTGAGGCTTCGATGAGCGATAGCGCGCTTAGAGCGGACACGAACGGCACCAGTTATCAGGAGCTCTTCAAGTTCGGCAGCGCTGCGCCCAACATTTACGACAAGGTGCTTGTTGGCATGCCGTACAATTATTCAAGACTTGATGACTCCCAGCAGATTAATTTCACGATTAAGGAGCTTTTCGATGACACCGGCTCTCTTGCATGGAACAGCACCCAGAACCAGAATGCGCAGTCAGTACCTTCTGACTGGTCTGACTACAATGCAAGCTGGTTTAACACAACATCTGGCGGCATGCCTTGTGTGGGCTCAGGAGGTAATGATACCTCAACAAGCAAGTGCTACATAAACACATCTACGAACTATGTTTGGATAAACCTGCCGCACTTCTCTGACGGCTCGGGAGGCCCGCAGGGCAGCGATTCCACTCCGCCGGCAGCGCCTGCTCTGGTAAACATATCAGCCACTATCGGCGGAAACGTGGTGATAAACTGGACTGATGTTCCTAGCGAAACAGGGGAGAGCTACATAATCTTCAGGTCCGCTTCCAACATAAGCACGCTTTGGAACAACCTTACAAACTATTCTGACATAAATTACGTTATAAACATCACGAACCTCACATCTGCAGCCAGGATTGGCGAGGGCGTTCAGACCTACATTGACAACACCACACTTAACGGCAGCATTTTCTATTATGCTGTTGCAGCTGTTGACGCGACAGGAAACCTGCAGAACAGCTCTTCAGGCGGGGGCGTTAATTTATCAAGCGTTTTTAACAGATATAATGCCACAGTAAACGATACAGTGATGCCCCGTTCAGCCCTGAACATTACCATAACAACATCTGACACCTCAGTTACCATTACGTGGCTTAACGTGACCCAGGACGTTAACGGCGAGGCTGATTCCTTCAACCTTACCTACCAGATTTATCGCTCAGCCGCAAACGAGACGAATGTCAACCTTGCTGCCGGCAATAACGTGACCCAGGCCAACCTGACGACTTTTGTCAAGAGTGTTTCAGGCACTACCAACTCAACTTCGGTCAGCGGCTTTGTAAAAGGCACATACCACTTTGCGGTTGTGCCTGCTGATGACGGGGGGAACGTTAACTTTACAGTCTTCGTTCCGTCAAAAGGTCCTTTCGGGAACTACGCCAACATCAGCGTTACGCCTTCAGCCAGCACCGGCAGCAGCCCCGGCAGCAGCCCCGGAGGAGGCGGTGGCGGAGGGGGCACTCCTGCGCCTGACGCGGGCATAAAGGTATCCAAAAAATGGGACGTCATGCCTGCCGGCACTTCAACAATGAGCATCTCCAAGGAGGAAATAAGCTTCAAAAACCTGGACATCACGACTGTGAACAGCGCTTCGAACGTTGAGCTGACTGTCACCAAGCTTGCCACTTCGCCAACAGTGAAAAGGGAGGTCCAGGGCAAGGTTTACCAGTACATAAAAATTGACAAGGCCAACCTCAAAGACACCGATGTTTCCGAGGTTAAAATCGAGTTTAAGGTTGAGAAAAAGTGGTTTGACCAGAACTCCGGTTCCATCAAGAACATAGTGCTGCAGCGCTACTTCAATGACTTGTGGACATCGCTTGATACGGTTTACAAGCGCTCCGACACAACCGACAATTATTTCGAGGCAACCTCGCCAGGCCTGTCGCTGTTTGCGGTTGTCCTGAAACCGGCAGCAGCCTCATCCGCTGCGGAAACAGCGGCTGCAGCAGGGCCAGTCAATGTAAGTGCGGCAGCTGGCAATGTTTCAGGAAACGAAACCGGTGAAGCAGGCAAAGGTAAAGGCGGCACAGGTAAAACGCTATTATTTGTTATCATTGGCTTAGTTGTTGCTGCCATAGGCGGAGGCGCTTTCTTTATAATCAAGAAAAAAGGTGGCGGGATGGGTGGCGGCTTCAGCTTCCCGAACCCATTCAGCAAGCTTGGCAAAGGCGGCAGAGGAAGCGGGAGAGGCGGAAAGGGCAAATCGCGCGATGCGGAAGAGGCAGCCGAGATTGTCAGGGAGTACGAGAGCCAGCGCTCCGAGCGCTCGCAGCAGCAGGACCAGAGGGGCAGGCCCCCTGAGGCGTTTAATTAAGCTATTGGGCTACTTCAACCAAGAACTTCTCAGGGGTTAGCATCGTTATGTTTGCCTTTTTCTTTTTTGCCCATGAACCAGTCAAATCCTTCGGAAACCGCACAAAATACGTTTTGCCGTCGTAATTAAGACTTCTTTCCATGGTGGGTGATTTTCCTTCAAGAAATTTTTGTATTGCCCAAATATCTTCAAGCTTTCCTGCTTGGTCGCTGTCCAGATATTCCTCCCCGCATTTGCCGCATTTCCAGACATCATAAGTTATTTTTTGCCCTTTCGATGATATGCCCTTCGTTGCCTTTTTGGTTTTCCTGCCGCAGCAAGTAAAAGGCCCTTTAAATGCATCTTTGTCTATTTCAAAGTGTACCTCGCCAATAATGTCCTCTTCCTTTATGTCATCCTCTTCTGGTATGTTCCTTTTCATTTTCGGTGGTAAAGCTTTATTTGCGATTTTGATGATGGGTAAGCTGTTACTATGGTGGCGATTCCATCAGCATATTCAAAAATTACCGTGATAAACCTCTGCGCTACGCCTATCCCCATATACCTGCCGTTTCTCGCTTTGAAATATTTCGGCTCGTCCCGCAGCAATGCTTCTTCTGCTTCTCTTTCCACCACGCCGTGTTCCTGTATCTTCTCCTCCGCGGCTTCTTTCAGATGTATTTCCCTTATTAGCATTTTCGTACTTCATGGCGTATGTTGAATAGTACGCCACCTTTTTAATGTTTTTGTTTTTTTGCTACAGAACTAGCTTATAAGCCCTAGCCGCATATGTCCAGTGTCCAGTGGATTCAAAAAATCGTAATTCTTCCGACAGCCGCCGCAATCTTTCCGGAGTTTCACTCACAACAGCCGCAAAAAACGACTAAGAAGCCACTGGACATTTCATCAGCGGCCAAGAAGATAATCCTATAACTCCCTTTGCCAAGCCCAGATTCCAGCAGCTTTTGCCTGCCCCAATCTGTATGTGCACAATCAACCGAAACATTTATATACCCTGTGCACATACAATCTGGTATGGCCTACATAGAAACAATAAAACGTAATCATAAGGAATATTACTACTTTACTAAAAATGTAAGGCTTAGCTTAAGCAAATGGAAAAAAATCAGGATTTTCTTGGGAGATAAAAAACCTTCAAAGGAAGAACTAAAAAAACGTGCTAAAGAAATAGAAGATAAAGCAAAGCCATTCTTGAAATCATCAAACTACGCTTACCTGTCAGAGCATGACGCAGAAACTTTGCAGGATTTAAAAGA